>NZ_CP040059.1:984605-1312807 GCF_005280755.1 Coxiella burnetii
ATGAAAAATTACAGCCCCACGATGTGTTAATCGTCGAAATTTCTTCAGAAGACCTACAAGAATTATTACAAGCGGGCAAAATTGAGTTAGTGGGCGACAAAAAAATATCATCGGAAGTATTAAAATCAAAAGAGGTAGGAATCGTCGAAGCGGTGGTTCCTCCCGGCTCTCGTGTAGAAAATCGCTCAGCAGAATCAATTCGACTCCGAGCGCGTTATCGCTTAAATTTGCTGGCTATTGCGCGTCAAGGAAATCCTTTTAGAGAGCGGCTTCGTGAAATAAACTTTCGTGCCGGCGACGTTGTTTTATTACAAGGACCCGTCGATGTCCTAGAAGAAAACGTGGCGAGCTTGGGATTTTTGCCTTTGCTCGAACGCGGATTGGATGTCGGCATGAAACGAATGGCTTTTCTTCCCATTATCATTTTTATTTTTGCTATTTTTTTAGCCGGGGTGCAGTGGGTTCCTGTCGAAGTTGCATTTGGCGGCGCGGTTATCCTATTGCTTTTATTCCGCTTACTGCCAACGCGGTTAATTTACGAAAGTATCGACTGGCCCGTGATTATTTTATTAGGGGCTATGATTCCTGTGGGGGAAGCTTTACAAAGTACGGGTGGGACTACTCTGATTGCTCATTTTATTTCTTCGTTCACGAAAGATTACCCACCGTTTATCATTCTGGGCTTAGTCATGATCATTACCATGACTTTATCTGATTTTATGAACAATGCAGCCACCGCTGTCGTTATGGCCCCTATAGGGGTCAGTATTGCTCATTCCATTCATGCTAGCGTTGATCCCTTTTTAATGGCAGTGGCCATTGCCGCTTCTTGTTCTTTTTTAACGCCCATTGGTCATCAAAACAATGCACTTGTCATGGGCCCGGGCGGGTATAAATTTTTTGATTACATTCGTCTAGGATTACCGCTGGAAATCGTGGTATTAGTGCTTTCCCTTCCACTGATCCTGTGGGCCTGGCCGCTCAGCTAATCAACATTCAGTTCCCGAAAATTCCAAAGTTCATGGTCCATCAATTGACTAGGTTTGATGTTGCTAAGCGCTCGCAGCATATTGCTCGGCACTTTGGGATTTTCCTTGGCCAAATCGCTGATTAAACGCTTAACACGTTGGCGCATTAAATTTTTTTGCGAATCGCATAAATTACAAGGAATTAAAGGAAATTGTTGCTCCATTGCATATTTGATAATGTCTCTTTCTTGGCAATAAGCCAAGGGACGAATAAGGACATGGCGTTTGTTATCGCTTAATAACTTAGGCGGCATCGATCGAATCTGTCCATTGTAAAAAACAGACATCAGCAGCGTCTGAATCAAATCATCGCGGTGGTGTCCTAATGCGATTTTGCTAAACCCCTGCTCTTCGGCGTACCGATAAATGATACCGCGACGAAGGCGCGAACAAAGAGAGCAATACGTTTTACCGGCCGGGATTTTTTCTTTGACAATAGAATAGGTGTCGCGAGTTAAAATTTCGTAAGGGATTTTTTTATCATCCAGCCATCCTCGCAGTGCGCTGTCATCCCATCCCGGCTGCGATTGATCCAGCACGAAAGCGAAGATATCAAACTTGTAATTGCCTTCGATCCGAATTGAATTCAGCAGACTGAGCAGGGTGTAGGAGTCTTTACCCCCGGACAAACACACCATGACCCGATCGCCGGTATTGATCATACGGTAATCGTTTAGCGCTTTTTTAACATAATGAATCAGTTTTTTTTCGACCCGCTTTTCTGACATGGCTAGACTATACCGATTTCGCTTTACTGATTCAATAAGGAGCTCTCAAAACCGCCAATAATGCGTTGAATTACGTAAACTTTACTGCTAACATATACTCAAGTGAAATCCCTCAAAATTTATTGAGGTTGCTCGAGAAAAAACCATTATTCGAGTGGCATTATATTATGCAGATGCGCAGGAAAGCATCCTGGAGCAAAAAAGGATGTATCGTCGTTTTGACGCTTTTTTATTTTCTATTACCTCATGTATTAATTGCAGCACCCCTCCCTATCCAGTTATCGAATAATAAGATTTATTATTTTACCAACGAAGCATTAAATTGGCTCATTACAGCGTCCACGGTTCCCTTCGCCACTATTCAGACACCGGAATACACTCGCCAATTTCAGCCCCTTGCGACCCTTCCCTCGGTTCAGAAAAAAGGTGAAGCGGTTTGGTTTAAATTTTCTATTCAGAATGCTTCGCCTCAGCAAAAAACGTGGTACTTAGTCAGCAGTGATAACCGTTGTCAGTGGGATCTCTATCCTCCCCAAGGTGAAAAAGCCGGTACGCCTCGCAATCCTTTTGTTGGTTGTCGCAAAACAGCTTTGCCTGTCACGATTCCCGGCGCTTCAACGCAGACGATCTATCTCAAACGAAAAGCGCAATTTACGGACCCAATAACGTTCAATTTTGTATTGATGACGCCCTATCGCTACGCCTTTGAACTCATCAAAAGGCAACTGTGGATTGGCATTCTGGTTGCTATGCCACTCTATCTTATCTTGCACTCCCTGGTGATATTTTTTCAAACGTGGAACAAAGATTATTTATATTACATTGCTCTGCTGATTTTTGCATTTGCGTTCTTAGTGGTAAGCATGGAAAGTCTCGATTTCTTTTTTTATGCTCAATGGGAAAGTTATTTGAAAGAAATTGTAACGGTATTGTTTGGCGTCACTTATTTGATATTTGGTTTTCACATGAGTAAGCCAAAGATACGTCATTTTCCCAATCGCCCGCTCTACACGTTCACATTAATAGGGGCATTTCCAGTGGCTTATCTCATTTCAATATTATCAAAACAGAATTTTAGCGCTGTTTTTTTGCTAACGTGCTGTTTACTTTTATTGATTGGTTATTTGCGATCCGTACAAACGGGAAAAAATATTGTTTACCATTATCTCATTGGATTACTCTTAATCACATTTGCTGTGTTATTAATCGAGTTTAGGAACGAACCGCTATTAGAAACAGCGAGGACCTTTGGTTTGGCCTATATAAGCTATCTTACACTCAATGCGGGTTTAATCGTCAATGCTTCTAGCTTGGTTAATAGATACGAATCGGCGATCAAGCAGAAAGCAGCTATCAGAGAAAATTTAAAAAGCAAATTAATCAAACATCGAGAAATGCAACGCCAGCATTTAATACACCGACGAAAAGTTTTAGAAACTTATCAAAAATTTGTTCCTGAAAATTTATTACCTATTTTGGATAAAGAAAGTATTTTGGCAGTTAATTTTGGCGATTCTATCGTTAAAAAAATGACGGTAATGTTCATCCATTTTAAAATTAGCTATGAAAATAATAATACTGACGCCCACTCACACCAGTTTACAATCTATAACGAAACCGTAAGAAGTATCGAAAAAATTATCAATCAATATCACGGCGCTATCGATAAATTTATGCGCGATGGCGTGTTAAGTTTATTTAATTATCCTAATGTAATGGCGGTTAAAGCGGCTCTTGAGATTTCCTCTTTTTTTAACCGTGAGGCCTTAAAAAAAATATATCCGTCGATATTGCCTTGCATGGTGGCGATGTGATGTTCGGCATGGTAGGCGAAGCTAACCGTTTGGAGGGTACTGTTATCGGAGATACGGTGAATCTTTGTGCTCGATTACTTAATTATAATGAAACTTACAAAAGTCCTGTTTTAATTAGTGAATCGCTCAAGCAGCATGTTGATCTGGATCAAGCGAATATTACAGCGCGCTATTTAGACGAAGTCACGCCTAAAGGCATAACGACCCCGGTGCGAATTTATGCAGTACAAACTGGTTAGGCTAATAGGTCTTTTGTGGCTATTATTATCAATAACGCATGCTTATGCGGGCACTCTTGTTTTGACCGACGACGCCAAAGACGAATATCGAAGTATGGCGCCTTATATGGAAATGTATTTGGACCCCACTCATCAATTAACCTTGCAAGATTTTTTAAAATATCCCGAAATTTATCCTTTTCAAAAGCACGATACTAATTACATTGCAAAATATATTAATATTATAATTTGGTTTCGTTTTTCAGTGGATAATCAAACCGATCATTTTCAGTCTTACTATTTGACTAGCGGCAGAGGGGTTGATCCCGGCTGGACCATCTACGAAATCACGTCGAACGGCGATATATTCAAGCACCCCCGGGGATTAGGAGAATATCATTATTCGTTATTTTATATTTCTATACCGCCACACACGAAATACCAATTTTATACTTCTAGTTACACAGTGGGTGTATCACTTCAAAACGATTTTCGATTGATAAGACCCCGCTTTGAACTAAACGTTCTTAATAAGAGCTATTTTGTAATTGGCGTTTGTTATGCTTCTGTAATCTTATTATTACCATATTCGGTTATTCTTTTTCTCATTTTAATGAAAAAAGAATACTTGATTTATGCGTTGTATATTTTTTCTTTCTTATTGGGACTAGCGGTTTTGGATGGAACGATTAACGTAATCCCCTATTTTGTGTTATCGACACCGGTTTACACTTATTTAGCCGTTTTATTAGCCATGCTGGTTGCCGTCTTTTATGGTACTTTTGATCCTGTCATTTTAAAAGTAAAACATTTTTTGCCGAGAATTTATCGAATCATTCAAGCCTATCTTTTCGGAGTCATTTTAGCTTTTTCGCTAACTCTCATTGATGTTCGCTTGACGCGACAAACTGTGGGTGTCTATATATTGTTTATCTATTTAGTTTTCGGCGTCATTTCCCTTTACTTAAGTTTTAAAAAGTACACACCGGCTTATTATTATTTAGTGGGCACGTTAGTGTTATTAGTTATGACCGCCCTCGGCGTGCTCCATGAATTGCACGTAATATCATTTGATATTTTCTTCGGACAGCCCACTAATTTTATTTTGAGTATCGAAGTCGTTATACATGCTTTTGCACTATCGGCCTTTTTCAATTACGTAACAAAGTCAAAAGAAGCAATGGAACAACGCGCTATTAAAGCCAATCGCACCATTATTGAGGAACAATAAAAAGCCATTGAAGCTCAAGAAAAATTGCTAGTTTCCTGCAGTCGGTTTGTTCCGCATGAAGCCTTGGAATTTTTAAATATAAAAACGGTAGATGCTATGAAAAGCGGTGCTCATGTCGATAAACCTTCTACCGTTTTATTTGCAGACATTGTTAACTTCACTGCCATGGCGAATGTTTCCGATGTGCCCAAGACCTTTCAATATATTAACACCTATACAAGCTCTTCTTCCCCCGTCATTCGTCAACACGATGGCTTTGTCGTGAAATATTTTGGCGATGCGATTTTGGCTTTGTTCGGTGGTGCGCAAGCAAGTGTTGCGGCTATTCAAAGTGCGATTCAAATGATCCATCGCTTGAAGAAAATCAAATCCACGAAACAGACAGATATTTCAATCGGCGTAAGCATCACTTCAGGATTGGCGGAATTGGGGATCGCGGGTTCTGATGATCGAATGGGAATTGTCCTTTTAGGATCTCCCGTAAACCGCGCTACCGGTTTTAATTCACTCACGCGTCTTTTTCGCGTTGCAATTCTCATTACCGAGCCGGTTTATCAAGAAATCAAACTCTCATCGCAATTCCATACCCGATTTCTGGATCAGGTTTCTTCAATCGATAAGAAAAAACAAATTAATGTTTATGAAGTTTTTGATGCTGACGAACAAACAATTATCGATAAGAAGGTCTCGATAATGCCCCATTACGAGGCGGCCATTCGCGATTTTAATGCAAGAAAATTTAAAACAGCGCTAGCGCAGCTTAAAAAGTGTCTATCCATTTTACCGGACGATCAAGCCTCACAAATCTATTTGGAACGCTGCCAGAAAGAATTAAAACAATAAGACCCGTTGCTTATTTTTTATTCAGCACGTCGGTAACGCCCGCTATCGAAACTAAGGCGACCAGCACCAAAGGCCATGATGTAAAGCAAAGCGCCGATGATGGAGAAATTTTTCATGAAATGGTGCATTTGGTTCAGCATATCAGAGGGTTCATGCACCCAAAACCGATGAAAGACAAAAGTCACTAGGAGAACAAACACCAACAGTAAAAAAGCACCAAAGCGGGTAAATAAGCCAAAAAAGACCAATATTCCCCCACCCAGCTCAAAAATGATCGATAGAATCGATAACCACTGCGGTGATGGCAACCCTGTTTGAGCCAACGTCGAGACGGTAGCATCAAAACCGGTAATCTTATGAATCCCGGAAATAATAAAAATGAGCGATATCAGAATTCGACCAATCAACGCCGCCCAACTTTTGGCCATAGAATATCCTTTTGCCATGGTATTTCTCCTTTATTTAAACGTAGTTTATCGTATAAATGCTTCAGCAGCAATCCACAGCTAATCAACGAAATTAAAAATGTGCAATTGGAATACGGAAGAGTAAAATAAGCCGGGCTGGATTTTGACTCAGGAATTTTTACTGATCTGTAACGGTTATTTACATGCAAAACACCTTCAAAACTGAAATTATCCAACGATCAAAAACAAACCATGCTCGTGTAACCAAAATAACCACACCCCATGGTGAAGTGGTCACCCCCGCTTTTATGCCAGTGGGAACTCGGGCATTCGCTAACCATTTAACGCCGCACGATTTGGTGGCCGCACACAGTCAAATTATTTTGGGGGGGAACACCTATCACATGTTAGTCGCTCCGGGCTTGGAAGTGATTCAAGCGGCGGGGGGAATGCACGCGTTTATGGGATGGGATAAGCCGATGTTGACGGATAGTGGGGGGTTTCAAGTTTTTAGTCTGTCCAAAAATCGGGAAATTTGTACCTTTGATGAGGAAGGGGCTCATTTTAAACATCCCACAACGGGAAAACTCATCCATTTAACCCCAAAATCCTCTATTGATACTCAAAAAGCCATTGGTGCTGACATTATAATGGCTTTCGATGAATGTACCCCGGAAAATGGCGGTCGCGAAGCCGCCTTAGGTGCCTTGCAGAGAACGCATTACTGGCTTGCCAAATCAAAACAAGCGCACCTCCAATCACCCTGTTCACTTTACGGGCATCGGCAAGCCTTGTTTGGTATTATCCAGGGCGGTAGTTTTCGAGACCTCAGGGAAAAAAGCGCGCAGAGTGTCGTTGATATGGACTTAGATGGCATTGCTATCGGTGGTGAGGTGATTGGTTTCGATATGGCAAAAACTTGTCAGATTATCGACTGGGTGAGGCCCCTTTTGCCCGAGGGGAAAACACGTTATGCCATGGGAGTGGGGCTCTCCCCTCAAGATTTAATCGACGTGGTGGCGGCAGGAGTCGACATTTTTGATTGTGTCGCCCCAACACGAAATGCCCGGCATGGAGCACTTTATCATGGGCACTGTGTTGTGGAGAATGGATGGGTGAGATTCATCAGCGAACAGGAAAACGGTCGGATTCAGATCAAGAAAAGCATTTACGCTAAAGATGAAACCCCCCTATTGGCGGGATGCCGCTGCTACACTTGCCAGCACTTCTGCCGCGCTTATTTACATTATCTCTTTAAGCAAAAATCGACGCTATACGCTCAGTTGGCCTGTATTCACAACATTCACGTTATGCAAGAAACCTGTTGTTTTTTACGACAATTAATTGTTCAGGTACAATAAGGTATGAAGAAACTTTTGCTCTTGTTAATTCTCTCTTTTGGCTGCGTCCAGGCGCAGGCAAAAGATTATCAGATTGAAATGATTATTTTTTCACATTTTTCTGCTCAAAATGAATCGGAAGAACAATGGCCCGGCCTGGATGCTGGCAGCATTAATTTTAATCGTGCGCGACCGATTTATTCTTTACCCCCTTCACAATTTATTTTAAAAAACGAACAGCACCGGTTAGACCAAAGTCCAGCTTATCATACGTTATTACATATCGCTTGGCGGCAGGCAGTAGTCGATGCCCCTCATGCTCGAACCCGTCTTATTCAAGGCAATAATGTGGAGGGCACCGTCCGTGTCAGTGTTCAACGTTACTTGAACGTGGCGTTAAATTTAGTGTTTAAAAATAATTCTAACTATTTTTATCTTTCACAAAATCGTCGCATGCGAAGTAATGAATTAAATTATGTGGATTTCCTGCTTTATGGTGTATTAATTAAAATCGTTCCTGTGAAGGGGTAATAAATTAATCCTCCATTTTTTTTATTCATACTCAGGAGCGACCATGTAAATTCCGGGCGCGTTACGTAAATAGCCTTTATAATCCATTCCATAACCAAAAACATAGTGATTACCCACTTCCAAGCCGGTAAAGTCGGCGTGTTGATGGCCACCAGGCAAACGAGCGTCGCATTTGTCCACAAGAACGGCGGAATAAACTTCTCCCGCTCCGCGTTTTTTGCAATAATCAATAATAGCGCCTAAAGTGAGACCCCCATCGAGGATATCATCGACGACTAAAACCGTGCGACCCTTCATGTTGCAAGTGGGTTCTGCTTTCCATTCTAAATTTTTACCTCGCGTTTCGCCGCGATAGCGGGTTGCGTGGACGTAGTCCACTTCAAGCGGAAAATCCAAGCGCGGCAATAAATTGCCAAGCGGAACAATACCGCCCACGACAACGCATAAAAAAATAGGATTTGAAGAAGACAATGCGTGGCTGATTTCTATGGCCAGTGTGTCCAGAGCGGCTTCAACTTCCGTTTTTGAATGGAGGCAAGTGGCTGTTTTAAATACTTCACGAATATGTTCAGGTAAAATCATCTGAACCTCGTCGCTCTTTTTCGTTGCCTCGATCAGCATATTCATTATCATTTTCTCCTTTTTCTTTTTTTACTAATAACCCTTCCGGGACGTGAATTGTTTGCGTAGGGAAAGCACACTCAGCGCCATAAGTGGTAATGATATTTATAATTTTTAACATTATTTTTTGCTGAATGGCTTGAAACTTTACCCACTCCGTTGTTTTTGTGAAAGTGTACACCATCATATTTAACGAAGAAGGGGCGAACTCGAATAAATTAACAAATAAAGTTTGGGTTACATCAATTTCAGGATCGTTTCGCAACATTTCTTCAATCGCTTTGGCTAAATCCATAATTTTGCTGGCGTCCGAATAACGCACGCCGACAATAATTTTGAGACGTCGATTTGTCATTCGTGAAGGGTTTTCAACAGCCACATTGGATAAAATTCCATTAGGAACATAAAGCGAGCGCTTATCAAATGTCCGAATTCGCGTCAATCGCCAGCCAATGTTTTCGACAGTGCCTTCGATTTGTCGATCGGGCGATCGAATCCAATCTCCCACGGAAAAGGGGCGATCCCAGTAAATCATCATGCCGCCAAAAAAATTACCCAACGTATCCTTTGCTGCAAAACCAATAACAGCCACGCCCACGCCACCAAAAGCTAATAACGCCGATATCTTAATACCGATCGTTTGCAATAACATTAACAAAACGAAGGCAATAATAACGACGCGCGTTAGTTGGGCGATGGCATGTACGCTAGTTTCATCGCTAACCTTACCCACTTTTTGACGGGCTTGATGCGTCATTCCATCTTCTAGATAGCGAATAAACCGCATGGCAAACCAAAAAATAACAACCAAAGTGAAAATCAGACGGGTTGAGGATAAGGCATCCGTAAAACCGCCGTTGAAAAAAAATAATGTTGCCAGGATAGAAGCGACAAAACTAAGAATGATGACCCAGATGTAAACCTGCAACGGTTGATGCAGCGCTTGTAAAAAAGCTTGCAACCAAACCCGCTGCCGTCGCTGGAATCGAGGCAATAATCGACGGTAAAGCAACCATTCTAAAAAGCTGGCAATGCTGCCGATAATAAGAAGAAGGACGATTTTAATAATGGAATTATGGGTATTTAATAACGGACTCACACCTTCACCTACCCCTCTTCCTTTAGAAGGGATTTAAAGTTTAAAAATTAAAATGATACCTCAAATTGGAATCCCATGCCTCCCCCCTACCCATACCATAAAGCCCGTCGTCCCCGCGCCGGCGGGGACCCAGCTAAGTAGCCCGTATGAGCGAAGCGAAATACGGGGACAATAGATGACATCATTGTTTTCCCGTATTTCGCTTCGCTTCATACGTATATGGACCCACCCTTGTTGTCAACAATCAGTTTTGATGAAAAGAAAGCGGTTGCATTCGTATATCCGGCATCACGATTTAAATTGGCCACCATTGGTGCCTTGATGAATTATGCAAGGTTGATGCTTATCGGGCTATCGGCTTCACAGAGCCACCGTATGAATCAGCTTAATCAACCTCAGGTTTTACCTTACTTTCATCAGCCCTCATTGTTTCGAACTCGGTTGGTGTGTCTCCTTTTGTTAATTCTTTTTTTTACCCACGGCGGTGTTTAGGCGCCACAGCGATACGTTTCTTGGCGTGTTAAAAGCGCCCAAATGATCGGCGCATTTTTATTCGCTAACGCCACACAAGCGCGATTCATTCCGCGGCGCTCAATGAGTGCTTTTAACCACAGACTCTTTTTATCCGTTTTATTTTTTACATGACGCAATAGCGCACGGGCGCCATGAATCAATAACGTCCTTAACATCACATTGCCGCGTTTACTAATCCCCAACAACACCTCCTTATTCCCACTCGAATGTTGTCGAGGGACCAACCCAATAAACGCCGACAACTGCCGGGAACGATGAAATTGATGAATGTCACCCACGCTCGCATAAACCGAGAGCGCCGTTAAATAACCCACCCCCGGGATGCTCTGTACCCGTTGACAATCCTCATTGGCTTTTGCCACCGCTTTTAATTCCTCCTCGTAATCACCAATCGCTTCGTCCCGGTTCAACAATTCGGTATACAAACAATTCAACACCCGTTTCATCCGCGGTGTTAATCCCACCGCTTCGCTCGCTAAAATCAACGGGAGCTCTTCATAAAATCGCTTGGCACCACGCGCCATCGTGAGTCCGTATTCTTGCAACAACCCCCGAATCTCATTGATCAGCGCCGTGCGGCTTTTGACTAAACGATCGCGTATCTTTAACAGCGCTTGAACGTCTTGTTGTTCCACCGTTTTACCCTGCACAAACCGCATCGAGGCGCGGGAAGCCGCTTCAGCTATCGCCTGCGCATCGTTACGATCATTCTTGTTACTTTTGACATACGGTTTGACGTGCTGCGGACTGATCAACTGCGTTGGGATACCCATCCCCATAAACGTCCGATACCAATGGTTCGCTCCTCCACACGCTTCCATCACCACGCAGCCCACCTTAAGACTGGCTACGGTGGATACATACTGAGCACGCTTAACCCGTCTCGTGTAGATCACTTTACCCCACTCATCAATTCCACACAGTTGAAAAACATCTTTTGCAATATCAACACCCAGTATTTTAATATCTTTCATGGACCTTCTCCTTTTTTTGAAAATAGAAATTCTATGTTGGCGCATTATGACGCCGTCTTTAAGGGGTGGGTCCATTTCATTGGGCTACTTTACTTTCGCCTTGTTCCTTTCAAAGCTCCTTGATACAACGGGTCCCTAATATTACCCGCCCGTGGTGAAGCGTGAAAAACTTAGAAGCCGTTGCTGAGATTCTGGATTGCGGTAATGGAGAAGACTATCCAGAATCGCGATCACTCCTTCACGGCTATTGCAAATGGTTAACAAATCGCAGCCCGCTTCCAGCGCCTGAGCGGCGCGAGTCGGATAGTCGCCTATAACGGCAGCCCCTTGCATAGTTAAATCATCACTGATGATAACCCCTCGAAAGTTGAGACGTTGCCGCAACATGTCTTGCAGCCAATAACGTGAAAAGGTTGCTGGCTTTTCATCAAAAGCCGGATAAATAATATGGGCGGGCATAATAGCGTCCAAGCGCGAGCTTAATGCTGAAAAAGGAAGCCAATCGCACTGAAGAATCGCTTCTGGGTCTCGTTCATCGATGGGCAAAGCTTGGTGGGAATCGGCGGTTACCCCACCATGCCCCGGGAAATGTTTAGCCACCGCTGGCATTCGATTCGCGTGGAGGGTATCGATTACAACGCTGCCCAAGGCTTCAACAACCCTTGGATCACCACTGAAACTGCGTTCACCGATGATTTCGTTTTTGCCCTGGTCGATGTCTAGCACTGGCGTCATATTGACATCGATCCCCACTTCCTTTAATTCATGAACCACCGTTTTCAACGCGTTTTCTAAGTGCTTTCGTGCCTGGAGCGGGTCGTGCTGGTAACAATCTCCAAAATAACGCATGCTCGGCAGATCCGTAAATCCTCGATGAAATCGCCGAACACGCCCCCCCTCTTGGTCTACAGCTACAAATAGCGGGCGAATTTTTTTAATCGTTTGAATGAGTGAACGGAGTTGAGAGGGATTTTCGTAGTTGCGAGTGAATAAAATAACTCCAGCGACTTGGGGATGCTGAAGCAATTCACGCTCTTGCGGCGAAAGCACCACGCCTTCGAGGTCAATAATGGCAAAGCCCAATGGTTATTCCTTATCTTTGGCTGGCTTGTTGAAAGCGCTAGGCAGATGATGCACGTTGCCTTTTGGCGTTAAACCCTTAATTTTAGCGGCCCCTTCTTTTTCCATCTCATCAATACGCAATATCATATGCATAGGAATATAACTTCGTTTTACACCCTGAAACTCTGTTTTCAGTTTTTCTTCAGAAGGGTCTACAACAACGGAGTTGCCTTCAGAGAAAAGTAAGTCCTCAAGCTCGATAAAGCCCATCAGATTTTCTTCCGAAATGTATCGAGCATAAATTTCATAAATTTTTTCATCTTGACTAAAGATGATTCGATAAATGCGTTGCTTTTCGTGCATTACTACCTCAGGAACCTTTCATCTCGTTTAGATATTGAGTTTCTTCAGGCGTGGACTCCCGACCCAAAAGAGCATTCCGTTGCGGAAAACGCCCAAAGCGCCGAATAATATGATGGTGGTGATTTGCAAATTTAAAGAAGCTTTCATAAATGACTTGTGTTTCAGGTAAGGCCAGTTCAAATAGTATTTGATAGCCTCGGATCGAAATTTCATGGTGATGTAAATCTTCGGAATGCAATAGCGGGAAATAATAGAACACCCGTTCGATGAGGCTGAGTTTATGATCTTCGTGCCTCTCGATGCCATTCACGCAAATACTTAACGCGTAATCATCCTGTGCAAACGCTTTGGGGGAATCGCGGTAGACATGACGTGAAAACTGATCCAAAGTAATGATCAACGCTAGTTGGCCACGGGGGTTCTTCTCCCATTCGACACACATGCCATTGATAGCCTTCTCAAGGTCTTGGCTAAACTTTTCCGCAATTTCCCGATCGACCTCGGGGCTTTCCCCAAACCAGATTCGGGCTCGATTCTCGGAAGGGACAATAGTCTCCTCTACCCTTCCAAACCAAAATTTTAGAATTTCATCAATACGATCCATGACGGCGCCTTTATATCATGTTATTGAAGCGAGGTAAAATCATTCCCCGCCCTTCCTCTCTCCCAAAGTGACAACCCTCAACCTCCAATATAGACCCGATCGCCAGCGCAAACCTCGTCAAAAAGTTCGATAATATCGTGATTGTGCATACGAATGCAGCCCCGGGAACCCGGTTTCCCCATTATGATTTCATCCCCGGAACCATGTATATAAACATAGCGGCGCATGGTATCGACATTTCCCAAGCGATTCTTACCCACTTCCAGACCAGACAGCCACAAAATCCGGGTTAAAACCCAATCCCGGTCTGGGTAGCGACGTTTAAGCGCTGGTGAATAAACTTCTCCCGTAGGCCGTCGTTCCACGAAGACGGTATTAGGCGGACACCCCTCGCCTACTTTAGCTCGTATGATATGCCAACCGCGCGGGGTTTTTTCACTGTTGATCAGCTCACCCGGGCCGTTCCGGGCAGTCGATACGCGATACCGCTTGATTACTTGGTTGTCTCGAAAAAGGGTCAAAGTTTGGCTAGGAATGTCGACAGTGAGATAAGTGGTCATTATTACTTTAATAAATTGGATAACACCCCATAAACAATGGGGTGTTTGAGTTTGAAGGTTTATGCAGTCAATTTAGTCGTTATCGCTGTTGTTGTCCATTTGATCGTCGGATTGATCTTTTTGATCGTTTTGGTCGTTATTTTGATCCGCATTGCTGGTGTTGTCATCTTGATCCGCTGGCTGATTATTAGAAGCATCAGCATTCTGATCTTGATCATTATCAGCAAGCAAAAACTGATTCATTGCCGGTGTTAACAGGTTGTGTGCAGACGCATTTGCAGCCAATGCTGAAACTGCGCATGCATTGCCTAACATTAACAAAGCAACACAAATTTTTTTCATGGTATTCTCCCATAACCAATTTAGGATTTTAAAAGCCTTTATAAAAAGGCGATAATAATATGCACGCATTTTTCAAAACAAGCAAGGAGTTCTACATGGGTGCGATTGAAAGTGTAGGTTTTCAACAAGTAAAGTAGCCCGTATGAGCGAAGCGAAATACGGGGAAACAATGGTGTTGTCAATCGTCCCCGTATTTCGCTTCGCTCCATACGGACTACTTAGCTACCGGGTCCGCGAGATCGCACCCGGTCTACATCCCTATTCCTTTTAGGTAATCCACTACTTGACTGATCAAATCTTTATCTTCGCTATTAAACCATTTCGCGTCCGGCCAGCGTCGAAGCCAGGTCAGTTGCCTTTTAGCCAATTGACGAGTAGCCGCAATAGCTTTGTGGCGCATCGTTTCATAATCATACTCTCCCGACAAATATTTCCACACTTGCCGATAACCTACCGTACGTATAGCCGGTAGATCAGAATTTAAATCGCCACGATTATAGAGTTGCCTCACTTCTTCTAGAAAATTATTTTTTAGCATCTGGTCAAAACGTTTTTCAATTCGCTGATGTAACCAGCTTCGATTTTCGGGTGCCAGTATTAAATTAATGAATTGATAAGGCAATGCTTTAAAACGTTTTAAGGATTGGTACGAAGATAAAGGCTGCCCTGTTGTTTCATAAACTTCAAAAGCGCGTTGAATTCGCTGAGCGTCATTGGGATTAATTCGAGCCGCAGATTTTGGATCAATCGCATTTAATCTTTCATGTATTTTTGCCCATCCATGCTGAGCTGCTTCTTCTTGTATTTTTTTTCGAACGGTTTCATCAGCGGTGGGCAAATCAGAAAATCCTTGCTCCAAAATGTGAAAATACAACATGGTTCCGCCGACGAGCAAAGGCGTTCGATTTCTAATTTCAATCGTTTTAATTTCGCTTAAAGCATCTTTATAAAATTGACCCGCTGAATAAGGAAAGCTAGGATCACAAATATTAATTAATCGATGCGAAGTGAGCTGAAGTTCTTCTTCGTTAGGTTTAGCCGTACCAATGTCAAGGCCACGATACACCATAGCAGAGTCAACGCTAATAATTTCAAACGGTAATTTTCGAGCTAACGCAATAGCTAAATCCGTTTTGCCGCTGGCCGTTGGTCCCATTAAACAAACAATAAATGGATTTTTATTCACCGTTTATTGTCCGCGCAAAAAGAAAGTATCTAACTCGGCAATATCGAATTGTTTCCACGTTGGGCGGCCGTGATTGCATAATCCGCCATGTTCGGTTTTTTCCATTTCTCGCAATAAAGCTTCCATTTCTTCTATGGTCAAATAATGAGGGGCGCGCAACGCCGCATGGCAAGCGAGAGTTGCAAGTGCGGCATTAATTCTTTCACCGACGCGAGAAGTGGTATTATGAGTAATTAAATCAGCAAGCACATCACGGATTAAATTTTCGAGATTTTTTGGTTTTAATAAAGAAGGATGACGTCGTACGACAATTTTATCTGGACCAAACGATTCAATTTCAAATCCCAGCCGGGCAAAAAGAGCCTTATTGGTCTGCCAAGCGGTTATTTCTTGCGGATTTAATGATAGGTTAATGGGAACTAATAAAGATTGCATCGCTAGGCCCACCTCTGCCAACTGCTTTTTCATTTTCTCATAAAGTATGCGTTCATGCGCTGCGTGCATATCAACAATAACAAGCCCTTTTTCGTTTTGCGACAAAATATAAATCCCCTGCAGTTGAGCCAGCGCATGACCTAATGGATGTTTATGAACGATTGTTTGTGTGTAAGGGGCAGGCTGTTCTTGAATTAAGGATAAATTCCCTTGACCTTCAATAAGTGGTGTAGGAGCAAAATTCGTTATCGGATTATATTCAGCCGTCGATTGAGGTAAGGGGTGAACGATACCGGGTTTCGCTTGGGCTAATGCAGTTTTAACTGCATGAATTAAAAAATCCCGTACCCACTGCGGATCTCGGAATCGGACTTCATGTTTTGTCGGATGAACATTAATATCAACAAAAGCAGGATCAATTTCCAAATAGAGCACATAAGCCGGGTGTCGACCGTGAAATAAAACGTCGTGATAAGCCTGACGAAGCGCTTGAGCGACTAATTTGTCACGAACAAAACGACCATTGACATAAATGTATTGTAAATCAGGCTGACTGCGCGTATAAGCGGCTTCGGCGATGTACCCCTTTAGTGTTAATCCTGATTGAGAAAATTCAATGGCAAGTGCTGATTGCATAAAAACATCGCCTAATATGCTTTTAATGCGATTTTCTTGTCCGCTTATTGTAGTGGCTGATTTGAAATGAATTATTTCTTTTTCATTATGATGAAGTAAAAATTCAGTAGTAAAATGACTCAGGGCTAAGCGTTCAATGATCCGCCGGATGTGCTGAAATTCAGTGGCCGGCGAGCGTAAAAATTTACGCCGAGCCGGCGTGTTATAAAACAAATCTTGGACGTCGATAGTTGTTCCCTGGGGATGCGCCGCTGGGACCGGGGTCATGATTTTATGAGAAATATTGCTGATTCGATAACCCATCTCAGCATTTTTTTGACGTGAGGTCAACGTCAAACGAGAAACGGCTGAAATACTAGCCAGCGCTTCACCACGAAAACCAAGCGTAGTGATGTCCTGTAAATCATCAATTTTTGCAATTTTACTCGTGGCATGGCGTTCGAGCGCTAATACTAAATCCTCGGGATGGATCCCGTCCCCGTCATCTTGAATCCGAATTTGTTTGGCGCCTCCTTGTAAAATATCAACGCGAATACAACTCGCATGAGCGTCGATACTATTTTCGATGAGCTCTTTTACTACCGAAGCGGGTCGTTCAACCACTTCTCCCGCGGCAATTTGATTCGCAGTTTGATCATTTAATCGACGGATATACATCATCCCTCAAGCCTAGCCGATCTTCCCTAAATCTTCTAGTGTCATAGGGCACCAGTGCTTCACTTACGCCGCCCACCGTTTGAGAACTTTAATCAGATCATCTTGCATAATCGGCTTTGCCATCACTTCGTCCATTCCTACATCAAAACAACGTTTGCGGTCCTGTGCAAAAACATGAGCGGTCATTGCGACAATAGGAACGCGTTGACCGGGTGTTTCATTATGACGGATGCATTGAGTGGTCTCAAAACCATCCATGTCGGGTAACCCGATGTCCATAAAAACCATGTCGTAGTGTTTTTTCATTTTTTCAATAGCATCTTTCCCACAGCCGGCGATATCCACTTGGCACCCCACTTGCTCAAGCATGATTTTTGAAATTCTCTGGTTAATTAAATTATCTTCAACCACCAACACATTCATATTAAAACGAGACTCGCGATCATAAGTGGAATTATTAACGGCTTGCTTCTCAAGTAAATCGCGCGCGGGTAAGGTGGGGTTTGAGTCGGCTTGTAATCGAAATGGGATAATGCAGGTAAATTCGGAACCCACACCGGGTTCGCTGGTTACGGAAATAGTCCCGCCCATTTTTTCCAGCAGTTCTTTGACGATCGATAATCCCAAGCCAACACCATCGTATTTTCGTTGATAAACCGAATTAATTTGCTGAAATCGATTGAAAATCGAAGAAAGCTTAGTCTTTTCCATTCCAATTCCAGTGTCTTTAACGGTAAAGCAAAGCGTCATTTTTTTATGATCTTTCTTCAAACAATTTGCCGTTAACTGAACATAGCCCTTTTCCGTAAATTTAAGCGCGTTTGATAGTAAATTTACTAATACCTGACGGATTCGTTTTGCATCGCCCATCACTTTGCTTGGAATATTTTCCGGATAATCAAATTTCAATTGGATTCCTTTTTTATGAGCTAACAATAACATGTCTCCTTTAATTTTCATCACCAGCTCATGCAAATCCATCGTTTCTTCTGTAAAGGAGAGCTTACCGGCTTCAAGCTTTGCAAAATCAAGAAGGTCATTTAGTAGCGCCAATAAATTTTGACCCGCTTGCGAGATGACATCAATTTGCCCTTGTTGTTCATCCGACAAATTATGTGTTTTTAAAATTTGAGACATGCCGAGGATAGCGTTCAAGGGGGTTCGTAATTCGTGGCTCATCATCGCCAGAAAATCAGATTTAGTCCGGTTAGCTTGTTCAGCAAATTCTTTGGCCTCCCACAGTTCTTTTTCGCACAGTGCATCATTAGTAACGTCTTCGGCGATGCCCGCAAAACCCACTAATTTCCCGTTTTCCATAATGGGAAAATAGGTGTCTTTGATCCATCGAATTTCTCCATCGGGACGGCGAATTCGGAAGCGAAATTCATATTTAGAATCAGGCGTTCGTTGATCGGCCGCCGTTTCATAAAAATTTACGTTCACTTTGCCATTACTGATATCTTCAGGCAAAACGTAATCTATCCATGACTTCGGGTTCTGGTATAGACTTTCACAACTTACCCCCCATATTTTTTCATAAGTGGGACTAATATAAATTTGCTTATCCCCTCGACTTCCTTTTACCCAAAAAACACCTGACACTCTTTCAACAAAATGACGGAAGTAATGGACGGCATTATCGAATTCTTTTACGCGCAATTTTTCGCTACTGACATCTTTGACTACTCCCGCATAACCAAGGCATTGGTCGTCCTCATAAACGGGATAAGAAGTTTCGTTGATCCAATGCATTTCGCCATAAGCATCAATAATTCGATAATCAACCGTGTAAGCTGCCCCTTTTTTATTTTTAACTTGCCATTCCATTATCAGGTGGCGGAGTCGATCTCGATCTTCAATAATCACCGCATTCATCCATTTGTTTGGATTAGCGTAAAGCGTTTGACGTGAAATACCGAAAATATTTTCAAAAGCTGGGCTGACGTAGACGTGGGTATAAAAATCAACGGAACGAATCCAGAAGATGTCCTGGCTGGTTTCAGCTAGGTTGAGAAAAAGAGAACCTAATTTTTTGAGAATCGGTTTGTGAATCCTTGTTGTTGAAACTTCCATACAAACCTCTAGGTTTTTAATTTTCCAATTTTGCCTACCCATCCTGAACTTGGAGGATATGGAAATAGTATCACCTTTTTTAATGTTGGTCCCACTTTACTTTTTGAGCCAACCACGTGCCGCGTGGGGGACTGTAAATAAAATAAGCGCAAATACCTTGCATTAAAGCTGAAGCAATATGTTGTTGGTAAATAGGATTTAGTAATTTACGTTCTTCGTAAGGGTTAGAAATAAAACCCGTCTCCACCAAAAGTGAAGGAATATCCGGAGATTTTAAAACGACAAAAGCGGCTTGTTCAACACGACTATGATGTAGTCGGCCAATATTTTTAAGTGCACGAATGATTCTCTGTCCTATATGGAGACTATCGCGAATAGTAGCTGTCTGCGATAAATTAATTAATACCGATTTGAGTAAATTATTTTTATCCGCTAAATCGACGCCCCCCATCAATTCGGATTCATTTTCTTTGGTAGCGAGCCAGCGAGCGGCTTCGCTAGTAGAGCCGCGTTGAGACAGCGCGAATACTGAAGCGCCCTGTGAACGATGGTTTTTATAAGCATCCGCATGAACCGCAATAAACATGTCCGCCCGATAACGTCTCGCAATAGCCAAGCGTTGACGTAAGGTTAAATAATAATCTCCCTTTCGAGTTAAATAGGCTTTAAATCCCGGCTGGCGATTAATATCGCGTTGTAAGTACCGTGAAATTTTTAGCACAATATCTTTTTCGTGAGCGCCGGCCGGCCCTGTTGCACCTGGATCACGTCCGCCATGGCCTGGGTCAATCACCACAATAATATCGCGCGCTCGAGAGGGTTGTGGTGATTTAATGGGTGAGGCAATTATATTTTTTATAGTTTTGGTTTTTTCTTTAATTTTATGAGAGGGACTAATGAGATCGATTAGCAAACGAAAATGGGGGCTTTTGGAATCAGGCTTCAAAGGAACCGCGTGAATTTTAATGGGAGATTTTAAGTCGAAAACAACTCGTAAGGTATGGTTTTTGTGATAGCCGGTTCTAATCGTTTTAATTAGTGGACCAGATAAGTTTTTCTTTACAGCGTGAATAAAATGAGCTTGTTGAATGTCAACGACTAGTCGCTCCGGTTTGGTTAATTCAAAGTAATGAAAATGAATCGCAGAAGGTGAATCGAAGACTAAATGGCAATCCTCAGCATGAGGATAAACGTGTAATTCAATGATTTGATTGCTATTTGCAAAAGAACTTAAAGTCCAAAATGAAAGTAGGAAAATAATAATCCGCCATCTTCGCATAGCATTAACATTAAACAATGCTTATAGATATTTAGCAATAGTTCAGTAGCCCGTATCGTGAATTCAAAGAGGAAATGCACCACCTCGACTTAAGGTAAAATCCTAGGTGTCAAAACTGGGATGAACCAAAGGAAGAGGTAGTGCATGAAAGAGAAAAGATCTTTCTCTCATTTGTCATTGTATGAAAGAGAGCAATTATTTGTCTATAAGCAGCAAGGTAAATGTCTGCGGGAAATAGGCAGGCTATTGGATCGAGATCATAGCGTCATTTCAAGGGAGTTAAAAAGGAATAGTAATCCTCATGAGCACATGCGAGGTTATATAGGGACTTTGGCTCACCAGCAAGCTAAAGATCGTAAAAAGAATTCCGGTAAAAGGCCTCGTTTAAAACACGCTGACCTACAGAAATATGTCCAAGAAAAAATGAAAATAGGGTGGACTCCTGAGATCATTGCTAGCCAAGTTTCCGTTGTATTTCAAGGTTTTTCTATTAGTCATGAAGCGATTTATCAATACGTGTATGCTCAATGGCCAGAAGGTATTATTTACTTACCCCATAGCCGTAAAAAACGTTATGCGAAGCGCTATTCCAATAGAAAAAATAGAGCGCCTATTCCCAATCGAACAGACATTGATTTGCGTCCAGAAAAGGCAACGAATCGGAAGGAAGTAGGCCATTGGGAATCTGATACCCTGGAGTCGGATCGATCTCGGGTGGTTTATAACGTCATTGAAGAGCGTGTATCTCGTTTAGTAAAGATAACCGGATTAGAAAACAAAAAAGCAGCCTCAACCAAAGAAGCCGTTATAAAACGGTTAGCCTCTCTCCCTAAAAAGGCTCGTAAAAGCATTACTTATGACAACGGGTCAGAAAATTATTATCATCAAGAGATAAATTCTGTCTTAAAAACAAAATCCTACTTTTGCAAGCCTTATCATAGTTGGGAAAAGGGAGCCATTGAAAATACCAATGGACTCATTCGTCGATTTATACCTAAAAAAACGGATCTCGCCAATTTTTCTCAGGAACAACTTGACCAAATTGAATATTTGTTAAATCATCGACCACGCAAATGCCTAGGATTTAAAACCCCTTATCAGGTCTTCCTTAAGCGAACTGGTGCAATTCCTCCTTGAATGTGCCTATGAGCGAAGCAAAATACGGGTTACTTGTAGCATTTAAATGGATGTATTTTTTAACCGCGGGGAGTCCGAGGTTATGTTAACAAGGCGATTATTTAACTGAATATCAAAATGGATAGACACGCTAGGGGGCGGAAGCAACTTCTCTGCTTTTTCAGGCCATTCAATCAATAAAATGGAATCCTTTTTTAAATAATCGGTTAATCCTATGTCCCAGTATTCGTTTGCTTCAGAGAGCCGATATAAGTCAACGTGCACGACTTCTAACGTTTCTAACGAGTAAACTTCAATTAAGGTATAGCTTGGACTTTTGACAAATCCTTTATAACCAAAGCCTCGCAGGAGTCCGCGCACAAAGGTAGTTTTCCCAGCGCCCAATTCTCCCATTAAATAAATAACCTCACCGGCTTGGCAATAATCTACTAATCGTTGACCCAAAGCGAGCATGGCTTTTTCGGTAGGGATGTTTTTTTGAATAAGCAATTAAAATTTCCTATTAAGGATTCACTAAAACCCGTAAATGAGGAAATAAATCAGTGGCTAATAATCCCCGCTCGCCTCCCTCCTCTGCTGCGCGATCAGCGGCCATGGAGTGAATAAAAACACCGGCTTGAGCGGCTGATGCTAAGCTCAATCTTTGAGCGACCAACCCACCGATGATGCCACTTAAAATATCACCCATCCCTCCTGTCGCCATACCAGGATTGCCGGCTGGACACACATAATAGGCTTGGCTTTCATCTTTAATAAGTGTCCCAACCCCTTTAAGCACAAGGACACCCTGGTATTTTTCTTGCAAGTCGTTGATAGCTTGGAAACGATCGCGTTGAACTTCATTGCAAGAAATTCCCAACAATCGGGAAGCTTCGCCGGGATGAGGTGTTAATATCCAATCCTCTCGTTGAGAGGGCGACTCTGCGAGTAAGTTTAAACTATCAGCATCAAGTACTTTAGGAAGATCTGTTTCTAATACTTTGTTTAATAAAGATTTTGCCCAATCAGACTTCCCTAGACCGGGTCCAATCACCACGACAGTCGCCGCAGTAAGTAGCGGCTTTAAATCATCCGCAGCAGCCACTTGGTGGCACATTAATTCGGGCCGCGGACCGCTGACGATAGGGACATGTTCTGGGCGCGTGGCGACCGTCACTAGTCCAGCGCCGACACGTGCGGCGGCTTCCGCAGCCATCCGTACGGCTCCGCCCATACCATAATCACCACCGATCACCAAAACGTGCCCATAGCTGCCTTTATGGGCATCACGCGCTCGTTTAGGTAACAAGGGAAACACCCCTTTCCATTCCAATAAACGGGTATCGGTAAAGACAGCCCGAAAAAAGGACTCCGAAAGCCCTAAGCGATCCACGATCAACTCGCCACAATAGGCAGGCGCTTTATCGGTATACAAACCTCTTTTGGGAGCGATGAAGGTGACCGTTAAATTGGCTTTTACAGCCGTCCCCTGGACCTCTCCAGAGTCAACGTTAATTCCCGAAGGCACATCAAGGGCTAATACGTATTGTCCTGCCTGGTTAATGGCGGCAATGAGATGATCATAAGGTGCTTTCACTTCTCCAGAAAGTCCGCTGCCTAAAAGCGCATCCACGATCACTTCTCCTTTGAAAAGAAGCGGCTCCGGGAAAGGTAAAATGGGAAGATTAGAAGCTTCACAGGCATTAGCGGCTTGAGCAGCCGCACCTTTCAGTTGGTGGCGTTGCCCGGCCAAATAGACGGTTACTTTCAATCCGTTTTCGTAAGCCAAGCGCGCAAGCACTAGCCCGTCGCCCCCGTTATTCCCCTTCCCACAACATACGGTAATTTCTTGAGCCTCGGGCCATCGCGCTAGAAGCGCTTTAAAAGCGGCCTCTCCGGCGCGACACATTAATTCATATTCACTAATGCCCGATTCAACTGCCAAGCGCTCTAATTCGCGAATTTGGCGGTTTTGGTACAATACTGTCATTCTTTTTTCTCTATCATTCTTCTAAGCGCAGTCGTTTGGTGGAAGCGTGGCAGAAGATAGCAACGGGTAATAATATAACGAAAAGGAGTCAACATAAAGCTATATCATTAGCCAGGGTGCGATTGAAAGTGTAGGTTTTCTAAGCCGCCTCGGGAGCCGAGTAGCTAAGTAGCCCAATGAAATGGACCCACCCCTTAAAGACGGCGTCATAATGCGCCAACATAGAATTTCTATTTTCAAAAAAAGGAGAAGGTCCATGAAAGATATTAAAATACTGGGTGTTGATATTGCAAAAGATGTTTTTCAACTGTGTGGAATTGATGAGTGGGGTAAAGTGATCTACACGAGACGGGTTAAGCGTGCTCAGTATGTATCCACCGTAGCCAGTCTTAAGGTGGGCTGCGTGGTGATGGAAGCGTGTGGAGGAGCGAACCATTGGTATCGGACGTTTATGGGGATGGGTATCCCAACGCAGTTGATCAGTCCGCAGCACGTCAAACCGTATGTCAAAAGTAACAAGAATGATCGTAACGATGCGCAGGCGATAGCTGAAGCGGCTTCCCGCGCCTCGATGCGGTTTGTGCAGGGTAAAACGGTGGAACAACAAGACGTTCAAGCGCTGTTAAAGATACGCGATCGTTTAGTCAAAAGCCGCACGGCGCTGATCAATGAGATTCGGGGGTTGTTGCAAGAATACGGACTCACGATGGCGCGTGGTGCCAAGCGATTTTATGAAGAGCTCCCGTTGATTTTAGCGAGCGAAGCGGTGGGATTAACACCGCGGATGAAACGGGTGTTGAATTGTTTGTATACCGAATTGTTGAACCGGGACGAAGCGATTGGTGATTACGAGGAGGAATTAAAAGCGGTGGCAAAAGCCAATGAGGATTGTCAACGGGTACAGAGCATCCCGGGGGTGGGTTATTTAACGGCGCTCTCGGTTTATGCGAGCGTGGGTGACATTCATCAATTTCATCGTTCCCGGCAGTTGTCGGCGTTTATTGGGTTGGTCCCTCGACAACATTCGAGTGGGAATAAGGAGGTGTTGTTGGGGATTAGTAAACGCGGCAATGTGATGTTAAGGACGTTATTGATTCATGGCGCCCGTGCGCTATTGCGTCATGTAAAAAATAAAACGGATAAAAAGAGTCTGTGGTTAAAAGCACTCATTGAGCGCCGCGGAATGAATCGCGCTTGTGTGGCGTTAGCGAATAAAAATGCGCCGATCATTTGGGCGCTTTTAACACGCCAAGAAACGTATCGCTGTGGCGCCTAAACACCGCCGTGGGTAAAAAAAAGAATTAACAAAAGGAGACACACCAACCGAGTTCGAAACAATGAGGGCTGATGAAAGTAAGGTAAAACCTGAGGTTGATTAAGCTGATTCATACGGTGGCTCTGTGAAGCCGATAGCCCGATAAGCATCAACCTTGCATAATTCATCAAGGCACCAATGGTGGCCAATTTAAATCGTGATGCCGGATATACGAATGCAACCGCTTTCTTTTCATCAAAACTGATTGTTGACAACAAGGGTGGGTCCATATACGTATGAGCGAAGCGAAATACGGGAAAACAATGATGTCATCTATTGTCCCCGTATTTCGCTTCGCTCATACGGGCTACCTAGCTTTGTCTGTCGGTAGACGGCCTACGCTCGGGACGACGGGGGGTTTTTAGAAATTAAGGCTAATAGAAAAAAATAATAAAGCCGCTAGCCTCGAGCTTTTTTTCTGCGGGATTTGCTCTTTTGAAGTGGGGGAGAATTTACCTCTTCTAACACAAAATCGATTTTACGATCGTCTAAATCAACCCTGGCGACAATAACACGGATAGTATCGCCCAGTCGGTAAACCCGGCCGCTGCGTTTGCCGCGCAGAAGATGATGAACAGGGTCAAAATGGTAGTAATCGTTTTCTAGCGCCGTAATGTGCACCAATCCTTCGATATAAATTTGATCCAATTGCACAAAAACGCCAAAGCCCGTGACATCAACAATATGTCCTGCATAAGCTTGACCTATTTTATTCATCATATATTCGCATTTTAACCAGTCAACCGCTTCGCGTGTCGCACGGTCGGCGCGACGTTCGGTCATCGAGCAATGCTCTCCCAATTCGCCTAATTTTGGATTGTCGTAATGAAATTTCTTGGGGGATTTTTTTTGTAACGCGTGTCGAATCCCACGGTGAACCAGCAGATCCGGGTAGCGCCGAATGGGCGAAGTAAAATGACAGTAACGCTCGTAGGAAAGGCCAAAATGCCCTCCATCTTCAGGGGTATAAATGGCTTGTCGCAGCGAGCGGAGCATCACCGTTTGTAATAAATGAGCATCGGGGCGTTTCTCAATGCGCAATAATAATTTTGCATAATCCATCGGCGTTGGCTTATCACCGCCCGTCAAGCGTAATCCAAACGCGCGAAGAAATTGTTTAAGGTCATGTAATTTTTGCTCATCAGGACCTTCGTGTACACGATAAAGCGTTGGAATATTTTTTTCTTGTAAAAAATGCGAGGCCGAAACGTTAGCTACTAACATACATTCTTCAATGATGCGATGCGCTTCATTGCGTACAACGGGAACGATGCGTTTAATTTTTCCTTTTTGATCAAATTGAATTCGAGTCTCAGTCGTTTCAAATTCTATTGCGCCGCGATTAATACGCTGTCGCAATAAATTTTGATAAAGTTGATCTAAATTTTTAATATGCGGTAACATTTCTTCATTTTTAGTTTTTTCTCCGCGGAGCATGGCGGCGACTTGCGTGTAAGTCAAACGCGCATGGGAATGAATAACCGCTTCATAAAATTGATATTTGCTGACTTTGCCTTTGGCAGTAAGGTGTATTTCGCAAACAATGGCTAAACGATCTTTATTCGGTACAAGCGAGCAAAGGTTGTTAGATAACGCTTCGGGTAGCATCGGAATAACTTTCGAGGGAAAATAGACAGAATTTCCCCGTAATTGCCCTTCTTTATCTAATGCACTCTCTCGAGAAACGTAATGCGAAACGTCGGCAATAGCGACATAGAGTTTCCAACCGCTCGATTTCGATTCGCAATAAACAGCGTCATCAAAATCTCTCGCGTCTTCGCCATCAATCGTCATGAAAGGCAGCTTCCGAAGGTCTTTGCGTCCTTTTTTGTCGTATTCCATCAATTCCACGGGTAGTTTTTTAGCTTCCCGCAAAACTTCGTTCGGCCAGCGGTAGGGAAGCTCATGCGTCCGAATGGCCAGCTCAACCTCCATTCCAGGGGTTAATTGGTCGCCCAGTATTTCAATAATACGTCCCATCGCTTGGCGACGCTTGGTGGGTTGCACGGTAATTTCTGCCACCACAAATTGTCCCGTTTTTGCCTCTCCTTGCTGGCCGGGAGGAATTAAAATATCTTGGGTAATTAATTTATGATTCGGGTCAACAAAGGCGATCCCCCCTTCTTCAAAATATCGCCCCACGACTTGATGCGTATTTCGCTCCAAAATTTCCACGATCGCGCCTTCTGGTCGGCGCTCTTTCGGGTTGGTAATACGAACTAAAACGATATCGTCTGTAAATACCATTCGCATTTCCCGAGCGGGCAGGAAAATATCGACAGAACCGTCATCAGGAATAAGGAATCCAAAGCCATCACGGTGCGCTTGGACACGACCCCGGATCAACTCCAACTCTTTAACCAACGCATAACTACCGCGCCGATTGCTAATCACTTGCCCGTCCCGCTCCATCGCGATTAACCGGCGCTGTAGGCCCTCTTTTTCCTCCGCTTTTTTTAAATCAAAAGCGCTTAATAAATGTTTAAAGCTGACGGGGCGGTTGATTTCTTTAAGGTATTGGATAATGAATTCCCGGCTGGGAACCGGATGTTCATACAAAGACGCTTCCCTTTCGTAATAGGGATCTTTTTTTCGATAAGATTTAACCACTAGTTCCTCTTTTAAGGGTAAAACGGAATAATACCTCATCTATGCTATTATTGTAATTATCGAAAAGAGGAGCCAATGAGATGAGCAAACGGATTTCCGTCAGCCTTATTTTTGGGTTGTTAGCAGGATGCGCAGAATATAGCCATCCTCCCGCACGAAATCCTCAATCGGCCCATTGCCACGCCATCGCGACCCAATTAAACCAAACTTATCCCTCTACGCTCCGAAAGCGCCGCCCCCCTACCGAAAAAGCAAAATTGCTGCGGGCCTATCATTCGTATGATTGTGATGAGTTTGAACCCGTCGATTAAAAACCAGATCTGCTTTTCCTTTGTTATTCATCTACCTTCCGCAAAGGTTGATGTTTTTTCGCAATTAATAAATACATGGTTGGCACCACAAATAAAGTGAACATAGTGCCGATTAGCATTCCGGTGGCAATCACAAGCCCAATATCGAAACGGCTCACAGCGCCGGCGCCTGTAGCCAAAATTAAGGGGACAACGCCTAATACCATCGCGGCTGTCGTCATCAAAATGGGACGCAAACGAATGGCTGCGGATTTTTCGATGGCTTCGCGAACACTGAGCCCCTCTTCTTCTTGCAATTTATTTGCAAATTCCACCATTAAAATTCCGTGCTTGCTAATTAATCCGATTAACGTCACCAATCCAATCTGGGTATAAATATTAATAGTGGCCAATCCTAAATTTAAAAAAATTAACGCACCGCAAATAGACATCGGCACGCTGATTAATATCACAAAAGGATCGCGGAAACTTTCAAATTGCGCCGCCAATACGAGATAAATAATAATAATGGCTAGAAAAAACGTCACCACTAATGCTTGCCCTTCCTGGACGAATTGACGCATTTGTCCCCCAAAATCATAACTCATGTCTCGGGCAAGCACTTTATTCGCGGTTTGTTCTAAATAAGTTAACGCTTCGCCCATGGTGTGCCCGGGAGCTAAAACAGCATCGATTTGCGCCGAATTTAATTGTTGAAAATGCGAAAGCAAATTCGGCTGCGTCGTAATATTCATTTTAACGAGCGTTGACAAAGGAATTAATTGGCCGCCTGCTGTATTCACATAAATCTGTTCTAAATTGCTGGGATTTAAGCGAAATAATCGGCTTAATTGAGGAATTACTTTATAGCTTTGTCCCATCATCGCAAAACGATTAATGTAATTACCTCCGAGTGAATAAGCCAATATTTGACTTAAACTCTGCATAGTGACGCCTAAATCCCCGGCTTTGTTTCGATCGATAATTACATTTAATTGCGGATTGTTATATTTCAGTTCGCTATCGACAAAAATAAACAAGCCGCTTCTTTTCGCCTCCTCCACTATTTGTTCCGTTGCTAAATAAATTTTGTTAAAAGGAGCGATCGAAGTAATCACAAATTGAACGGGTAAACCGGTGCCTCCGCCCGGTAACGAAGCTAAAGGAAAAACGACGGTTTGTAGTCCCGCCACGGTATTAAGTTCGGGCTGTAAAATGGCTTGCGCTTGTTTTTGCGATTGTTGTCGTTGATCCCACGGCTTCATTATCATCGCCGCCAAGACGGTGTTTACTGTGCCAAATCCGTTAATCATAAAATAATTGGCCATTGACGGTAGTTTTTTAAAATATTTTTCGTATTGTTTGCTATAAGCTTCAACGTAATCGATGTTAGCGTATTGCGGGGCTTGCGCTTGCACGAAGAGCGCGCCTTGATCTTCTTCAGGCGCCAACTCTGAGGTGGTATTCATGTAAAAAATAAAACAACTGGCCAATACGGCAACGGCCAATAAGACCATCAGAAAACGGTGATTTAAAACCCCGTGCAAACGGCGCGAATAAAATTGTTTTAATCGTTCAAACGAACGATCAATAAATTGCACATAACGTTGTTTTCCAATGTTTTGGTTTAAAAATTTTGAGCACATCATCGGTGATAAGGTGAGCGCAATAATACCTGAAACGATAACCGCACCGGCTAGCGTAAAAGCAAATTCGGTGAACAAAGCCCCGGTTAAACCGGTCATAAAACCGATGGGTGCATAAACCGCTGCCAGCGTTAAGGTCATTGAAATAATAGGAAAAGCAATTTCGCGAGCCCCTCGAATAGCTGCGTGGAAGCCGTCCATGCCCTCTTCAATATGTCGATAAACGTTTTCCACGACGACAATAGCGTCATCCACCACTAAACCAATAGCCAGTACCATCGACAAAAGCGTGAGTAAATTCAGCGAATATCCTAAAAACCACATAAGAAAACAAACGCCAATAAGCGAGAGCGGAATCGTAATAACCGGAATGACAACAGTACGAATTGATCCCAAAAAAAGAAAAATAACTACAATAACAATTAAGGTCGCTTCAAAAATGGTTCTAATAACTTCGTAAATCGAGGCCTGAATGTATTCTGTGGCGTCATAAACCACTTTTGAATGCAAAGAAGGCGGATATTCCTTTTCAAGGTCCGGTAATATTTTTTTAACGTTAGCAATCACGCTCAAGGGGTTAGCCGTGGGGGTCGTATTAACGGCAACAAATATAGCGCTTTTTCCATTCATATAAACGCTTGAATCGTAATCTTCAGCGCCAAGCTCAACGCGGCCGATATCTCGTATCCGAATCAACGTACCATTAACCTCTTTGATGACCAAATTTTCAAAGGCTTGTTTGTCTCCAATGTCCGTTTTCGCTTTTATATAAAGCGTAATAAAATCGCCTTTCGTTTGTCCCGCCGCGGATTGAAAATTATTATTAATCAACGCTTGCGTCACGTCGGTCGGCGTTACATTTAAGGCAGCCATTCGTTTGGTATTCAGCCAAACTCGCATAGCAAACGTTTGGCCACCTAAAATTTCAGCTTGGGAAACGCCAAAGACGGTTTCAATTTTAGGTTGAACAACACGATTTAGGTAATCGCTAATCTGCTCAGAACTCATCTGATCGCTACTAAAGCTGATATACATTAACGCCGTTTGTGTTCCGGTAAGTTTTTGAATGACAGGTAGCTGAGATTCTCGCGGTAAATCATTTTGCACTTGGGCGACTTTACTCATGATATCGGTAAAAGCCACATTAGGATCGAAATTCAATTTTATGAAAACATTAATCGTGCTAACGCCTTGAGTGCTGGTGGAAGTCATATAATCGATCCCTTCGGCGCCCGCGATGGATTTTTCAAGCCGCGTTGTAATAAAACCTTCGATTAAAGAAGCAGGCGCGCCAGGGTAAGCCGTCGAAATGGTAATTAACGTATTGTTCATTTTAGGGTACTGGCGCACTTCCATTTCGGTAATCGCACGCAACCCCAAAATAAAAATAAACAAGCTCACAACAATGGCGAGAACCGGGCGAATTATAAATTTGTCCGTAAATTTCGAACTTGCCATTAAGATCCCGTCAATGTTTCTCGGTTTGCTGGTTTTAATACCACACTGTTATCGATTTTAACGGTGGTTCCCTCATGAAGTTTATTTTGGCCAGAGGTAACGACTTCTTCGCCCGCTTTAACGCCTTTTTTTATAACAACTTTATTATTTTTCATATCGCCAATCTCAACAAGGCGTTGGCGCGCAACTAAAGCCGCCTGCCCTTTTTTATTCTTACCTGGCTCTACCACAAATACCGTATCACCATACAAAGAATAAGTCACCGCGGTTTGTGGCACGGTTACCACGGCTTTTTTCTCGGGCAGATAAACGGTAACGTTTGCGAATGTGCCGGGGTAAAGTCGATAATCCCCGTTAGGAATGGTTCCTTGAACGTTAATATTGCGCGTGGCTTCCGTCACCAAAGAATCAAGCGCTGTGATTTTCCCCTCGAATTTTTCTTCAGGATAAGAATCCACCGTAATGGAAAGTTTTTGATTCAAGGAGAGATCTTTTAAAAACTGTTCGGGCAATGAGAAATTTACATACAAAGGATCGAGAGACTGCAAACTAACCAACGCATCACCAGGGTTAACGTATTGACCCAAATTAACTTGTCGAATGCCAATTTTTCCAGAAAAAGGAGCACGAATATTCTTTTTGCTGATAGCGACTAATGACTTATTCACTTGAGCTTCTGTTTGCTGCAATTGCGCAAGTGCTTGATCGTAATCACTTCTAGCGATTGCGCCTGTTTTATATAAGGCAGCCTTGCGTTCAAAATCCACTCTCGCTAAATTCAGAGCCGCCTGATTATTTTTAAGATCTTGAACGTCGCTTGAATCGTCGAGTTGAATCAGCGATTCACCGCTTTTGACTAATTGGCCCGAGGTAAAACGAATAGCGATTACCCGGCCGCTCACTTCAGGGCTGATATTCACGCCCTGGATCGCACTCAAGCTACCCACCGCAGTCAATACGGGCTGCCAACTTTCACTGAGAGCTTTGGTAGTCGATATAGTCACAGGGGGAGGCACGAATTCTTGCACGCCTTTTTTGATAAGATAGGCGCGCAAAGCATCGAAAGCCATGACAAGAGCCAGGATAAAAATTAATGAAGAAACGACAATCGCGCCGATCAAACGGCCTTTAGATTTCGCCATGCTTAAACAAGCTCCTGCTTAATCAAATCCTCGTTAAGAGACAATTAAATGCTGACCTCTCAACCAAGACTATCCTATGATATCATTGTCCCCCAAGTTTCCCAACGCCCCGGTGGCACAGTTGGATAGCGCAGTCCCCTCCTAAGGGACAGGTCACAGGTTCAAATCCTGTCCGGGGCACCAGTTTGGCAGCTACTCAAAAGCAGACTATACTTATAGTTAAAGCAATAATAATTGAGGAAACCAATATGAATATTCGTTCCTTAGCGCTTTGTTTTATTGCCATGTTAGGTTTGGGGATTTCCGGTGCGACTTTCGCACAAGGAAAAGGAATAAGTCCGGAGTTGGAAGGAACTTTGTCAGGGTTCTACGTTAAAAATAATACTAGAGAAGATTATAACTTAGTTCTATTTGGTACGCATTGTATACATTGGGTCAAAGTAAACGGACAGGAACTAAAAACGGCAGTGGCTTTGCCAAAGAATTCCGAAGCTTCCATTGAATTGCATATTGACCAAGAAGGCGGTTCGTGTGCTTACGAAGGTTCAGCAATCATAATAGTTTCAAAAACAACAAAGGTATTTAATGATGCAGTGGCAACTTTAAATTTAAGCGGCAAACTCGAACCTGGCACTTCTTCGGATTATAAACAATGTGAGATGAGGTCAAAAACCTATGGAAATCAAAAAACAACTCTAGATGTTGAGCACATAACGTATTCTTGTAAGATCACCCTTTCCAAAGGCTAATAGATGCGAAAAGAGTCCGACAGCATGGGTACGATTGAAGTGCCCAGTGAAAAGTATTATGGCGCGCAATCACAGCGCTCATTAATTAATTTTGCCATTGGGCGTGAAACGATGCCGCCTGAGCTCATTCGCGCTTTTGGCGTTTTGAAAAAAGCGGCTGTGCTCACCAATGTTGAATTGGGCAAGGTGTCTCAAGAAAAAGCTAACTTTATTCTTAAAGCCTGCGAAGAGCTGATCGCTGGAAAACTAAACGATCATTTTCCCTTGAAAATTTGGCAAACCGGCAGCGGCACGCAGACCAACATGAATGTGAACGAGGTTATCAGTAATCGCGCGATTGAGTTAGCTGGTGGAAAGTTAGGAAGCAAAGAACCGGTTCATCCGAACGATCACGTTAATATGTCGCAATCTTCAAATGATACTTTTCCAACGGCCATGCACATTACTGCTGCCGAAATGATAACGCATCAGCTTATTCCTAATCTCACTGTCTTACGCGATACCTTGGAAAAAAAATCCAAGGAATTTTCCGAAATCATTAAAATCGGTCGAACGCATTTGCAAGACGCTGTGCCATTAACGTTGGGTCAAGAATTTTCAGGTTATGTCGCTCAACTCAACCATAACTTGGAAGCCATTAATGATGTACTTCCAACGCTCTATCGTCTTGCGCTCGGCGGGACGGCGGTAGGCACGGGGCTAAATACCCACCCGCAATTTGCCAAAAAAGCGGCTGACCACATTGCCGAACTGACGGGAATACCCTTTTACTCGGCGTCTAATAAATTTGCCGCTCTGGCTGCCAACGACGAAATTGTTTTAGTCAGCGGCGTTCTCAAAACCCTTGCCTGTTCGTTGATGAAAATTGCAAACGATATTCGTTGGTTGGCTTCCGGCCCGCGTTGCGGCATCGGGGAAATTGTTATCCCAGAAAACGAGCCAGGTTCTTCGATTATGCCGGGTAAAGTAAATCCAACGCAATCCGAAGCGATGACGATGGTGTGTGTTCAGGTGATAGGAAACGATACGACCATTACCATCGCGGGATCGCAAGGGAATTTTGAATTGAATGTTTACAAGCCCGTGATGGCTTATAATTTAATTCAATCTATTTATTTATTGTCCGATGCTTGTCGCTCCTTTAATGATCATTGCGCCGTTGGCATCAAACCCAATCAAGAAAAAATTAATGACTATCTGAATAATTCTCTAATGCTGGTCACTGCATTAAACCAAATCATCGGTTACGACAAAGCCTCAGAAATTGCTAAAAAAGCTTACAAAGAAGGCACGACGCTTAAAGAAGCGGCTCTTCAATTAGGTTATTTAACCGCAAGCGAATTCGATAAAGCCGTAGACCCCAAAAAAATGGTCGCTATTTGAACAAGCCTTGCCTAATCATCGGAAATTGCCTATCCTTTATTTTGAGCATATAGCGAGGTATGGAAAATGTCTAATCTCAATAATGATGATAGTTTTCCTTTGGAACTTGTACTTATCCTCCCGGAGGGGCTCTTTTTTGCGTAGGTATGATCGGCTTATTGACTTGCTGCCGTCAATTTTTTTGCCTTGCAAATCATGGAGAAGGAGAGAGGCCTCGCCGCAGATGGGGCTTAGAATATCCTCAGCATATCGAAAGAGAGGAAGGGGAGAAAGAAGAGGAAGAATACCAAGAACAACAAAAAGGCATCCGATGAAAAAAATTATTATTAATGCGGTATTAATTACACTAAGTTTAAGCATTACCAGTTTATCCATCTCGGCTACTCACCCATCACAAAATACTATTTTTCAAGTAGCCACTATCGGCTCGCTCGCGCAAGGTGTTTACGATGGAGATTTTACCTACGGCAAATTGCAAAAAAAGGGCAATTTCGGTTTGGGAACTTTTCTGGATTTAAACGGCGAGATGGTCGCCGTGGACGGCCATTATTATGAAATTGAAGCCAACGGAAAACTTCGCCCCGTAACGACAAAACAAATTGCGCCCTTTGCTGAAGTCACTTTTTTTAATCCCACGATCCATAAAACTATCGAAAACGCCGCTAATTATCAACAATTAGGCCATCAATTATCTAAATTTTTTCTTAACAAAAATATTCCTTACGCCATTCGCATCGATGGAACTTTTAAAACACTGAGGCTAAGAAGCTTGCGCAAACAACAAAAGCCCTACCCTACTTTGGTCCAAGCTTCCGAAAAACAGGCTATTTTTAATCTCAACAATGTAAAAGGCACCGTCGTTGGTTTCTGGTTCCCCTCTTATTGGGGAGGCATTGCAGTAGCTGGGTTTCATTTACATTTTGTCACTGCCGATCGAACTACCGGCGGACACGTTTTAGAAATTGCCCTAAACCAAGGCAAAGTTAGCTTAGCGCCCGTTCATCAACTCGATATCTACCTCCCCGAAACAAAATCCTTCGCTCACGCCAATTTATCTTCGGAGGAATTGCATTCGGCAATTAAAAAAGCCGAAGGCGGGAGTGAGTAATTTAGTAACCCTTTCATTTAATTTTAAATCCAGGGAGTCGCCGTTTCTTTCCCGACTGTTCATCTGTGTTGGGCTCGAAAAACTTTTTAGGGCTGAAAAAATTAAATATTCGCGCAAGTTTTGAATACAACGCTGTTAAAATCCGCTTTATTTTTCGCTCAATTGTTTCATGAAGTTCCATTCCAAAAACAGATTTAAATAGCTCCTTTTGTGCGTCTTCTGCCTCCACGGTTACCTTGTCACAAGTGTGGATTATCTTATCACCTTTGCTAACAATTGTTGATTTAACTTCGACGGGAAAAATATCCTTACTATTCGAATCAAGTCCAATTATAACTATTTTAAATCTTTGGGTATAAATAACTTTAGTTTTTCCCTCTACAAAATAGGTGGATTGGCCTAGCCGAATGTTTAAATTAATATTATCGTTTTCATTCTCTTCGTTATTGGGATTTACCTTAAGAAGAGCACGCAATGCTTCCGATTCCAATGAAACGTAGCCATTCAAGCAACCTTTTTTCAATATATAATCCGAGATATTTTTATCTACCAATCCATGTTTCTTAAACTCATTTTTCACGTATTTAATCGAGTCATCAATATTTTCTTTGGGGAGAGGTAAATCTCGGTTCGACCTTTTAGGATCGGCTAATATCGCCGTCTTTTCTTTTGATTTAGAGGCGATAAAAACGTTAGCAGTTTCAGGCTTATTAAAGGTTGTGCCACGTGTCCATTCTTGTAAGGTTTGCTCTTCATCCTGAGAGTTTGTAAAGCGTGGATTTTCGACTCGATCTTGGTAGTCTATTTTTGGTGAAAGCTTAAAAAAAGTAGTAGTCATTTTTACCCCCTATACTTTTTATAAGTACTTAAGGTATTAGAATAACAGCTTAATCTTAAGAATTTATTAAAAGTAGCCCGTATGAAGCGAAGCGAAATACGGGGTTTTGCTGTTTCCTGCTACTTCAAATTAAATTTACAAGCGATCGCCGATACGTTCCCAGCGAACGCGATCTTTTTGAGAATCCCAGCTCATCCAAATTAAAATTGCGCGACCGATAAAATTGCGGGCGGGAACGAAACCCCATGAGCGGCTGTCATCGCTATCGTCACGATTATCGCCTATCATCAGGTATTTCCCTTTGGGAACAATTAAATCTTTAAAATTTTGCGCGGGTTTATCTGGCCGCAAAATAATTAAATGTTTAACACCGTTTAAATCTTCTTCATATTCTTTTGCCGGCCAGGTTTTACCGTCGTCGCCGATTTCCAGTGTATTCTTAATAAATTTTTGCGACATCTCTTTCCCATTAATATAAAAAACTTTATCCTGATAACTGATTCGATCGCCGGGTACGCCAATAACACGCTTTACAAATGTAGCTGCCGGATTGACGGGCCAACGAAATAAAGCAATTTGACCCCTTTTCGGCTCACCAACATCAACGATTTTTTTATTCCATAATGGAACTCGCAATCCATAATCGTATTGATTCACTAAAATCATGTCGCCAGGCATGATCGTTGGCTCCAATGAACCTGTCGGCACTCGATACGGCTGAAATAAAAAAGAGCGAATAATCAGTACAATCAATAAAATTGGGAAAAAGGAGCGGGCGTAATCAATAATAAGCGGCGGTTTAGTGCCTTTTTCAATCGGGATTTTTTTAATCCGCCGCCAGAGAATATCCACTAACCAAACAACGCCGGCAAAAATCGTTAACAGCGATAAAATATTAAGAAAATCGAAAATCATTTATAACCTCTAAATAGTCGGTACGGAATAAATAGCAACACCCCGAAAAACATAAGAAGACATAGCACCCCTCACAGCACCCGGCATCGTGTGACCAAATAAGGATACAATTACCCCGTTCGCCCCAATCCGCGCTGCCATTTCTCTCACGTACTGTTGCATGCGCGCCTCACCTTCTGGCGTCGGTTTTTTTGAATAAAATTGGACATTGATATTGCCTAAACGTTGATATACGTAGGGGGCTGTTATCGTATTATAAAAGCTCACTCGATCAGCAGGAACGGGAGCTTGTGACGAAGCGGTGGGCAATAGAATTCCCTGAGGCTCGGCGGGGTGCGAAGGCACCGTTAGATAAATAGCAACAAGTACCATTAATCCGATTAAGACAGCAACTATACTGCGTTTCGTAGCATCTGGATTCAAGATTCGTCCCCTCAATTATTAGCGTCTCCCTCCACAATTCCTCTGCGCTTGCGGGAGAGGATGGAGAGGTTAAAACCCTCTCCCATCTTACCTATAGCTAAGTAGCCCGTATGAGCGAAGCGAAATACGGGAACGATAGACGACATCATTGTTTTCCCGTATTTCGCTTCGCTCATACGGGCTACTTGTTGAGAACCTACACTTTTAATCGCACCCTTTATAGGATGATAACTTGCAATTTGTCACTTTATCATGGAGCCTTAAGGAATCCAAGCGCATAATACGCGTGAGTTTATCTTATTTATGGGTATTTAATAGACATTTCGACAAGGCTTTTGTTAGGTTAGGCGCCATTCGCCATGATCAATCTTAAAAAGAGGATACAATGAAAATTGAATTCGGTAATCCAATAGTTTTTAGGTTCTCAATTGAAAAGGAATCCTCTACAAATTCAACGAAAACTTTTCTCTGCATTTTATTCTTGAAGATTTACCAAATCACCAATCCCTTCATACAAAAATTTCCAAAGGAGAGGGCAACTCTAAATGGATGCAAACGAGAGAAAATGTCATAAAAGAAATTAGAACAGCGGTTGATCCCTATAAAAATAAAAAATTCACCTTAACGTCGATTTCACAATACCTAATTATTTTAAGAGATCTATTGCCGACTTGCTTATTACAATTCTATCAAATTTTAATCACAGTCTTCATTTACATGGAGTTCAAATAATAACGAAATAAACCACAAAATTGAAGAAAAAATCATCAATGATTTTTTTGCTACCTTGCCAGCACCCTCTCAAAAGCGAAAACCAATCTCCCCCCGAACTCATCGATCAAAAAAGAAAAAGCCGCTAAAAGAAAAAGAAAAAGAATTTAAACCGCTGACAATTGCAATACCAACGCCTATAAGACCCGTTAGCTCTTCTTCATTTATACCCCTTACAACCATACAAAATCCCGTCTGCTCGACCCTTTTCGTTCAAAAACCCACTTTGCGCCTACCAAAGTCTATAGTACATGATGATTTAAAAAAGCGGAGAAACAACGAACCCACCGAAAAACATAAAGAAATGCAACCTAAATACGCCGGTTATTTTGACAACTGCTCCGGTTGCCGCGATTATCAAGCTTTCTTTTCTTCTGTCTCTCAGGAAAAACGAAAAGGTTTACTAAAGGAAATAGCAGAAAAATTAGAAAGGGGATTAAAAGAAAATGAACATATCCATTTGGCCCCAGAAATCCAACCATTACAGCAAAACTCGAGTCCCCTTACTAAATTTGAGAACGAAATAAAAGAACTTATTAGAAAATCACAAGCTCAGCAGTCACAGCAAGTAACCTTTTTTAGGCTACCCCAAGAAGAAGAAAAAAAATCAGAGAAGGAATCAAAAAATACTAATTCCTATAGCTTTTCAAGTAAATAATTAACCTGGAGCCGAACTGTAAATTTTATCCAACAATTGTTTTAGCCCCTCTTCTTGTTGCTGAGTCGATGCCACTGTCGCCGGTTGCTCACCGACGGGGGCGCTATACGTGCGGTGTAAATGCAACGGAACTAATAATCCTTGTTCAGGGCTTACTTTTTCAGTGGTTAATTCATTGGCTTTCATTAAAAGAGCGATGTTAGTATGGTAAATGCGCGCGATGCTTTGCAAAGTTTCTCCGCTGCGCACTTCGTGATACTGCCAGGTCGTGTGTTCTTTTCCGATAAGGGCGGCTAAGTTCCGTTGAAATACTTCTCGTTTCTCATAAGGAATTAATAGCGTATAGACCCCATCCGGGTCGCTCGCCCATCGCCGCATCGCTGGGTTTAATTGCCGAATGACAGACGATGAAACTCCCGCGAGCCGAGCTGCTTCTGCACGATCAATTTGAGAATTCATGTTAACCGCGAAAAAATAAGGCCGGGCGGGGATGTAAGGCAATTTGACGTGATAATAAGCCGCATGCTTAATAATAATGGCTAGGGCTAATAATTTGGGTACATAATCCCGTGTTTCCTGTGGCAAAGGTAAATTCCAAAAATTAACACTTTGCCCTTCGCGCTGATTATACTGCTGTGCGGCACGCACCGCACCCATACCAGCGTCATAAGCCGCCGTTGCTAAAATCCAATTCTGAAAAGAGCCGTGAAGCCGACATAAATAATTCAACGCCGCCTGCGTGGAAACCACCGTATCGCGCCTGCCGTCGTACCACCAGTTAATTTCCAACCCAAAGCTCGACGCGGTCCCCGGCATCATTTGCCAAAGCCCCGTTGCCCCGGCGTTAGAATAAGCAAAAGGGTTATAACCACTCTCGAGCATCGGCATCAATGCGAACTCAGCAGGCATATGCCGTTGCTGAGTTTGTTGGTACACATAATAAATGTAGGGGATGGCGTTTGTGAGGATTTGATGCAGGGTTTGTGGATGGCTAAGGAACCACATTAATTCATGGCGAACTTCTGGGCGCTTGCTTTCATCAGCTAAAGCAAAGCGAGCGGTCATAATCGGCCACAGATTGGCTGTCCTAGCTGCCGGTTTTTGCGAAGCGATTGCGGTTTTAACAGCCATTTCATGAAGAGAACTATTAATAGACTGAACCTCAGCCATGATCTCAGCCTGAAGTTTAGCCTGATCCCCTCTTCCCCATGCATTGCCCCCCAACAGCAATACCGAGGTAATAGCGGACAGCAATAAAAATACCCTAATGAACACCATCACTTTCCTGCTCTCTTAAGCAAGTCTTAAATCTACCTCATCAACCTTAAGAGAATATTAACTGTAGCCGTATGAGCGCAGCGAAATACGGGCGTGAATTCAAAGAGGAAATGCACCACCTCGACTTAAGGTAAAATCCTAGGTGTCAAAACTGGGATGAACCAAAGGAAGAGGTAGTGCATGAAAGAGAAAAGATCTTTCTCTCATTTGTCATTGTATGAAAGAGAGCAATTATTTGTCTATAAGCAGCAAGGTAAATGTCTGCGGGAAATAGGCAGGCTATTGGATCGAGATCATAGCGTCATTTCAAGGGAGTTAAAAAGGAATAGTAATCCTCATGAGCACATGCGAGGTTATATAGGGACTTTGGCTCACCAGCAAGCTAAAGATCGTAAAAAGAATTCCGGTAAAAGGCCTCGTTTAAAACACGCTGACCTACAGAAATATGTCCAAGAAAAAATGAAAATAGGGTGGACTCCTGAGATCATTGCTAGCCAAGTTTCCGTTGTATTTCAAGGTTTTTCTATTAGTCATGAAGCGATTTATCAATACGTGTATGCTCAATGGCCAGAAGGTATTATTTACTTACCCCATAGCCGTAAAAAACGTTATGCGAAGCGCTATTCCAATAGAAAAAATAGAGCGCCTATTCCCAATCGAACAGACATTGATTTGCGTCCAGAAAAGGCAACGAATCGGAAGGAAGTAGGCCATTGGGAATCTGATACCCTGGAGTCGGATCGATCTCGGGTGGTTTATAACGTCATTGAAGAGCGTGTATCTCGTTTAGTAAAGATAACCGGATTAGAAAACAAAAAAGCAGCCTCAACCAAAGAAGCCGTTATAAAACGGTTAGCCTCTCTCCCTAAAAAGGCTCGTAAAAGCATTACTTATGACAACGGGTCAGAAAATTATTATCATCAAGAGATAAATTCTGTCTTAAAAACAAAATCCTACTTTTGCAAGCCTTATCATAGTTGGGAAAAGGGAGCCATTGAAAATACCAATGGACTCATTCGTCGATTTATACCTAAAAAAACGGATCTCGCCAATTTTTCTCAGGAACAACTTGACCAAATTGAATATTTGTTAAATCATCGACCACGCAAATGCCTAGGATTTAAAACCCCTTATCAGGTCTTCCTTAAGCGAACTGGTGCAATTCCTCCTTGAATGTGCCGGGGAAATAACGGCAATTCCCGTATTTCGCTGCGCTCATACGGGCTACTGATCTTTATTAATTACCACATAAGCTTTGTATGATATGTTTTATGTAATGAAATCAAATACATTAAAGAGAAAAAAATATGCGGAAAAGAGATGAAAATATTGAAGAGAAAAATCAGCCTCCATTGCTGATGACGGCCTCTTTCTTTAATTTTGAATCCTCACCTAATTCGGATAGCGGCAGCGATGAATTAGAAGAGGAATGGCAGAAGTCGAAACAGGAGTTTCTAAGCGCTCTTTATCATGCAGAGTCGTATGCCAGTGAACGAGAATCGCTTCAAATGCCCGCTCTGGATGCTGAGGCTGTTGAGACCGGCGTGACGGTGCTCTTGGATTATTTCAAACTTATACGCGGAAACCTTATCAATACGAAAATCGGCGGTGCTTTTTAAGCCCAGGCATCGGCGGACATTCAGCGTTATTTTTCTTAGTTAGAAACTCTAATTTAAGAGCGAAATTACTAGGGCCTTATCGCGATTTATTAATAGATTTATTAAAATCGGAACCTCACGATTTTTTTGGATTAAGCCCCAATTTTTCCGTCCTGAAAAATGAGATTTTTTCTACTTCTATATTTTATGACTTTCTGCAGGATGATGCCGGAATCAATTTTTTATTTAACGAATCCCTGGGTCATGGTCTTATAAATAAATTAGAAAATATTTTTTTATTTCTTCTGGAAAATACTCAAAATCTTCCGCCCTCTCTATTTGAAAAATTATTATCTCTGCCTAGTAATTCCTTTTTTAAAGAATTCTTTATGACAATATCTAATAATCCCAAATTTTGCTTTTCTCATCTATTAACTAACTTTTTTGGAAGGGCTTTGCTTTCAAAATACGCCATTCTCTATTGGAGTCAATCTACTTTCATTCTTAATGACTTATACAAGTCGATTTCACAGTTTTATTCTACACTCCTTCAAGAAGACTTCTTATTTTTATTTGGCGAGCAAGGAATTATCCGTAATCTTTTTAATTTAGATCTTACAGAGCCCTCTTTGAGAGCAGCCAAAGAATTACTTGTTAAAATTATAAAGGAATTGAAACAAAGCGGCAGCCTATTATTAATCAAATTACCGGAATTTAATATTACTTGGCTTTGGCCTACGGTAAATGATTATGTAGAAAAATCCTCTGATCAAGATTTAAAGAAAGCATTTTGCGAGATCAAACCCGAACAAAGTGATTCCGATTGCTCTTTCTCTACTAATATGCCACTCAGCTTTTTCAACCAGCAATTATCACTAACGTTTTCGATGATGAAGAAAAAGAATTTAATGCTAGCAAACGCTTAAAAATGCTACCTGAATAATCATCATTCCCCCAGGGACGACAGAAATGATTTTTAAGCTAGCACGTCAACCCTAAAATTGAATGTTGACAAGCCACTAGACCCTTCTTTCTTGACGAGAGGCCTGCTTATCCAGGTTGTCTATTAAATTGAAGATTCTCTTTAGTTTCTTGTTCAGCTTTATTCTCATGATCCTGTTCAAAAAAGCCTAAATTACCTGCCTGTGTTGTGCTCGATTCGCTCTTCATCTCAAGCACATCTATCGTCAATAAATCTAAAATAGTTTCATTTTCTTTTTTAGAAAAATTATATTTATATCGTAGAAGTACTTCTTCTAAGAGGTGCTTGGCATTTTCATTTTTCCATAGTTCTTTTAGAAAATTTTTACCATCATCCCAGCTAGAATACATGAGCCAGTGGATGGCGCCTTGATCTAAATTTTTTAATGCGCACATACCTTTCGATAATGGTAATAATAAAGCTTCTTGAACCTGCTCTCGATTCTCAGGTGTCATGAGGATGCGATTTAGTAATCCAGGTTTTACGAATAAAAATTTTCTTCCCCCGGGTGAGCAGCAGAAATGGCTTAATCTAGGCATGTTTCCCTCTTCACTTCTAAGCAAAAAAGTCCTTATCTCTTCTTTAAGATCTTTGACTTCATACCTGATGGCGCGGAGCCCAGTGCTACAAAAAGCATTTTTAAAGACATAAGAGAAAAAATAAAGATCTTCTTCTTCTGAACATAAGTGAAACCATCTGGGGCCTATCTTTACATCAAAAGCGCGAAGATAGACAACAAGGTTTTCTCTATGAGGGCTAAATAAAAATTGAATCAAGCCATTTGAAAAATGTCGGTTATATAATAACCTTCTTCCCATCCAACTATCACATAATTTAAACAAAGGTGTCTTATTATAGCCTGAAAACCCTAAACCTAATAACTCTGGAATGTTGAAATTAAGGCTTCTCAGGCTGCATCCGAGAGATTGGAACAAAGACTTTAAACCCGCTATCTCGGCACAGCCACAGCCACATTGGGACACCTTCATCGCCTATTTTGTGTAATTGATGAAAAAGAGTTCCTCCCCTTCATCCTCCTCCTCTTGAATATCTTCAATAATTTGTTCAAAACGCTTAAGTATCACTCCTGAAGAGAAGCAAAGTCTATCCACCTTACACAAGAAATACAAAAAATAACCATCTTCATTCTTACTCCATAACAGAAACAATTTTTTCAATTGTTTTATTGAAAGATGATCAAATAAATGATGAATGGCAGCTCTTCGATTAGGAATCGAAGCGGGAACTAAAGAAGTGAAGATTTCTTTCATCCAATGTAACTTCCAATCAGATGAAGAAACACGGGACTTCCTTATCATATTGATTAAATCAAGCCATAAATTAATTAATTTCTCTTCTGATTGAACGAACAATACTGAAAATAAAACACAATTCGCAAAATCGCCTGCCTCGGCAGGAAAATTTTGACTGAGCGACAAAAGAAAATGCCTGGTGTCGATGGCGGCGACGGGGTTAAATGTTGTTTTATATTTAAAATAATCAAAAAGAACGCTATTTCCTCTTTTTCGAAGAGTTTGTAAAAGCAAGCTACCTAATACATTAGGTAATACGGTTATCTTTGAGTGAGTAGTAAGTTCAAAAATTAATTCATCATAATAATATTCATTCGCCTTAAAAATGGAATATAACAATTGCTCTGCACAGGCAAACCAATTAAATAATGTATTAAACTCATCGAATCTATTTTAACTTTAAAGAAGTCAACTAAATTTTCTCTAATGTCTATTTGTTCTTTTGAAATTTTCTCTTCTTTATTTAACACTCCTCCTTTTTCTGAAATCTCAACTAAATTTTTGCTTTCCTTTTTCAACCATTGATAGACCACCGCTAAACTATCCGGATAGTTATTAATTTGATTTTCAACTCTCTTAAGACGTTCAGGTATATCGTCAAAAGACGACTGATAAACCAGTTCCTTTAGCACAGCCTCCAATCGTTCAGCCGGCGTTTTCTCTTGGACGGAAACATTAAAAGAGTAGGTATGTTGCAATAACGCGGATGCAAATTTTTCTTCCGAGATAAGTTTAGTAAATGAGCCGTCTTCGTTAATTTCAAAAAAAGTTATAGATGGCGCTCCTATAATTGACAACACCGCTTCTTGGAATTTCGGGTAATTTTTTCCTTCATTGTAAGTTTTTACAGCACAACTTAACCTATTATAAATTTCTTTTTGAGAAAGCAAATAGAGATTAACAATTTCAGGAAAATCGTTATGTAAGCTAAAAAAAGTCCAAAATAAGCGAGCAACGTAAGGAGGGATCTCTCCTAGCCGTGGCGACCCTCCTAATTGAGTGCAAAGCGCCACACAAAAAGGATCTTTCTTTGAAAGCGACGGTAACTTTAAACCAAAGTAGTTCTCTAATAACCAACACCCAAGATCGCGGAAATGAGCTTGAATACCATGACTTACGTTAAAGTAGGCATCTATATCAATAGCCACAGCTTTTAGGCTATTTTCCAATTGATCTTTCAGAGCTTGCCTGAAATTTGCTGACTGAGTTTGTAAATTTAATTCCGCTCTAACCAGGGAACACATCCCAGACATTGCGCCTATTTTTTTAGAACCGCAGCTATCATTTAACGCTATCTGAAGGTCCTCTTTTATCGAATTAATAAAATCCTCAACGTTTTTTCTTTTAAGATCATGCTTACCCAATCGGAATAACAAGAAAATAAATTCTTTTATTAATTTTCCAAGTTCCCACCAAACTTTTATACTCTCTCTTGGATTGTCGGGAATCATATATTCCAGCATGAAATCATTCTCGATCACCATTTGCTGGTTTTTCAATGAACTAAAGCTCGCATGGTCATCGGCAAAATAGAGACTAGTCATAAAATCAAGAAGGGAGATGATTTCATCTCTAATAGCTGTTAAAAGTTCTTTTGGCGATTCTATCAAACTGCTTTCACGCAATTGCCCGCTTTCATCTAGAAAGGGAAGAAGAGGAAGTTCGGGAGCTTGACGTCCTTCATCGAGTACTTTAAGGAATAGCTCTTCGCTTTTCACCCTCCTGTTTACTTTCTTTTTCTTCCGTTAGGGCGGTTTTTTCCAATATGCTTTTTATTAATATATTACTAGGGGAAATAAAACCTGAGGGAATTTTAGTTTCTTCTGACAGTTTTTCTTCAATCGGGGAACGGCTCATATATTCTCTCAGGGTAGGAATCGTAGAATTGTAAATAGACCCTAATTTATTCAAATCTCCTTATCCATTACCGCTCAGTATATCGCTCTATTGTTAAAGCTTCATTAAGCCCCGAGCACGCTTAATTTAATTGCTCTGATTGAGGCATTTTGGGTAATAAAACCCAATATTTACCAACGTTATGCATGTGCCCAGCAATGAATTCTGCCTTATCACCAGCCCCCCAATAAATATCTCCTCGGACAACACCTTTGATACCTCCGCCGGTGTCTTGGGCAATTAGCAAGTGGCGGTAAGGAGTGGCTTTTTCTTGGGAATGATTCGTTGGCGATGTAGTATTTATCCAAATAGGAGCGCCCAAGGGGATATAGCGTTTATCTACCGCTAACGAGCGCTCAGGGGTTAATACTATTTTTTCTGTACCTAGTGGACCGGAATTATTTATTAATTTGAAAAACACAAAAGAAGCATTGCAATTCAGTAACGCATTGACTTCTGTTGGATGATCAAGAAGCCATTTTCGGACTCCCTGTAAAGAGGCTTCTTCTTTGGTCATAATGTGGCGCTCTACGAGTATTTTTCCTATAGGCGTATAAGGATGTCCGTTATCGCCAGCATAATTAATTAATAACTGCTTTTTATTGGGCAATTTCACTATTGCCGAGCCTTGAATCTCTGCAAAGAAAAGATCAATGACGCTGTCGCACCAAACCAACACAGGAGCACTACTTTGAATAGCGCCCTGATTAATTGCAGCGCGATCAGGATAAGGGAGTAAGGCATTACGTTTTTTTAATTGAGCGACAATGCTTCTACCCGCTAATTCTGGTCGAAAAAGGCCTAAATCGATTTTAATTAAATCCTTAGGTAATCCATAAACAGGAAAAATATAGGGTTTTTCTTTTTTTAAACTCCCGTGCAATAGAGGGAGATAATATCCTGTAAATAAGCCTCGAGGATTAAAATTATTCTTAATAGAATAGGGAGTAAACCAATGTTCAAAGAAATTTCGTGCCATTTGTGGATTTTGTCTTTCGACTTTATTAGCGGCATTACAAATAACCTGCCAATTTTGTACTAAGCCTGCTTGTGACAATCCGTTAAAAGATTCATGAGGATTGCGCTTTAAAATTTCAGCACACGATTTTTGAAAAGCTATTAAAGCTTGACTCTGATTATCTTGCTTCCACTCTGGCAAAGAGTTAAAAGAAGTTTTTACTAAGGAAAAATGAGGCCCAAAGGTTCCCGTGTAATATAATAAAAAGATACCGATTAAAACCGTTATTGCCAAGCATCCAGTGATAATCAATATACTACGGAGCATAATAAATACCAAAGCGTTTCTGGGTGCAGAATCAATTGCTTTTTTTTCTTCCGGTTCAATTTTTTAATAAATTTTTCAACTTGCATAGCCGTCGCTTTATCCCCTAAAATTTGCCAGCTTTGCGCAACGCCTAAGGGTTTAAAACTCCGCGTATACTTGCATTTCGCGGTGCCGCTAACATGTTCATGATAACGTCTGATAAGATCGGTTGTATAACCAGTGTAATAGCTGTTATTACTGCATTCTAAAATGTAAACCCAATAGCTCATTGAGCATAAAGTATATCCGCTGAGCATCTTAAATGCAAAATCGATATTGGACGTGGTGTTCGGGATATCTATACTCACCTCTCAAGTGGAATCTCCAAGAAAATTGTCCAACTTCACGCGCAATAGCGGATTCATTAATAGTGTTTTTTTTTAAAAACAAAAAGTAGCCCGTATGGAGCGCAGCGGAATACGGGAATTCCTTTTCACGTTTCCCGTATTCCGCTGCGCTCCATACGGGCTACTTGCTAAATACTTGCTTTGGGCTGATTACTAGGCCGTTGCATAATTCTCTGCAATGCCGCTGCTTTTATTTGACATAGTTTTCCAATCTCCGCACCGACCAAATTTGCCCCCCGCTCACCGCCTCCACAAGAAAGAGGCCGCAGGATCGAGTCGCCGCCCAAATAAGCGTAATTATATCCCAACCGAAATTGAGGATTCAAATCAAGAGGATAAAAACTGCCGCCACCATAACGGAAGTCGAAAGAACGACACAATTTTTCGTTCTTAATAATATAATAAATTCCTTGAGAAAACGCTTGGGCATAACAAGCCGGTAAAAAACGCTGAATAAATCCGATCACTTTGCGCCAACATAAATTATTTTTTTGGCTATTCCAACCACCAAAATTTCTATAGCTTTGACTATATAATTTGAAAGCTTCAATTAACAATGGAACATTAAAATGCTTGCCCGTTGTAATCACTCCTTTGGGTTTTATATCATTCCTAAATGTATTCAATGCAGTCAGTAGTGCTTGGGACTCCTCGTCATCGGGAGGAATGTTCTCTTCATGATAGAGCACCTGTTCACGAGCATGATCACTGGCATTACCAATGTCATTGATAATTTTTTTAGCGCCTCTAAATCCGTTTGTTCTCGCAGGCTTTCCGCTCTTTTTTCTTCTACTGGAAATTGCGCCTGATATTGTCTGAATTTTTCATTGGGGTCCACTTCATCTAAAAAATGTATAATTACTTCAACAATCTCTTCATCTCCAGCCCCTAAAGCGATTTGTAAAGCTGTTCCTTCGACGATAATTGGATCATCATCTAAGTCTCTTGCATAAGTTTCAATCTGTCCTTTTTCTAATAATAATGCTCCATATTTTTCTAGCATTTCTTCAACTCCAGCCTGATTACCTTTAGCCACATGATCCAGAAAAACAGGAAGAACCGTATTCGACCAATTCGTTAGTCGATGAACAAAGAAGGCGACACTATTACTGCTAATACTAGGGTCAGGATTAGTAGGGATTGAAGCCACATCGATGGCCATATTATGAAACACAATGTCTTGTAAGTCAGGAATAATAAAATCATCCCTCCTTTCTCCTTCGGAAGGGTTTGAGCGATTTTGGGTTTGCACTGATATATTCCCAGAAGAATTTCCTATCGGTGTGGCTTCTGTACTTTTTTGCTCTTCTTGCGTATCGATTGAGGGATCGTGGTGTTTGAACATGAATAAAACCTCCTTGGTTTGAATCCTTATGTAATAAGGATATCAACGTTTGCTTAAAAAAGTATGAAAAAAGAAGGCTTGGCTTTATTTTTTCCCTAAAAGAATTTCATTGTGAAAATCTGCCCTGCCTACTTGCATCGCTCCAACAAGCCCTGTTATTTTAATAATAAAAGAGAGATTACCATGTCAAAATTTTTACACCGTTTATGGGAAGGAATCATGCCAATTGTGGGCATGATTGTTTTCGTTATTCTTTTTATCGTGGGGATATTTATTTTTTCCTATCTTCTAATCATCGCTGCCGTTATTGGATTGATACTTTTTATCATCGCCTTTATTCGGATAAAATTAGCACAACGTAAACGACCCAAAGAACCCCCTTCTGGTAGAATCATTGAGCACGATAACGATAGAGAGAATAAATCTTGATTATAAAAGCGCCAATGGCGGGTTGAACTCTTGCTGTAAACCTTGAGCTACCCCTTTATGGGTTATTTGCCCGCAATAGACATTGAGACCGTTCAAAAAATGAGGGTCATCTAAAAAAGCTTGGCGGTAACCTTTATCGGCCAATGCGATTACGTAAGGCAATGTTGCGTTATTGAGCGCCAATGTGGAAGTTCTCGGAACTGCGCCCGGCATATTAGCTACGCAATAATGGACAATCCCGTCGATTACGTAAGTGGGTTTCTTATGCGTAGTTGGTTTACTGGTTTCAAAGCAGCCACCTTGGTCGATGGCGACGTCCACCATAACCGATCCTGGGCGCATTTTTTTCAAAACATCTTGGCCTACCAGTTTCGGCGCCGAATGACCCGGAACCAGAACAGCACCGACGACGAGGTCGGCATCAATAACATAATGTTCAATGCTGCTTTCGGTAGAATACGCCGTATTTAATCGTCCGCCAAATTGGAAATCGAGTTCTTGTAACCGGCGTAAGGACTTATCTAAGACGGTCACTTGCGCTTTTTTCCCCATGGCCATTCGCACCGCATTGCTTCCTACCACGCCACCGCCAATAACGGTCACTTTCCCCGCATAAACGCCTGGAACACCGCCTAAGAGGATGCCGCTTCCCCCTTCAGGTTTTTCCAAACAGTGGGCCCCTGCCTGGATGGCTAAGCGACCCGCCACTTGGCTCATGGGAGAAAGGAGGGGAAGCCCGCCCTCGTTGTCAGTCACCGTTTCATAAGCAATGGCGATGCAGCCGGATTTTATTAATGCCTGCGCTTGTTGAGGATCTGGCGCTAAGTGTAAGTAAGTAAATAAAATTTGTCCTTCTCGAATCAACGCATATTCGCTCGATTGCGGCTCTTTCACTTTAACAATCATCTCAGCCTGGTAAACTTCTACAGGCGTATCAACAATTTTCGCACCTGCAGCAAGGTAAGCTTCATCGGTGAAATTGATTGCATTCCCTGCATCGCGCTCCATAATGACTTGATGGCCGTGGAGAACGAGCTCACGAACGCTGTAAGGAGTTAATCCGACTCGGTATTCTTCTATTTTTACTTCTTTTGGAACGCCTATTAACATCTTTTTCTCCGAAGCTTAAAAACTTCCCTCAATAACCCATTTCCTGAAGTGCTTCTTCCCATTGTACGAGTACTTCGTTTAAGTCCCCCACCAACCCATAATCTGCAATTTGAAAAATGGGGGCCTCGGGGTCTTTGTTGATGGCTACAATAATTTTACTATTCCTCATCCCAGCCATATGTTGAACAGCTCCCGATATGCCAATGGCAAAATAGAGTTTAGGTGCGACGACTTGACCCGTTTGACCTACTTGGCAATCGTTAGGCGCAAGGCCGGCGTCTACCGCTGCTCGAGAAGCGCCCATGGCGGCTCCCATCCGGTCTGCAATTCTTATTAACCGGTCAAAATTCTCTTTATTTTGCAATCCTCGTCCTCCGGAAATAACGATTTCAGCCGACGATAATTCGGGACGGTCTTGCCCTTGACGTTCCTCATGAACAAAAATTGAATGCGGATTTTCGACTGTAAATTCAATTTCACGAATCGGCGCGGAATAATCTGCCAAAGCAGCTGGGTTAAACGCAGTGCTTCTTACCGTGATGATCTGCTTTTTATCTTCCGACTGAACGGTAGCAATCGCATTGCCGGCATAGATCGGGCGGCAGTACGTTTTTTCATCGACTATTTTAATGACATCACTAATTTGTGAAGCGCCTAATTTCGCCGCCACGCGGGGAAGGATATTTTTTCCAAATGTCGTCGCAGGCGCCATGACATAATTAAATTCAGAGAAACAATGCAGAACCAACGGAGCAATGCTTTCTGCTAAAAAATGCTCATAAGCTTTGTCATCTGCTAATAAGATAGCGTCGATCCCTTCTAATGACGTGAGCTTTTCTGCCACGGCTCGGCAATGGTAGCCGGCCACTAAAATAGAGATCGGCTGCTTCAATTCACGTGCAGCCGTAATCGTACATAATGTCGACAAACGCACTTCTTGATTATCGTGCTCAGCTAGGACTAATACACTCATGCCAAAACTTTATCCTTTTGTTTTAATAAGTTCAAAAGTTCATTGATATTATTTACTTTAATTCCCGGCGCTCGTTGGGGCGGGCTTTCGATTTTAAGCGTTGTAAGGTGAGGCGTTAACGTTACCCCAAGCTCCTCTGGCGTTAAAATAGTTAGCGGCTTGCTTTTGGCTTTCATAATGTTCGGTAAAGTGGGATAACGCGGTTTGTTTAAGCGTAAATCGGCAGTAATTACCGCGGGCAATTGAACAAGCAGTGTCTCTAACCCCGTATCCACTTCACGCGTAATGCGCAATTGATCGCCTTCGATATCGCATTTAGAAACGAACGTCCCCTGCCCCCAATCCAAGAGGGCTGCCAACATCTGGCCCGTCTGATTGCAATCGTCATCAATAGCTTGTTTGCCTAAAATCAAGAGGGTTGGCGATTCCTTTTCAATTAATACTTTAAGTAAGTGAGCGACATGAATCGGTTCTTGCGCTTGATCTGTTTTTATTAATAGGGCTCGATCTGCTCCCATAGCCAGTGCATTGAGCAGTGTCTCGCGGCAAGCCTCAAGACCAATGGAAACGACAATCACTTCGGAAGCTAATCCCTTCTCTTTAATGCGGATGGCTTCTTCTAGCGCAATTTCATCGAACGGATTCATTGACATTTTTATTTGATCCGTTTCAATACCTGAGCCATCCGCTTTTACACGGACTTTAACTTTAAAATCAACAACCCTTTTTACGCCAACGAGAATTTTCACTTAAAAATTTCCTCAAAAAAAAGTTTCATTTCAAGCCAAGAACGTTTGTCCGCAACGGGATTGTAGACAGTTCCGAAATCAGGATCATCCGCGGAAGGGTTAGTAAAAGCATGCATCGTGTTGCTAAAGACGTGTAGTTGCCAATCAACTTTTGCCTTTGTCATCTCTTTTTCAAATTCAAGAACGGCCTCGGGTGGAACCATTGGATCGTCGTGTCCGTGTAAAGCTAATATTTTTGCTGGTATCGTTTCACTTGGCAAATTATCAGCGGCCTTCAATAATCCATGGAAACTCACTACCCCTTTTAAAGGCGCACCGCTTCGTGCCAGATCGAGCACGCAAAGTCCTCCAAAACAATAACCCATAGCCGCTATTTTATTTTCATCAGCAACAGTCAAGGTTTTTGCCGTTTCTAAAGCGGCTAGCAAACGGTGGCGCAGCATTTTTCGATCGTCCATAAAAGGTTTCATTAACCGGCCGTTTTCTTCCTTACTCGCGCCCAACACACCTTTCCCATAAATGTCCATTGCAAAACCGACATAGCCCAATTCTGCTAGCTGTCGAGCTTTTTCTTCAACAAACTCATCTCGACCTGCCCAAGCGTGCGCAATTAAAACCAACGGTCGTTTTTCCTTTGTGGTTTTGTCGTAAGCAACGTAAGCTTGCAAGACGGCATCTCCGTCTCGATAATCAATTGTTTCAGTGTGCATACAAAACCTCCCTTTGATTGGGAGTAGATAGTACACCGCTTTTAGATGAGCTACAAATAACAACTTCTTTTGCGAGAACTCGCGCGGGATGGCGCTTTCTTCTCGCAATTAAATGGCTTAACCTTAGTTCATGGAAAAAACTTTTCAACGAGAATCATTAGAATTTGACGTTTTGATCGTGGGCGCGGGGCCGGCGGGTTTGAGTGCGGCGATTCGACTGGCTCAAGAAAACCGTTCGCTTTCCATCGCCGTTCTTGAAAAAGGCGCCTCCGTTGGAGCGCATATTTTATCTGGGGCCATTTTAGAACCTCGCGCTTTAAACGAGCTTATTCCTGATTGGAGTAAACGCAATGCCCCCGTTCATGTGGCCGTTCAAGAAGACCAATTTTATTTACTCACCGCGAAAAAATCTTTTCGTTTACCAACCCCAATTACCATGAGAAATTCTGGAAATTATATCATTAGCTTAGGGCGATTTTGTCAATGGTTAGGTGAACAAGCGGAAAGTTTTGGGGTTAATGTTTTTCCCGGATTTGCCGCTGCCAAAGTGCTTTTTGATCCGAACGGGGCTGTAATTGGCGTACAAACAGGGGATATGGGCTTAGATAAAGAAGGCCGACCGACCGACAGCTACCAACCTGGGCTTAATTTATACGCGAAACAAACTTTATTTGCCGAAGGATGCCGAGGCTCGCTAACGGAAGAACTGATCCGTCATTTTAACTTGCGAAAAAATTCAGATCCTCAAACTTATGGTATTGGAATCAAAGAATTATGGAAAATTTCTCCTGAAAAATATAAAAAGGGACTCGTCGTCCACACTGTCGGTTGGCCGTTGGATTCCAAAACCTATGGTGGTTCTTTTGTTTATCATTACGAAAATAACCTTTTGGCCATTGGTCTTGTTGTTGGTCTGGATTATCAAAACCCTTACCTTGACCCTTTTAAAGAGTTTCAACGTTTTAAAACCCACCCGCTCATTCGTCACTTACTTGAGGATGGCGAATGCATTGGCTACGGAGCGCGCGCTTTAAACGAAGGGGGTTTTCAATCCATTCCCACGCTTACTTTTCCCGGTGGAATGCTCATCGGGTGTTCTGCGGGATTTTTAAACGTAGGTAAAATAAAAGGTTCTCATACCGCCATGAAATCGGGCATGCTCGCAGCAGAAACGCTTTTGCAAACAAAGACTTTAGAACCGGCCCAAGAATTAAAAAATTATTCCACTGCTCTTAAGCGCTCATGGGTTTACAAGGAATTAAATCGCGTTCGCAACCTCCGACCCGCTTTTCGAAAAGGGTTATGGGCGGGATTGTTGTATTCCGCTTTCGACCAATTTATCTTGCGCGGAAAAGCGCCGTGGATTTTTCACCACCAACCTGATTATCGTGCTTTAAAACCCGCAAAAATCTGCCGCAAAATTGCCTATTCCAAACCGGACGGCAAATTGACTTTTGATAAATTAACACAAGTCTATTTAACCGGGACGCAACATCGCGAAAATGAGCCCTGCCATCTTTGGGTTAAAAATCAAAAAGTAGAAACGGATATCACCATCCCCGTCTATGCCGCCCCTGAACAGCGCTATTGTCCCGCCAATGTTTATGAAATTATTGAAAAAAATGGAAAACCCTGCTTGCATATTAATGCTTCTAACTGCATTCATTGCAAAACTTGCGATATTAAAGATCCTTCGCAAAATATTCGCTGGGTGGTGCCCGAAGGTGGCGATGGGCCGAATTATTCTAATTTATGAATCCCCTCTCCCACAAGCGGGAGAAGGACGGTTTTTCGGAAGGTCTTTAAAAAATCGTCGTTTTAATCCCAATTCCATGAAGTTATTCTCTTGACTATAGATCTTTCTTGCAGTTAAATGCAAAACAATATTTAAAATATTGACGCTATCCTTCGTTTGATTTTTTATAATTCTCATTACATTTTAAACCATTAAGGCAGATTATTGATGAAATATCTCAATCTACGAAAAATCTTTTTAACGGCGGTTTCAACTTTACTTATTTCGAGCTGTTCGTCTTCTTTGCATGCTCCAGCTTCTTCCACGCAGGGGTACCTCGGCCGGCCTAAATTTTTCCCTGCTGAAAGTGCTAAAAGTTTTTATGGGCGCGAATTATGTCACGCAAAGGGCTATCATTGCATAAAAATTAAAATGGGCGACACGTGGCAGAAGCTTTTTCCTGACGAAAAAGAACGCCAATTGGTGATGCGTCTTAATCGCATGAATATGCCCGTATCGTTGAGGCCGTGGATTCTTGTTCCTGATAATTTATCTGAAATTACTTATCACGATGTCTCGCCGCTGCCCTTAAAACTGAACACCAAAGGTAAAAAATTATTGCTGATTAATTTGCGCGAGCACGCCTTTGCGGCATACGACCCTCAGGGAAATTTAGTGCATTGGGGTCCGATTTCAGCCGGTAAAGACATTTGCGCCGACGGGGAAAATTGTGAAACGGTAACGGGTAAGTTCCGAATATTCCGTGTTCATGGTGAAAATTGTAAATCGGGAAAATATCCGATCGAAACGAATGGCGGTGCGCCCATGCTCTATTGCATGTTTTTCTATCGCGGTTGGGCAATCCACGGTTCCACTTTACCGGGTTATCATAACAGCCACGGATGCGTCAGACTTTTTCATGAAGACGCGAAATGGTTAAATCAATTTTTTATAAAAATCGGCACGACCATTCACGTGGAATCTTAAATGACAACAAGAGGTGCGATTGAAAGTGTAGGTTTCCTAAGCCGCCTCGGGGGCCGAGTAGCAAAGTAGCCCGTATGAAGCGAAGCGAAATACGGGGACGATAGACGACATCATTGTTTTCCCCTATTCCGCTTCGCTGCATACGGGCTACTTGTGGAAAACCTACACTTTCAATCGCACCCCTTTTTCAGATATTATTTTTATTTCGCCTGCAAGTTCGCTATCATTTAACACCATGGAATATCAAGATTATTATAAAATTCTAGGTGTCTCGCGTGATGCGACGGCAGATGAAATTAAAAAAAGTTATCGAAAACTAGCACGCAAATATCATCCTGACGTCAGTAGCGAACCTAATGCGGAAGAAAAATTCAAGCAAGTTAAAGAAGCTTACGAAGTTCTCAAAGACGTCGAAAAACGCAAAGCTTACGATGCCATAGGTTCGGGATGGAAACAGGGACAAGGATTTACGCCGCCGCCAGGTTGGGAATCTCGTCCGGGTGGCGAGGGAGTTCGGCCCGAATTTCGAGAAGGCTTTAGTGATTTTTTTGAATCGTTATTTGGTGGTCTAGGGCAAGAAGCGCGATGGACAAGACAAGAATTCAAACAGCGCGGCCAGGATCAACACAGTCGAGTAACGGTTAGTTTGGAAGAAGCTTTTAATGGTTCAACGCGTCTACTTACTTTACAAGAACCCATTGTTGATTATCAAACGGGACAAGTGACATCTAAAACGCGTCAACTTCGAATAAAAATTCCTGCTGGCGTCACAGAGGGTCAGCAGATTCGCTTGCAAGGTCAGGGTTTGCCGGGGATCGGCGGTGCACCCAATGGTGATTTATATTTAGAGATCCATTTAGCGCCTCATTCTCTTTTTACTGTCGAGGGAAAAGATGTGTATTTAAATTTGCCGGTCACGCCATGGGAAGCAGCGCTAGGCGCTAAAGTTTCAATCCCCACTTTAGGCGGCTCTGTCGATCTCACACTTCCTCCAGGATCTCAAACCGGACAAAAACTACGCCTCAAAGGTCGAGGACTTCCCGGAGGAACACCGGGAGATCAATATGTATTGATAAAAATTTACATTCCTGAACCCAAAAATGATCAACAAAAAGAATTGTATCAGCAAATGGCAGAACAAATGCCATTTGATCCGCGTAAAGAATTATTGGGGTAATCATGACAAAACAAATTATAAAAGGTATTATCATCGAGCGATCGTCGCCGCTTAAAATAGATGAACTTTCACAAGCCGTACACCTTCGACGTGAAATCATTATTGAAATGGTCGAACATCGTTTAATCGAACCGGAGGGAAGTTCGCCGACTTCTTGGAAGTTTGATAATGTTTGTCTAAAGCGGGCGAAAATTGCAGCGAGTTTTTATCGCGATTTAGAAATCAATATGCCAGGGATCGCCATTGCACTCGATTTGCTAGATAAAATTGAGCATTTAGAGCAGCGCTTGCGAACACTGGAGCGTTTTGAAAATCAGGAGTAAAAAATGACTCAATCATTACGGATGATGATTTTTATCATTCTTTTTTTAACCTCATCAAAGCTCTTTGCACAACCTGTTTTTCCAAAATGTATTTCCGCTCCTCATGGTCATTATTTATTAACTTCTTTTTATTATACAGATGATGTTATTCTCCACTCCGCCACGTTAAATCACTACACGGCGGCGGTGAAACATTTAGATGCCTTGCTCTATTCAGCATCGTATTTAGGAATAATAAAAGATAATGGTGACTTCAAACTGGCCAAGATTACGAAACAGAACTTAATTGTGATCCGCCGTTGGATGCGGGAAAAGAAAATTCACACGAAATTGATACTATCACTGGGTCACTGGAATCCTGATAAGATGCGCGCTGTCATTACTCAGTCCAGTGCTCGACAACATTTCATTAATACTCTCATCGCTGTTCTGAAAAATCCCCACTATAATATTGGCGATGTTGACATTGATTGGGAAAATTATTTTTCACCTCAGACCGATGAAGTTAAAAAATTCGCTGCCTTTATAAAGGCGCTTCGTTCTGCCTTAAATGAGAACCATCTCACGAATTTATGTCTCTCTCTTGATCTCCCCATTGCTCCTCATTTTGCAAAACAATACCACCCTCCAAAAGAATGGGCGCCCTATGTCGATTGGGCGAATTTAATGGCTTACGAATTTTATGGAGGGAATCCTCCTTATACCGAACTGGATAGCGCTCTTGGAAACGTCACCCTCCCCTATGCGGTCCAATATCCGGATAAAGCGCCGGATTATCCAACTATTTCGATTGCTGATACGCTTTCTATTTATACCGATTTGGGTATTCCAAAACGTAAATTGGTGATTGCCTGGCCTTATATGGTGGCATGAATTATATCTCCAACGTTAATGAAGCCAACCATCACGGACTGCGGGAAAAAATCATCGATGATCGTCCGACGATTACCAATAGTTATGCAGACATTTATTACAAGTATGGGATTTACGGAAAAGCGAAAAAAGACGCGATTGTCCATCAATACACGTTTGAACAACCGGATTCAACCAAAGGCAAACACGCTTATTGGATCACTCACCTCTTATTGGAATCGAAAACCGTAGGGCGATTTTATGCATTTATCAGTTACCCCGATCCAAAAGCCACTAAAGAAACCGCCGAGTTTGTGAAAGAGCAAGGTTATCTGGGATTGTCGGAATGGCAACTTGCTTTTGACTTGTCCTTCGACAACCGCGAATCGCTGTTAAGAGCCCTTTATAGCGAACTGCATTCTAAACCATCACCATCCCGCACAAGCGGAAATGATGGAGTAATAAAACCAAAAAACCTAAAGCCCGTCTCCTCGCGGGGACCAGCGCACACCGTGCGCTGCGCGCTAAAAGCGCGCTGGATTCCCGCCTGCGCGGGGAATGACGATTAACAACAAAACCTCGTTATAAATCTTTCCATTCTAAGTTATTTTTCCTATAACCTTAATTTCAAAAAAACCCCGTCGTGCCCGCGCAGGCGGGGACCCAGTGCACGGCGCGCCTGTACGCGAGAGTAACGAAGCTCCTAAATTAAAATGCGGCGACTTGTGGGTAAAGATATTTTCTATACCAATCGCCGTAATTGATTTCTAAAAATCGTGCGAATGAGGGTTAAAAGGATGGCAGCGGCCAAAATAATTAACATAGCCTCCATGTTACGAATATCTAACACCATAACAACCGCCAGTCCAGCGGCGGGCGGGTGTTCTAATTTAAAAAGTACCATTAATAAAAAGGTAACACCAACGGACAATGCAGCTGCTAATTCAAACAGTCGAAGCGGAGGATCAGCCACATGACAATGAGGCAGTAGCTGACAAAGAAAATTAATCAATAAACGCATTCCCTCTCCAACTAACGTGGCCACGATGTACCCGCCGATAATTTTAAGGAGTTTGGCGACAGGAGAGTCAGGAACGCAGAAAATTAAAAACGCACTGGAAGCTAAAGTACTTGCACCAGCGGCCCATATAATTTTCGCATCGGCTACTTTATTCAAACCCAGCAACACCAACCCCATAAAGGCAGTCGCGCCGAGTGTTTGAATAAACACATGAAGCCAATAAGTACGATTTCGCATTAAAAACATAGTGTTTTCTTCCATAACCGTTCGATCAAAAGGGCCGCATGAACTTGTAATGAAGATAAATTTAATGCTTTTTGTATTTGATCGCTATCTAAGTGATTTGCTTCGTCGAACGTTTTGCCTTCAGCCCAACGACAAACATACTCGCAAGCAGCTGTTGCGACAACAGAACCATAAGCCTGAAATTTCGCTTCTGTAATAATGTCGTTTTGGCAACGCAAATACAATCGAAACAAATGACCTTCCGTGCTTGTGGCGATTTCACCGTATCGCACGTGGGGATCATCTTTATCAAGCTCACCCGCATGCACGTTTTCAAAAAAATAGTGTAACACTTCTTTTGAATATTGCATCGTGCTTTAAGCGACTACTTTTGCCTTCACTGTTTCCCACACGGGAGACATTTTTCGCAAACGATTGACTTGCTCCGTTATATGCTCGACAGCGCCATCCACTTCTTCTTGAGTGGTAAATCGACCGAAACTAATACGAATGGAATTGTCCGCTTCTTCTCGAGTCAGCCCCATCGCAGTCAGCACATGAGAGGGAAGAGAACTCGCTGAATTGCAGGCCGAGCCGCTAGAAATAGCTACTTTTTGAAGGCTAACCAGTAATGATTCACCTTCAACGCCGTCAAAACGAATATTCAGGCAACCCGGAATCCGTGGTGCGTTTGCACCGTTAATGTGGAGGCCTCCTAATTTCACTAAGCCATTCCACAAACGATCCCTCAATTGAGTGAGGTGCTTGTTGTCGTCTTCTAAATGCAATTTTGCCAATTCAAAGGCTTTTCCCATTCCTATAATTTGATGCGTCGCCAAGGTACCTGAACGTAATCCTTTCTCATGTCCGCCACCATGAATTAGAGGTTCAAGCCGCACACGCGGTTTAGCGCGCACATACAATGCGCCGATCCCTTTGGGTCCATAAATCTTATGCGCGGAAAAGGACATGAGATCTACAGAAACAGCTTGCAGATCGATGGGAATTTTCCCAGCGCTTTGCGCAGCGTCTACATGGAATAATATTCCATGACGTCGAGTGATCTCACTAATCGCGTGGATATCTTGAATGACGCCAGTTTCATTATTGACATGCAAGATAGAAGCCAAAATGGTATCTGGACGAATAGCCGCTTCAAATTTTTCCAGATTGAGTAATCCGTTAGGTTCTGGCGTTAAAGTGGTTATTTCAAATCCTGAAAAAGCAAGGTGCGCACAAGTATCCAATACAGATTTATGTTCGGAACTCATCGTAATTATATGCTTACCTTGACGGCGATAAAAAGAGGCAGCCCCTTTAAGGGCAAGGTTATTCGATTCCGTTGCGCCGGACGTCCAGATAATTTCACGCGGATCCGCATTAATCAACTTAGCCACAGATTCACGAGCGTTTTCAATTAATTGGCGGGCTTCCCAACCGTAACGGTGATTTTCGGAAGCTGAATTACCAAACACGCCTTCTTTTGTTAAGGACGCCACCATAGCGCCTACCACAGCAGGATCAGCGGGCGTTGTCGCCATGTAATCGAAATAAAACGGTAATTTCATCGTTTACGACCCACGTAATAAAACCAAGCGCAGAGCGCTAAAAATACAATCACCCCTAGCACGTCAGCAATAGGAGCAAAACGAGGAGTTACAATTGATAGCGCATTTGCCGTGCCCATTATAACAAAAGGAATGGCTAAAATAACGCCCATTAACGCACTGCCCGCCACCATTCCGCACGCCATCAAAACGCCCCGTTGGTGAGAGTGGACTAATTCCTGTTCCTGCTCGGCACTGCGTCGTTTCCGCTGCGAAGGTTTTTTGACAAGAAGGCTGATCATTCCCCCTACCACTACCGGCATAATAACCTCGGGGGGCAGATAAATAGCGAGACCCACCGCCAACGCCGGCACCCGAAAATTGCGCCGTTTCAGGAATTCATCGAGGATGATAATAATAACAGCGACGAAAGCCCCTACTATTACCATGTCCCAATTGAGGTGGCGTGTTAACACCCCCCGCGCCACCGCCGCCATCAACGCGGATTGAGGCGCCGCTAACATTTGAGAAGGATCCATTCCAGGGCGCGGATAAACACCCCCCATGCCGTAAGCATTAAATAAAAGTTGAAGCACGGGACCAATAATAAGAGCGGATACAATAACACCAACACCCATCATTACTTGCTGCCGCCAGGGTGTGGCACCAACCATTCTTCCTGCTTTTAAATCCTGAATATTTTCTCCCGCAATCGAACCGATGCCCGCTAAAACCGTCGCAATAATGATAACCGCTGAAGCCACGCGATGCGCCTGCACCGATCCGTGAACGTGAAAAATCAACAGAAATAAAAATGCTAACAATAAAATAGCGGTAATTAATAATCCGGATAACGGATTATTGCTTGATCCTACGAGTCCGCAAACGTAACTGGATATAGTAGCTAACAAAAAACCGACCACGAGAATGTAAATAATCGAAACAAAAGCCACAAAGGCTAAAAAATTCCCCGATCCCAGGAAATTAGCTTCTCGAAAATAATAAAAAATGTAAAAGAAAGAAAATCCAATGAGCGCTAAAACGCCGACAATAATCCAAACAGGAGGAATATCGGCTTCAATACGCAAACGCTGTCCCGAAGTTTCGCCTAATTTTTTACGAAAATTAACAAAAGAAAGATGGACTCCTTTTATGATTGGCTTCAATAAATTTAACAATGTCCACAACCCACCTACCAGCATGGTTCCCACCCCGACAAAACGAAGATGGGCGTCCCATAATTGAGTTGCTGCATCATAAGCGGAAGTCGCATTAGCGGGTAACCCATAATATAAGCCGATGAGCGGTAAGATAATCACCCAACCCAAAGTAACGCCGATTAGAAAACTCACCGCCACTTCAAAACCCACGATATAACCCGAAGCTAACACGGCCGGCGTGAATCCCCATCCAAACCCAAAAACCGTTTTTCCGGTAAATGTCCATAATTGCAAATTATCAGAAACGATTTTTAATCCCGTCTGCGCAAAAGCAATAATCCCGCCGACCACACCGCCATTAGCCAACAACTTCAATCCACCTTTTCCTTTCACACTTATTTTAAGCAAATTACCAATTGCCGTTCCCTCAGGAAAACGCAAAACGGGAAGGTTGAGCATCACTCGCCGTAATATGGCAGCAAATAAAACGCCCAAAAGTCCCCCAAGCACAGCAATAATCAGCGTCTCCCAATAGGGAAACCCATTCCAAATACGTAGAAAAATCATCGCCGGCAAAACATAAGCTAGCGCTGCCGCCACACCTTCCCCCGCAGAAGCAGCCGTTTGAACTAAATTGCTTTCCAACACATTGTGCTGCTTAAAAAAACGTAAAATACCTAACGCTAGAACCGACGCTGGAATGGATGCAGAAATTGTCGTCCCAATTTTTAAAGCTAAATAAGCATTCGCCGCAGATAAAACAATAGCTAATAGGATAGATAATACAATCGCTTTAAATGTAAATTCAGGCAGAGAGGTCGAAGCGGGGATCAGAGGTTCGCTGTCTAAGTTTTCGGGATTTTTCACTAAAAACGTCCTTACATGAATGAGTCTATTTAAAGTATCATTCCCACATTTTAACAGCAATCATCCCGTCTATGAATAGAAGCTAAAATACCCCGCAGAATATTCAATTCTGTTTCATCAATTTGCGCGCGATTAAAAAGACGCCTTAAGCGTTTCATCAGCATCTTCGGTTGCTTTGGATCGATAAATTTAATATCCACTAGCGTTTTTTCCAAGTGCACATAAAATCCTTCCATCTGATCAGCCGTTGCCAACTGCTGAATCGGGGTATTTTGATGCCTCGGGTCAACCGCATTCAACTTTGCCATGCGTATTTCATACGTGAGAATTTGCACTGCCTGCGCCAAATTTAATGAGCTAAAGGCGGCTTCAGTGGGGATAGTGACATGATATTGACACTGCGCCAGTTCCTCATTAGTCAACCCCGAGCGTTCTCGACCGAATACAATTGCTATGTTCCCTTGATGCTGTACGCTTTGTTCAGCGCATTCCCGTGGTGTTTTAAGCGGCCATGGCAGTGTGCGCGAGCGCGCACTGGTTCCAAAAACGAGGTTGCACCCTTCCAATGCAGCGGTGAGATCATCCACCACCCTAGCGCTCGCCAGTACCGCATCCGCACCCGCCGCGCGCGCTGTGGCCTGCTCATGGGGAAAAAGCTCAGGTTTTACTAAATAAAGTCTTGAAAACCCCATGGTTTTCATAGCCCTCGCCGCTGCCCCGATGTTCCCTGGATGGCTTGGATTCACAAGAACAATTCGAACATTTTGAAACATAGGCAGATCATAACACTACCCAATCCTTTCATGAAGGAAACGCACAGGCGCGCGTGTGCGTTAGGCCTCGCCTGCGCGGGGGCGATGGAGGATTTTGGAAATTAAGGCCCATAGAAAAAACAACCTAGAGCCGTCATTCCCCCACAGCAAACCTTATGCTATTATTCTCGCCATTTTAACCAAGAGAAAATGATGCATCCGATGCTTAACATCGCGATTCAAGCCGCTCGCAACGCTGCCCGCACCATTGTGCGCTTTGTTGATAGACTTGATACCCTCGATATTAATGAAAAAACGCGCAACGATTTTGTGACCCAAGTGGATCGGCTGTCCGAAGATGAAATTATTAACACCATTCATAAAGCCTACCCAGACCACACTATACTCGCTGAAGAAACGGGTCTTCAAAAATATAAAAATGATTACACATGGATTATTGATCCCCTCGATGGAACGGCCAATTTTATTCACGGCTTTCCGCAATTTGCGATATCGATCGCTTTAAAATACCGCGGAACGCTGGAAATCGGATTAGTCTATGATCCTCTGCGTCAAGAATTATTTACGGCTACTCGAGGCAGCGGAGCGCAACTCAATAATCGTAAAATTCGCGTTAGCTCCTGTCAGAAATTAAGTCACGCCCTAATAGGAACTGGCTTTCCTTTTAAAGCAAAAGAACTTTTTCCTGCTTATCTCAAAATTTTTGAGGCTGTATTTCCTCAAACCAGCGGCGTTCGCCGCGCCGGTGCCGCTGCCTTGGATCTTGCTTACGTCGCTGCTGGACGGCTGGATGGCTTTTGGGAAATGTCTCTTCGTCCCTGGGACATGGCCGCTGGCATTTTGTTAATTACGGAAGCCGGAGGGATCGTCAGTGATTTTCAAGGCGAAAAAAATTACATGGAAAATGGGAATGTGATCGCGGGTAATCCGAGAATACATAAGGCTTTATTAGAAATAGTTTCTAAAAACATAGTCTGTAAGAAATTGAATTAAAATGATGGAGATGTACTGTAAGTCCTCCAAAAGAGCCACCAGCCTATAGCGGCCCCTTGGGAGGTATCTGTTTAGTTAATTTCAACCATTCCAGTTGCGCCATGATTGGGTTTTTGACCATCATCGGCCCAAGTAACGTACTGACCTTTTTCCAAGGTGCACTTATCGGCGCTTCCAGGACGAACAGACACGTTGGTTCCAGCGCAATTGACTTTAATTCCATCATTTGAAATCGGAGATGGACCTGGACTTTGTTTATCGACGGTAATAGTGAGGAATGCGACACCACCGGTAGCGTCTACTCGATTAACGTCTTGAGGGTTGGCAGACGACCAACCTTGTTGTAAATGGGGAGTATGAGGAGTCACCAAAGTGTACTTTCCCGCCCAAGCGGCTCCGCCAGTGATAGCTAAAGCCAAAGAAAGGGCAACCGTTGTCTTTTTCATGAACAGCCTCACAAATTGTGTTAAAATCAAACCTATAATAAACAAATTTGGGCAAAAGGCAACAAAGTGTTCAACAGTCATTTGTGCTAAGCTAGTTAATGTAAGCGCTTGGTTATTCAGGAGGATAGCGCGTGAAAAAAAATAATTTTCTTTTCCTTTTACTAGCAATATTTGTTGGCTCAGCTTCAGCAACGTATTGCCCAAAAACTAATGAAATTAGTTATCAAGTGAATAACCGAGGTGTAGTAGTGTGGCAGCCGCCGCAGGGGTGGGTCGTTTTAACAACGGATAACCCAATTATTCGCGGAGCAATGCACCCAAAAATCAGTCGATTTTACGAAGCCATTTGGAGTGCAGGAAGTGGACGAAATAGCTGTCGTTATAAATTACAACTCGATAGTGGGGCCACGCCGCTTTTAGTGCTTCATTCAAAACAGTTAGGGAACCCTGAACCCCTCCCGGGACCAAATAATTATTGGACAAACAAAATGCCTCTGGCTTTTACGTGTCCCGGAGAGCCTGCCCGCCAAACGGTTTCTATAGAAGACTGTCCATTTGGTTCTTGAGCTTAATCTGTAGAATACGAGCGGCGGCTCTATCATCGAGAGAAAAAGTACAACCTGTTCTATGCATAAGCTAAGTAGCCCGTATGAGCGAAGCGAAATACGGGAAAACAATGATGTCGTCTATCGTTCCCGTATTTCGCTTCGCTCATACGGGCTACTTTACTATTTTCTATCTGCTTTTTGACAGAAATAATGAGAAACCGTCTCTCTTGCGGGCTGGAAATTAGGTCTTACTTTTATAATTTTCTGCAAAGCCGTTGTTGCTTGCTCAACTTTACCAGAATTTAAATAATCAATGGCATTCATGTAATCAATATTGGGCACCGGTGCAATCCAGTCGGTGACTTTTTTCCAGAATGAATTTTTTACTTTTTCCAGAGCTACTTGATTCACACATTGAAATGGCATTGCATTAGAGGAAGATTTTCCTTGATTCGATAAACGGGTTAATTGTTGTTTAGCAAATTCATTTCCTTCAGCAGCTGCGGCTTGGTAAAAGTTAATCGATTTTGAAATGTCTGCTGGAACGCTGATACCAAATTCATAAAATCGAGCTAGCGCTAATTGTGCTTCTACGCTTCCCTCTTTAGCGGCTTTTTCATAGTACAATCGAGCTTTATTAAGATCGATTTTTTGCGCAACGCCTGACTCGCTCATCAAACCTAATTGATAAGTCGCAAATGAATTATTTTTTTGCGCCGCTTGGCTATACATTTTTAATGCGGTGTTAGGATCAAAACCAATGCCCGTTCCCTTTAGATACATTCCTGCAACCTGAACCGCCGCCAAATCGAGCCCGTTTTGGGCCGCGTCTTTGTATAAGCGGAAAGCTTTTTGTGGATCACTTTTAACTCCTTTTCCATACTCATACATTAAACCCAGATTATAGAGCGCTTGAGGGTTATGAAACTTAGAAGCTAAGGTATACCACTTTTTAGCCTCTGGATAATTATGTTTGCTCATTTCATAAATAAAGCCAAGTCCTACTTTAGCGGGCACGTAATTTTGGGCAGCCGATTTTTTTAACCAATCGATGGCCTTGTTAACATCGCGATCAACGCCCCGACCCAAATAGTACATGTTTCCTAATAAATATTGAGCGATGGGATTCCCTTGTTCAGCCGACTTTTGGTACCACTCTTCTGCTTTATGGTAATCTTTCGGAAAAAGAAGACCATGCTCATTCATAAATCCTAATTTTAACTCCGCTGCTGGATCTTGTTTATTAGCTAATTCTTGGTAAATAGCGACAGCTTTTTTTTCTGATCCGGGAACTGGGGTGTCTAAAAGATAATAATCCGCCAAAATCTCTTTTATTTTATCGTAATGGTTAGCGGCTCTAATCAGTAACGATAAAAAGTTTTCTCCCGGCTTGGTGTATTTATTTTGTTTCGCTAAAATAGCTAAATTATACTTCGCATAACCGTTTCCTTGATTAGCTGACTTTTCTAAAAGACTGATTGCTATATTCTCTTTTCGCTTGTTTTTAAGGTAATAATTACCTAACATAAATTGTGCAATAGCATTGTTTTGTTTTGAAAGTTTTTCTAAAATTTCGGCTGATTTTCGGCTGTTTCTATTAACTCCGAAACCACGATCATATAAAATAGCTAATAACATAGCGGCTTCTGGATCATTCGTTTGATAAGCTTTTTGTGCTATCTCAAACGTTTTCTCTGCCAAAGTGGTCTGATTTTGTTGCAAATAAAAATAACCTAGAGCCACATCAGCTTTCTCTAGGCCACTTTTTGCTGCTTTTTGGTAAAGTGCATAGGCTTTTTTCCAATTTTGTGTTTCTAAAGAAACATTATTATCGGGATTTAGAAAACCGCTGACATAAAGTTCTGCTAAACGATACGCAGCAATAGGTAAGTTTCCACCCACAGCTAAGCTGTACATAGCTTTCGCCCTATCAAAGTTCTTGAAAAGAATTTTATTATTGCTAGCTTTAATGCCTCGCTCATAAATGTTGCCTAGGACAAATTGAGCTTGTAAACTGCCTTTCAGAGCAGCCCTTATAAACCAACTGATGGCTTTCTCATAATCTTGAGGAACCCCTTTCCCTTGTAAATAATAAGTTCCAATAGCGTATTGGGCTTTTAAATAATTTTGTTCCGCCGCTTTCATATACAATTGAAATGCAGTTTCAGGGTCTTTTTGAACACCTAATCCATTCTCATACATTTGCCCCAATCTAAAGAGTGATTGAGCATAACCGTAATTGGCCACTCGGGAGAGGGATTGAAAAGCCTCTTTGTAGTTATTAGCTCCAGGCGGCATTTCAAAAGGATAAGCAGGGACGGTTAGATCAAATTTTTCTTCTTTATAATTTAATTGTGTCATGTAAGATAGAATTTTTTCGGGCGGAATGTCTTTAGAATTTACTAAATTTAAATTTAATTTAATTATAGAATTTTTATCTAAGGCCATGGATTTCGGCGTTTTAGTAAAATTGTTGATAGACGCAGTGACTGTAATGGGGTTGTTTAACTGAACGCCTGCTTTTTGCATGAGTCCAACCATGATTTGCCAAGGCGTGGGCTCAGAACGATTCTCACTATTCGCCTTGGCATCGCTGGTATTAATTCGATTAATTTTATCCAATGTTTTGCTTGCTTCTTTACTTCCGTTAGCAGCCGCTTTTTCCAACCATTCAACCCCTTTGACAGGATCTTTTTCTGCTTCATTTCCAGTATATAGCATTGTACCCAGTAAATACTGAGCATCTGGATAGTTATATTTATCAGCCGCTTTGGTTAACCAAATTCTTCCCATTCGTCTATCGCCAGCGTGCCTGCTGGCTAAGAAAATTTTGGCTAGCTCATATTGACCCATTGGAATTTCGTTTTGAGCGGCTCTAATGAAATATTTTCTAGCAATATCAATATTTTTTTTAACACCGTATCCATTCAAATAACTAATTCCAGTAAAAAGTTGCGCACCAGCATCCCCAGCATCCGCTGCTTTTTTAAACCAAGGCACGGCCTTTTCCAAATCTTTCTGCTGTTGAAAATAATAATTCCCCAGATATAATTGGGCCGGCAAATATTTTAATTCCGCCGCGCGCGTCATATAATCAAATCCTTTCTCAAAATCTCTCCGAACTCCAAAACCATTCATATACATGGTGGCCAAATAAAATGTCGCTTCCCCATTATTTTTTTCCGCTAATTGTTTTAAGCCAGTTTCGGCCGCGCGATAGTTGCCTTCGTAATACTCCTGGAAGACAGGGTTTTTATCAGAATAACTAATTGAAAAAAAACTTAACGTTAAGATAAAAACAGCTATTCGTTTCATAGCAGCGATCCTTCATTTTCAAGATCTCTTTTTTTCGGGTCAATAAGCAAAATTCCGTACCAACGTATTGCGCTAACAGCCGCAGTTGAAGAGCCAATATTTTCTACGGCCCAATAATTTCCACGATTATTATCGCCAAAACGTGTACGCGGAAACTCACAAATATCTAGTACTTTGCTACAGTTAATTATTTTAAGTTTTAAAATATCATTTCCACCATTGGTACAAATATATTTAACTTTTTTCTCATCCGTGGCTAAGACAGACCAGGCATTAGGCGCTATGGTGGTATTGATATGGATAATATAAGGCTCGTCATTGGACCTAGCTTGAAACAAGCTAATCGCTTGTTTTGAAACATTGTGGATGAAATAAATCGTTTGTGGATGATATCTACCTGTAGGCTGCAATATAAGATTGTAATAATTAAACTTATATCCCATCGGATAACAGCCGTAAGGATATCTTAGTATTTTTCCTTCGGCGCCCGGAATTAAAAAATAAAGAGCCGCCCCTAAAAGGACAAGAAACTTTTTACAACCCTTTTCCATTTTTACCTCCCACTATTCTCCATGGTGAGTTTCTCTACGACCACTTTTGTCCCTAAATGGCCGTCTTTAGTAGCCACATTTACAAAATTCTCGTTTAACCATTTAGCATCTCGTTTGAATAATCGCACGCAACCGTGGCTATCCCGATAACCGGTAACTTCATTAGAACCGTGAAGCGCGTATCCCTTGAAAAAGAACATACAATAAGGCATAACAGCCCCGCCACTCGTCTCGACAGGGAATACATTGGATTTACACCCCGGTCCCTTCTTATGAAAAACATAAAAGATACCTGTGATCGTTTCACACGAACGGTTTACATCGCGACAATAATTCTTACCCGAGGAAATAGGGCCCCATTTAATCAATTGACCTTCTGGATCATAAGCACCCCAAGCCAATTGATCTTGGTTAACCATAATTAATTTTTCGCCAAGCTTTTTAATTCTCAATGGGAAAGGAGAAATACTGTAAATTGTGGCGTCCTTTAAATCTTTGGGGACCGCTAAGGTTTTACCTGGATATAAATAAGTATCCGTGCGATTAAGCCTTTGAACTAAATCACGCTGGTTTTCATCGGGGAACAGGTTCTGCCAACTCTGACCTCGCTGTACTTTGATACATTCAAAACCCGATTTTCCGCACAAACCCGTGCCGTAATATTCATTGGGGCTATCTGCCCCAAATGCGATAGAAGCACCCAACAATGAGACTAAAACTATGAAGATCGCCCTTTCCATGGCCTTCACCCATTAATTTTTCCTAGTTAAAATATAGCCAAGCTAAAAAAACTTTCCAATCCAACTAGAGGAGATTGTTGCCCTGCGTCCTTGCGCGGTGGCGTCCCAGCTTGTCCGCGGCCTAGAAAGCCCCACGTGCCATGTCTCCCGCGCTCAAGCCTGCCGGGGCTCGATCTGGGCCCTTCCAATTAGTCTTAAGTTTTTGTTGACAAGAAAGATTTTTAGCCAAAGTTCTGAACGTCAAATGCTGCAATTGCCTAGCCACCCTGATAAGGGTAGCTAGGGGCTTTCTACATCTAACCGTGAGTACAAACAGGCACACCGCAAAGAGCCGCCGAACTCGACGCAACCTTTGCTATTTTGTTTGCAACAATCTTCTGAATGAATTGCATTTTCATAACAATTACCTCTTTAAAAAGTAAAAATTCAAGCAAAGCCAGTATTATCAACAGATGAACTCTGGCTTAACTACCTATTTAATGGAACAAATTATTGAGGATCAATATAGTTTGGCTGCGTGCTAGCAGCCGAGTAATTGGAGAGATAGAAAGATCAAAGATGTTTGAATGACGGGTGATTTAAAGTACGCTTTTGCCAATCGCTTAAAGCTCTCCGTTTCTGTCGTCCCTTTTGGGGGTGGCATCGGTAATTTCCTCAACACCTCAGCATCATCGGGATTGTTTTGCCGCTGAATGAGGTAATTATTCGTGTTATTCAGACCTGCCCCAAGAGCGCCTCATCGCCTTTTCGCAGGATATCGGAGAGCGACTGTGTGGAGAGAACGGCATGGACATCCGCAAGGTGCTATTTATTTCCGATTAATTTTTGGCCCGATTGCCGTAAATTTAGTCTTTTTTTTGATCAAAAATAGTGTAGCATTGTCAGTCTAGCAATAATTTCTTGGAGATATAGCCCTATGAGTCGTGATCCGAAATCAAATCCCCAATACCCAATAACAGAGCCAGAGCTATCACTGTTAGAAAAACAGCTCTCTGAGCAATTCCCTCTCCCTCAAAAATCTAGTGGTTTTGATCCGTTCCCATTTTCAAATGAAGAAGAAGTAGATGAGACAATAGATAAGCTTGAAAAATTAGAGCCATTCGATAATGAAAAAATAAATGTCGCAGTATGCTTTGGGGAAAGCTATTTCCTCTCTTTACTCCCAACATTACAGAAGCTGAACATAAAAGTCGTAATAATGGCTGATATTGAATCACGGCTACACCAGCATACCAGACATTTATTAAACAGCCTACTTGAAAATGACACAAGAAAAGGCTTCTTTAAATCCTATGGAACAAAAAATCCAGCAGTGGGTTGGGAAGAAGCTGCAAGTGGATTTGGTGGACCAAGATTATTAGATAACCTATCTTTAATCAAGCAATTATGTTTAGACACGCCATCCTATTTAGGTCAATACCATTTCTGTGCTCTCGATGGTGAGAAAGAGACTGCCGACAAGCGATATCAGGTTTGTCGGAAAGCTGCTCAAAGCTTGAAGGTTGTTCAAGTTGGGTTGAACTTATTCAATATTGAGCAATGCACCCAATTTGGAGAGGTCCTCGCAGAGAATGGCTGCATATTGCGGATATTTAATTCCACTAATATTCATATGTATGATCTGGAAGCGGCTGACATCGCTAATTTTAAAACATCATAACCAACCACTACCAGCACCAGGGGGAACTTTCCTGGTTCCTGCTGTAAGCGCTTTATTAAAGTCTCATAACCCCGAAAAATGTCTAATGCTATTCTCAACGGGATGGATGGGTTTTGGAGGTAAATTGACAAGTCAAATGAGAATTGGGATGGATACTTATTTTAAAGAAGCTGCCACTGAGTCTCACCAGCGGTGGGTTCTTCACCAATCTAACAACTGCAGCCAAAACGAGGAAAAACAGGAAAGTTTCCAGAAAAATGGTGCCCGTGCATCACAAAATAAGACAACGTTATTTCAGCCTACCCAACAGCCAACTGATGGGGAGGAGGTAAAGAGGGAATATCAAGTAATCAACCGTCCCAATTAAGGCAAATCATCCTCAATTTTTTTAGGCGAACGAATAAGGTGCCGACGGCTTAGGCCAAAGGTCACCGCCAAGGACCCCGCAACGTAAATGGATGAATAAGTCCCAATAACAATGCCAATGATTAAAGCCAACGCAAAAGGCCGCAGAGTGGAGCCACCGAAAATAAATAAAGCGAGCACGACAATCAACGTTAACCCAGAAGTCATAATAGTCCGAGAAAGCGTTTGATTAATCGAAAGATCCACAATCTCAGTGGGAGTCCCACGACGAACCTTACGGAAATTTTCACGAATACGGTCATAAACAACGATAGTATCGTTAAGTGAATAACCAATAACCGTCAACACAGCCGCCAACACAATCAAGTTAAATTCGATATGGAAAAAAGAAAAAATACCTAAAATCAAAACCGGATCGTGGATTAAGGCGATTGCGGCACTCAACGCAAATCGCATCTCGAATCGAAGGGCGATATAAATCATCGTAGCAATCAACGCCACAATCACCGCCAAAATACCGTTAGTCATCAACTGCTTGCCCACTTGAGGACCGATATAATCGAGCGAACCAATATGCCCTCCCGGCATTGCAGACATTAATTTTTCTTTTAATTCCTCCTGGGTTAATTCTTTATGCGGAGCCACCCGAACAGAAATGTGACGAACATCGTAAACGCGAACAACTGCTTGAGGAAAGCCCGCCTCTGCCAAGTTTTTCCGAATTTGGTTCGTATCGACAGGCTTTGTAAAATTAACTTCTACTTGTGTACCACCGGTAAAATCAAGACCTAAATTCAATCCATTAACAGCCAACGTAATAATAGAAGCCAGAAAAATAATGGCTGAAAAAATTCCCGCCCACTTACGTTGGCGCATGAATGGAATCTTAGTGTTGGTCTTAAAAAATTCCATTACTTCTTAGCCTCTGCGGATTTTGCGTTAATCCCAATAGACAAACGTGAAGCTCTGCGCCGTCCGTACACTAAATTCACCACCGCCCGTGTAAAGAAAATCGCTGTCACCATCGACGACAACAAACCAATAGTCGTCGTCACAGCAAAGCCTTGGACTGGCCCCGAGCCTAAAGCAAATAAGATAATCATTACAATCAGCGTGGTCACATTGGCATCCACAATGGTAGCAAAAGCCCGATCGTATCCAGCTTTGATACTCGCTTGCGGCGACATCCCATTGCGCAACTCTTCTCGTATTCGCTCGTTAATTAACACATTCGCATCGACAGCCATCCCCACTGTTAACACAATACCCGCAATACCGGGCAAAGTGAGGGTAGCACCCAAAATGGATAACACCGCAACAATAAAGACGATATTCAAAGCTAACGCGATGTCAGCAATGACGCCGAACAGCCGATAGTAGAACGCCATAAACACAATCACCAATAAAGCGCCAATTTCGGTAGATAAAACCCCCATGTGGATATTTTCTTGGCCCAAACTCGGGCCCACCACTCGTTCTTGCACAAAATCAACGGGGACAGGATAAGCGCCAGAGCGTAATAACAAGGCTAAATTTTTTGCGTAATCCATCGTAGATAAGTTAGTTATTTGGAAATCATTTCCAAGAGCAGTTTGAATCGTCGCTATATTAATAATACGCTCAATTTGGCGGTGTTGAGTCACCACCTTTCCATCGACTAAATGACGCGTAGTTTGAGTTTCTACGTAAACAACGGCTAAAGGTTTGCCGACGTTTTCCCCCGTAATTCGATTAAAAGAAGGCACATCGCTGCCACTCACCCGAACTCGCACCGCTGGGCGGCCATCTTCTCCAATAACACTCGAGGCGTTAATAATCGAAGTTCCTTTTAACACGACCTGCTGCTTCAATAGTACGAGCTGCTTTTCGAAGGTATATAATTTTGAACCAAAAGGCACAGTCCCCGTGCTCGAGGCTGTTTCAGCATCGTGTTCAACATCCACCAATTGCAAACGAATGGTCGCTACTTTACCAATAATATCTTTGGCTCGAGCCGTGTCTTGAATGCCAGGCAAATCAACGCTGATTTGGCTTTCTCCTTGCTGTTGGATAACCGGTTCCGCAACGCCTAACTCATTAACACGGTTTCTGAGGATCGTTGTTATTTGATCCACGGCATTTTGCTGGATTTGGTGCAATGCCGTTATTGAAATAGTGCCTCGAAGACTCGATGCCGTGGCTTCAAAACGGTAGTCAGGAAATTGTTTTTCCAAGAGCGTGCGCGCCTGATCACGGGCTGCTTGGTCACGGAAATGGATCATTACGCCATTTTGGTCGCTTGACATCTCTGTATAGCGAATGCGGGCTTCGCGAAGCGCCGTTGACATGGTATGTAAATCGCCCGTTTCCTGGGCTTTCACCATGGCGCCAACATCCACATCTAATAAGAAATGGATACCGCCGCGCAGGTCCAATCCTAAGCGCATCGGTTTTGCGCCGATCGCCTGTAACCATCGGGGCGTCCGCGGCGCTAAATTCAATGCAACGGAATAATCAGTACCAACGACAGCCTGAATCACATCCTGCGCTTTAAGCTGATCTTCGGTACTGGGAAAGCGAACCAAAACGGTATTATCGACAGGCCGAACCGAAAGATAAGAAATATGTTGAGCGTTTAAGGTTGATTTGATTTTTTCTTCAACAGCCTCAATGGGAGCACTATTCTTAGCTGAGATTTGAATAGCCGGATCTTCCCCATACAAGTTAGGTAACGCATAAATCAAACTGATGATGATGAGTACGGCGAGTAATATATAACGCCACAACGGATATCGATTCATGCATTACCCTAACTGTTAAATCGAATCGATCGTGCCTTTGGGCAATACAGAGGCTATAGAAGCTTTCTGTACAGTGATTTCGGTACCTTTGCTAATTTCAAGGACAACAAAATTGTCTTTCAATCGCGATACCCTTGCAACAACGCCCCCTGTCGTCACCACCTCGTCACCTAAAGAAATACCTTCCAGCAATTGTCGATGTTCTTTAGCTCGCTTGCTTTGAGGACGAATTAACAGAAAATAAAACACCAGAATTAACAGGAGCGGCAACCACAGCATGGACCAAAAACCGCCCGGATGCGGCGCTTGAGCTGTGACTGGTGCAGCATAAACGACCCCTACGCCTAATACACTCAATAGACTCATAATGTTACTCCTCTTAAAAAAACGACTTAATGTACCGTGTTCAAGTCAAAGACGCAAATTTTAACGGGACCAGCGCGACCAACCTCGGCATTGACAGACCGACTGACGGCCTTCGCGCACGGTGTGCCAATTGCCCGTCCAACGAGCGCCGTGGCTTGCGCAAACCGGCGGGCATTTGTTTTGTGCATCTGCTTGGTTCCAAATCGGCCCCGCCGGAAAATCTTTAACAAACCGATAATGGTGAGGGTAGCGAGGTCTATAACGCGTGCATTGTAATTGACCGTTGATATTTTCCACAAAACGGCAGCGAGGAGAGAGACGAAGGCTCGTCTGATGAGGAATCCCTTGCCGGTCTTTGCAAAGACAAGAAAGTTGATCATTAAACACCTGACAAGCACTGCAAGACTGACGGTAATTGCCCACCGGTTCCGAAAAAGGATTAAATGCAAACGCAAAAGAAGAAGAAATTAATAAAGAAATTCCTAAAAATAGATGCTTCATAACAAATCCGCCTTCTCAGTAATAACCGGGATATGCTAACACACTTTTCCCAATCTCGTCATTCATGGGATTCCTGCTGGGTGCGATTAAAAGTGTAGGTTTTCAACCAGTAGCCCGTATGAGCGAAGCGAAATACGGGAAAACAATGATCTCATCTATCGTCCCCGTATTTCGCTTCGCTCATACGTATATACTATCTGGCAGTAACGGCACGCGAATTTACCAATCTACCAAAGAGTTGGTAATTTAAGCAGTAGAATGGAAGGTAAGCGTTGAGGTTCAGCAACTCGCATTAGCTGATAAGCAACACCAGCGACCCCTAGCATGAGCCCAGGGAATGGCAGTGTGCCTCTAATGTCTAAAGAAATACCATGCTTTTTAATGCGCTCTACGACAAAGACGGCGTGTGTGTGAAAAATGTCCTGTAACTTTTTCGATGGATTTTTTTGGCTGGCTTCTAACAAAAAGTCGAGATTCCCAAGGTCACCATGACAAAGGGTCGTGCTCAAACCGAAGCCTTCTTTTAAAGTAGTCTGTATTGCCCTATCAATCTCTTCATCAATTAAATCATCTTGCCAAAATTCTCGACTATCTAACCGGGTTAAACCAATGCCAGCTGCTCCGTGACACTATGCTGTCATAAATTTATCCCCTCGATAATGCTCTCGATTCTGCTTTTGGAAGCTCGGCCAATTATTTTTTTCATAATCGAAGTGGCTGCGTTCGTAAGCAAGCGCGCTTTTTATCCATTGCTCAATATTTTTGTCATGCAAAAAATAATTGGCTTTCACTAAAGCCCATATAAATCCCGCCGCACCATGTGAGGCACCTAGCAGCGGCTGATTCGCGTATGGATTTTTATATCCCGTAAATAATTTGGCAGGGTTTGGGTATTGAGTAAGAATATGCTTTGCCACTTTTTTAAGCAGCATTATCTTCCTTTTGGGATTAATAAAGCTCTGTGCTGATAAAAGCAATGGAATAAAACCGGCTGAACCGCTCAAGACATCCAAGATATTGTCTTTCTCAATAAACTCATCCATCCATGTAAATAGTATTTCTAGCATTGGGCGAATACGTTTGTCCGGTATGAACTGATCGAAAACCGACAGTGCATAGATCAAGCCGCCCAACCCTGTAAAAGCACCCACACCCATACTAACAATCGCTTCCTTTTTTTGCTCTGAAAATACCTCAATCAAACTATTTAAGCCTAATCGAGCAATCCTTTCATAGGATTTACTTTCAAAAAGAGAAGCTGCGTATGCAAAGACAAGGGAAATTCCTGCAATTCCTTTATAGAGACTAATGTCGGTAAAGGCAGGTGACCATGCGTCGGAGCCAACCATTTCAATACAAGGCCACATAATTCGATTGTCACCAATAATTGCATAATCCATTAATCGGTCGAGTTCTTTTTTGGCTAGCATGAAAGCTTCATCTTTTATATTTCTGCTGGATGAAGGTATCTCATCGGAAACAGGAATGTTTTTTTCGTAAGCCAAACCTCGATTTAACCGTAATGTCATAAAACTATTTTCGATAATGAGCAATTGTAATCGCAAATCATTTTTGTTGAAACGGTGGATCAAATGCTGCTTTACGCGCTCTAATCCTGAGAAACGAAATTGTAAAGCAATCTGCTGGTGAGTAGAGCTAAAAACTTGTTCTTTATCAGCCTGACATGAAAAATAGGGAATATTGTTAGATAATAAATCGTTAATTTCGGAATCCAGTATCTCTTCAGAAAAAATCAGCGGTTTTGCATGTTCTTTTAGCCACAAGAAATGATCTCGGCGCTTGTCGTTATCATAAAGCAACAAAGGGTGATAACTTTCGAATAAAAGCTTCGCATAAACAACCGTTGCCCGAAATAAGACGCGAATGGGAACATTTTGAAAAGCATTCAGCGGCGAATGATCCGATAATAATTCTTTTTTATGATCAAGAATTAATTGATAACAGCGGGTAAAACCACTGCTGATTTCTTTTTCATAAGATAAAGGGTCCACGTGATCGTGCTTTAATCGCGGCATGTTTTGCTGAGTCGGCAGAATGCTTTTTTCACGTACTAAATACATCTCGTCTGTTCCTACTTTTTTCCAGCACATGCGCCGATAAGGCGCTTCTTGTTCATCGGGCCAAAAAATGCCGCTTAAATCAATACCGTTATAGTCTTCTCGCGCCATAAATCTGGCAGGCAAAAGCGCGGTATCACTAACCAAATGGGGTGGCACTTCTGGCGATGGTTTTTGATCATCGCTCTTAAAGAGGGGACGTAACGCGCATTCAAAATCAACAAAGACGGGATGAGAACCATGTGCGATGATGTTTTCAGCATGAATATCCGTGGAAGCTAATAAGTGACTGATGCCTAACAAAATGCCCAAACGCTGATAAAACAAGGCTACTTCTTTTTTGTTTTTACACTCAGTGTAAGTAATAAATTCGCACCATCCGTATTCCGGTTTAAGGAGTATTTTCGGGCAATACAATTGCGCCGATAATTTTTGATTGAACCAATCAATCAGTTGTTGAAAGGCCTGATCAATGCGAAGCGAGCGGGGTTTATAAACGAGTTTAAAGTTGTCTTTTTCATTAGAAAATTCCAAAATGGCAACGCAACGCCCTTGGTTATGTCTATCCCCTGCAGAAGTGATGCGAGTTAAGAATAACGGGCGTTCAATTTTTTTCTTAAAAAAGAACTGGCAAATTTCTTTGTAATCATTTGCCAGCCTTTGCATCAATTGCGTTTGGTTTTCTAAATATTGTTGATAAACGGTGTCAATCAGTGTCTTTAAAAGAGGATATTTCTCAAAAAGCAATAAGGCAGTTTTTGGATCACTCAAGAGAGATACAAAATAATCAAACCGTTTTTCAGGAGTCTCTCCTTGAAGTTTGTGATTTTCAGCCACGACATACATCTCATAAATACAAACACGGCTGATCAGCGGTAACAGTAAGTTAGTTAAGTCCCGCTGGATAAAGTCCATCAAGGTTTGTTTAGTGATGATTTGGCTAAGCGGCGAGCCTGTTTCGTTGATAATTTCTAAAAAGAAGTTTTCTGCATGTGCAAATAATGAAGATAATAACGCTAATAAATGTTTTTCTCGTTTTTCTAACGCAGTAATCAAATTTTTCCATTGATGAGTAGCATCTGGCGAACTAGCCTTGTTTACTTCGATAATGTCGATCATTCCATTTCTTCAAAAAAAAGCAGGCAGATCCGATTCGAGGATTTTGCCTGCTTTGTTTACGTAGATTACGTACAAAATCTATCAACACAAGTCGTTACTGCAACATTGGCACGATGGGCCTGTTACCGACGTCATTGGTCCTCCCAGCATCATATCTACTGGCATCTCCACGTTTCCAATGGCAACCATTCCCGCTTCATTAAAAGAATTATAAATTATATAATATAGCCCTCATATTTCATACTTAATCACTTTGTTTAACGCTGCTATCGTTAAGAAATAGCTCACATAATAACCAGAATTATAGCAAAATTATTCTCTAAAGACAAAGGAACGGGCCACCCTTGACTTTTGGGGATCATCTTCTACACTACCCAGATGCCAAATTTTGAACAAAATCAAGTGATTGCCGTTGGGTTGTCTGGCGGGGTTGATTCGTCAGTGGCTGCGCTCGTCTTGAAGGAAAAGGGTTACGAAGTCATTGGTCTTTTCATGCAAAATTGGGAAACTGATAGCAAAGATCCTTTCTGCACCGCCGAACAAGATTTAAGTGATGCGAAAGCAATCGCCGATCACATTGGTATTCCGTTATACGTCGTGAATTTCAGTAAAGCCTATTGGAACCATGTTTTTCAACATTGCCTCGATGAATTCGCCCAAGGGCGAACCCCTAACCCGGACGTTTGGTGTAATCGGGAAATTAAATTTAAATCACTTTTAGACCATGCTAAAAAACTGGGCGCCACTCATCTCGCTACCGGCCATTACGCTTGCATCCAAAATGAAAATAACGAATATCGACTATTAAAAAGCAACGATAGCCACAAAGATCAAAGTTATTTTTTACACCTTCTTAACCAATACCAATTGGCGAATAGCGTATTTCCCATCGGCGGGTATCAAAAATCTGAAGTTCGTGCGATAGCAAAAAAAAGAGGATTCATTAACCATGCTAAAAAAGACAGCACGGGGATCTGTTTCATCGGCGAACGCAAATTTAAAGACTTCCTCAATGAATTCTTACTCGCCCAACCGGGAAATATCGAAACATCCGAGGGGAAAATTATCGGCAAACACGACGGAATTATGTTTTATACCGTTGGTCAACGCAAAGGGCTTCATATCGGCGGTCGACCAGACGCGGGTGAAGCTCCCTGGTATGTCGTTGACAAAGATGTAAAACGGAATGTATTGATCGTGGTTCAAGGGTATGAGCATCCTTTGCTTTATTCACAAGAATTAACGTGCACAAATTTGCATTGGATACGCGACACAGAACCCTCTTTCCCCTTGACCTGCAAGGCTAAAACGCGTTGCCGTCAAGCCGATCAAACGTGCGTCGTCACGCGACTCGATAATGATCATTGTCACGTTCAATTTGAACATCCACAACGAGCAATCACTCGCGGCCAATCGGTGGTATTTTACCTGGGAAACGAATGCCTTGGCGGCGGAATTATTAATTAAGGACCCGTTAATTGATTAAAGTTGAAATGACTCCGATAAGCCCTTTACAACCTCCCATTCCTCGCTCCATTGACAATCGACTCCAATGGGGGAATTTAAAAGGTGATAGCGTCAGCCTTGCAATCAGCACTCTTGCGGAAAAAAATCAGGGGCCTTTGTTATTAATCACACCGGATGTTCACTCGGCTAATTATTTACACCGTTCATTGCCATTTTTTTCTAGCGCCGACACCCCTATCTTACATTTTCCTGACTGGGAAACATTGCCATACGATTATTTTTCCCCCCACGAAGATATTATTTCTGAACGCTTGCTAACGCTTTACCGCTTACCGCGTTTATCGTCAGGAATTATCATCAGCGCTCTTCCCACCTTATTACAACGCCTTCCTCCCGCCGATCACTTAGAAAAAAATACTTTTATTTTATCCGTGGGTGAAAAGTTTTCTTTGCAAGAAAATCGTGAACGTTTAATATCGGCGGGTTACCGTTCCGTTCAACAAGTGATGGAACATGGTGAATATGCTCAACGCGGGTCGATCATCGATATTTACCCCATGGGAAGCCCACTTCCTTACCGAATCGAATTATTTGACGATGAAGTAACAAGCATTCGCAGCTTTGATCCCGAAAGCCAGCGATCCGTAGAAAAAATAGAATCGGTTCGGTTGTTACCGGCGAGAGAATACCCGTTAACGAAAGAAGCCATTACGCATTTTCGACAATCGTGGCGTGCAAAATTCTTGGGTAACCCGCAAGAGGCTCCTATTTATCAGCAAATCAGTGAAGGAGAAGCGGCGGCCGGTATTGAATATTATTTACCGTTGTTCTTCGAAACCACCCAAACTTTTTTTTCCTATTTGCCGAAGAATACCACCGTTATTTTATTTGAAAAACTGGAAACCGTTGCTCATCAGTTTTGGCAAGAAGTAGAACATCGTTATGAACAATTACGCCACGATTTAACACGACCGCTCTGCCCGCCCTCAGAATTGTTTTTGTCTTTTGAGCAATTAAGGATAGAAATAAAAAATCATACTCAAATAAAAATTAGCGATGCACCCATCATTGAAAAAACAGGGCAAGTTAACTTTGCTACGGAAAATTTCCCTCCTTTATTAATTGATCATAAAGCTTCCCAACCGTTTGCTCGATTAAAAAACTTTTTACATGAAATAACGGCTATTCAAGGGGGGCGCGTTTTATTTTGTGCCGAAACAGACGGCCGTCGAGAAACTCTTCTAGAATTCCTTAAAGAAATTGATACAACTCCTCAAGCCGTTAAAAATTGGCGAACGTTTTTAGCAGAGAATACGCGAGTTGGCCTTACTATCGCGCCTTTGGATAAAGGCGTTTTATTATCCAGCCCGCCTTTGGCCATTATTTCAGAATCACAACTCTTCGGCGAACAAATCCGCCAACGTCGCTTGGAAAAAGAACGAAAAATTGATCCCAATTTATTGATTCGCAATTTAACAGAATTGCATATTGGCGACCCCGTGGTTCACATCCAACATGGAGTCGGCCGTTATTTGGGCTTGCAAACCATTAAAACCAGCGATCAGGAAGCTGAATATTTAACTTTACAATATGCGGATAATGACAAAATTTATGTGCCAGTTTCTTCGCTGTATTTAATCAGCCGTTATGCCGGTGCTGACGCTTCCCATGCTCCCCTTCAAAAACTCGGCAGCAAACAGTGGGAAAAAATCAAAGAAAAAACACAAAAACATATCCGTGATGTGGCGGCCGAATTATTAGATATTTACAGCCGCCGTCAAGCGGCAACGGGTTTTACTTTTTCTATACCTGAAAAAGAATACTCTCTTTTCCGCCAAGCTTTTCCTTTTGAAGAAACACCTGACCAAAGTGCCGCCATTAATGACGTTATTGTCGATATGTCTTCAAAACGCAGTATGGACCGCCTCATTTGTGGGGATGTTGGTTTTGGAAAAACCGAAGTGGCAATGCAAGCCGCTTTTATAGCCGTGCAGAATAATAAACAAGTCGCTGTTTTAGTTCCAACGACTTTATTAGCCGAACAACATTTTTATAATTTTCAAGATCGTTTTGCCGACTGGCCGGTTCGTATTGCCGCTATTTCTCGCTTACGCACCCAAAAACAACGCCAGCAAATTACCCAAGAACTGGCTGAAGGGAAAATAGATATTATTATCGGCACTCATAAATTATTAAGCAAAGATATCCGATTTAAAGATTTAGGTTTATTAATTGTTGATGAAGAACACCGTTTCGGCGTTACCCAAAAAGAACGAATTAAATCCTTACGCGCCCATGTGGATATTCTGACGCTCACAGCCACGCCGATCCCTCGAACATTGAATATGTCGCTTTCAGGTATTCGCGACTTGTCCCTTATTACAACCCCGCCGGCGAAACGCCTGTCTGTAAAAACTTTTGTGCACGACTACAGTCCCGTCTTAATTCGCGAAGCGATATTGCGCGAAAATTTACGCGGCGGCCAAGTTTATTTTTTACATAATGATGTCGCAACGCTCGCCGCAACGGCTGAAAAATTACGAACGATTATTCCCGAAGCCCGTCTTGCGATCGCCCACGGTCAAATGCGTGAACGTGATTTGGAACGAGTAATGTCCGATTTTTATCATCAGAAATATAATCTTTTGGTTTGTACAACCATTATTGAGTCAGGGATCGATATTCCCACTGCGAATACGATTATTATTAATCGCGCGGATCGATTCGGCTTAGCTCAACTCCACCAACTTCGCGGTCGCGTCGGGCGTTCTCATCACCAAGCCTATGCTTATTTATTAATACCTGATCAAGAAGCCCTGACGGCGGATGCAGAAAAACGATTGAGCGCTATTTCCCAACTGGATGATCTCGGTGTTGGTTTTAACCTGGCGACTCATGATTTAGAAATCCGCGGCGCAGGCGAATTATTGGGCGTCGAGCAAAGCGGACAAATTCATGATATCGGATTTTCTTTATATTTAGAATTGCTGGAAGAGGCGGTAAGCGCATTAAAAGCCGGACGGGAACCCCAATTTGAAAAGCCATTACACGCAGTGTCTGAAATTGATCTTGGCATTACGACGCTTTTACCGGAAGATTATGTCCCCGATGTTAATGCTCGTCTTATTCTTTATAAGCGCTTAGCTAATTGCAAAAATAAAAGAGAAATCCAGGCGCTCAAAGAAGAGCTTATCGATCGTTTTGGCCCGCTACCCCCAGCAGCTCAACATTTGCTCCAATCTGCCGAACTGCGCTTAATTGCAAACGAACTCGGCATCCAAAAAATCAATATCGGCTCCAAATATGGCTATTTTCACTTCGATAAAAAACCCGCCATTGATCTCACAAAGTTAATCAAGTTAGTCCAAACCCAACCCCAACGTTACCAACTGCAAGGCGATGAATCCCTGCGTTTCATTCTTTCTAATCCCACCCCCCAATCCAAATTGGAAACTATCTACGAATTAATTAAAAATTTGAAGTAACTCGTATGAAGCGCAGCGAAATACGGGAACGTCATTATTTCCCCGTATTTCGCTGCGCTTCATACGAGTTACTTCTAATAATTTCTTAAGCTTTTTTTGATACTCTATTATTTATTCAGACCTGCCATCAAGGAAGACTAATCATGAGGGATATTGCTCATGCACTGATGAATGTTCTTCGAATGGAAGATAATCCCATTCATTCCTTACGTTTAAACGTAGTAGAAATCCCAGGTAATCGAATATTGCTTAACTTGCGACAAGAGGCACCCATCCTCTCTTCCCAGGCTTTTCAATGGTTAGTGGAATTATATAACCCTCCTTTTAATCCTTATCCTGTTGCTCATATCATCCGTATAAGAATATTTTTAACTTACTCTATTTTAAAAAATTGTACCGAAAATACCCGGCTTAAAGAAAGATACGCTACTTCCTTGGAAAACGAAATAATAAATAAAGATCGTATGGGGCGGGGTTACTTGCTAACGCTGTTTGAACTTTACGGTATCCTGACTATTGACCAATACCCAAAGGATGCCGAAGGATGGATCATGATTGATAATGAACCGATAAGTTGTCGGATACCTGACATCGAGCTCTTCCTGAAGGATTTGCAGTTTTTGCGAAGCCAAAAACCGGCGTGAGGTGAAGCCTATTGATTCTTGCCTTCCTTCAGACTTGCTAAAAATCATAGATAACTATTCGGAGAGGGAAGGACCTTTTACTTTATTTCATCAAAGGCAACTTATTCCACATCAGCAACGTAATTTAGAAGAAAAAAAACCAAACGATTCCCTTTCTCGACAGCCAGAGCTAAAGGTTGAATTATAAAATTTTGTAAAAAGGGCGCTATTTATTAAGTGTGGGTAAAATCAAACGATGGTAATCACAAACTGCGTCTGGGCCTGCTTCTTGGATTTCTTCTAAGCTGCCATATCCGTAAGTAACGCCGATCGATCGCACGTTATTATGTTTCGCGCCTAAGATATCGTAACGTCGATCGCCGATCATTAAACTTTGTGTGTTGCTTATCTTTTGGGTGTCAAGAACATAACCGATGAGTTCTTCTTTATAATCACGCGTTCCATCCAATTCTGAACCATGAACGGCTGTGAAATAATCTCGCAGATTAAAATGATCTAAAATCTTACCCGCATAAGCCCATGGTTTTGAAGTGGCTAAATAAAGTTGATAGCCATGATTGACTAACGTTTCCAGCGTTTCATGAATGCCATCGTAAGGTTTGTTCTCAATCGCGCAGCGGTCCACATAGCGTTCGCGATAGAAATTGATCGCTTTTTGAAGTTGCTTTTTATCTTTCGTATTGAGTAACAATGCAAAAGCATCGATTAAAGGGGGACCAATCGTCCATTCCAATTCATCCATTGAAGGACACGCGACGTTCATTTGTTCCAACGCGTATTGGACTGACCGAGTAATCCCCTCTTTGGGATCGGTGAGTGTTCCATCCAGATCAAATAAAAGGTATTTAACGTCTTTCATTTTACAAATCAGTAAGTAAGCGACCGGCCAGTATACCATATCCAAATCAATTGAGGCTACCGCTATGAACCCATCTGTTGACAACCGTAGCGAACTGTCGTACTATTGCAGCATTACATAAATACAACGGTGTGTTATGCCAGAAACCCTAACATTTGATCAATTCGCAAGATTGGCCGCCCAAGCGCCGCGAGTGGTCCTTCATCAAGAAATCCCGATATGCTTACGCCAACCCGGGCTTTTTATCAATTGCTGGATTTGTATCCAACAGCGATTTTGCTGGAATTTAGCCCACGCAATGAAAAGCCCTACGCTTTTATCGGATTCAACCCGTTAGCCCAGATCATCGCTCGCGGGGATGAAATTACCGTTTTTTTAAAAAACACTGTCACCAAAATGAAGGGTGACCCCTTCCATCATCTACGCCGTTTACGCCAACAAATCAATTGCATTGATAACCATCCATTAACGAAATTAACAGGCGCAGCAATCGGCTATTTAAGTTACGATGCTATCCGTTATGTAGAATCTATTCCTGATCGTCACACAGCCTCTGAAAAAATTGCTGACATTGATTTTAAATTTTATCGCGATGGCATTACCTTTGATCTAGAAAGCAATAATGCCATTGTTTCTCACATTGTTGAAGTTAAAGACGAATTAAAACATTGCTACGAATACGGATTAGAAAAACTAGCCGATATTACCAATAATCTTTTTACGCCCGCCCGCCCAAAGCTTTCGACGAATCGAAAAACTCATTACTCAAAATCAACTTCCCTGGATTTCAAACCCGATAGCAATGACACCGATTTTAAAAAAATCGTTAACAAGGCCAAGCAATACATTGCCGCGGGCGACATCTTTCAAGTCGTGTCTTCCCGAACTTTTAAAAAACCGTATCAAGGCAAACCCTTTGATATCTACCGCGCTTTAAAAAAAGTAAGCCCTTCTCCCTATCACTTTTATTTACAAAATGATTCTCTTGCTATCGCCGGCGCTTCACCGGAAAAAATGGTTAGCGTTAAAAACGGCATAATCGACAGCGTACCTCTCGCCGGCACGCGGCCTCGCGGTAACGGCAAAAGTGATCAGACATTAGCGCAGGAATTAATAAATGATCCGAAAGAAACGGCTGAGCATTTAATGCTAGTGGATCTCGCTCGCAATGATATCGGGATTGTTTCACAAGCGGGTAGCGTGGAAGTAGCAGAACTGATGCAGCCGGTTAATTTTTCGCATGTCATGCACCTTGCTTCTCGAGTTCAAGTCTCATTAGCAAAAAATTATGACGCGATTGATGTATTAAAAGCTACCTTTCCCGCTGGCACTTTAAGCGGTGCACCTAAAATTCGAGCGATGGAAATTATCGATGAACTCGAACATTCTCGTCGCGGTTTATACGGTGGCGCCATCGTTGCTTTAGACCGCGACGATAATTTAGATACTTGCATTATTATTCGTACGACGATAGTCGAAAATGGAATAGCTTCTATTCGCGCGGGCGCCGGTATTGTTCATGATTCGGATCCGATTGCCGAAGCTAATGAAACGCGTCACAAAGCGAAAAGCGTCATGGCCGCCATCCAACTGACCGAAGGAGGATTATAATGATTCTAATAATCGATAATTACGACAGTTTTATTTATAATTTATAACAAACCATCGCCACTCATTATTCAGACGTTTGCGTTTTTCGCAACGATAAAATTACTATTGCGCAAATTGCAAAACTTCCCATTCAAGGAATTATTTTATCGCCCGGTCCCGGTCGTCCTGAAAACGCTGGTATTTGTATTGAGGTCGTTAAAAAATTCGCTCCTCAATTTCCTATTTTAGGAGTTTGCTTAGGGCATCAGGCTATCGCCATCGCTTTCGGCGCCAAAGTGATTAATGCTGATGAAATTGCACATGGAAAAACGACGACTATTTACCACGACGATGACCCTCTTTTTAAAAAATTCCTTCTCCTTTTAAAGGCGGTCGTTATCATTCACTAATCGTCGACAAAAAGACATTAATTTCCGATTTATTGCTTATCGCAGAAAATAGAGATGGGATCGTTATGGGAATTAAACACAAAGTTTATCCCTGTTACGGGATTCAATTTCATCCGGAATCGATATTAACACCTGAAGGGGATCGGTGCTTAATTAATTTTCTTAAAAGCACCTTTTTACAAAAGCAAGTTTTTAGAAGATCAATGACAACCATTCCACCTGCTGAATTTTCACTTTCGTTGGAATAATTATAGGAATGTTAACTACTTATTTAAATCAATTAATGCAAAAAAAAGATTTAACTGAAGTTCAGTGCCGCTCTGCTATCTTTGAAATTATTAATGGAGCTCCGTCGGAACAAATCGCTGCTTTTCTAGCGCTTTTGCATAACAAACCCGAAACTGCAGATGAATTGTATGGTATCGTTTCTGCCATGCAAAACCAAATGCTATCGCTTCCTTTCAATGAAACGGTACTCGATATCGTCGGGACAGGCGGCGATAATGCCAACACGATAAATATTTCCACGGCAGCCTCGCTGGTCGTTGCCAGCTATGGTATTAAAGTTGCTAAACATGGCAACCGCGCGGTTTCCTCTCAATGTGGCTCAGCCAATTTTTAGATTCATTAAATATTCCCATTCGCCTTACGCCTCAAGAAGCTAAAAATTTTTTAAACGAACGCGGATTCGTTTTTCTTTACGCGCCTGACTATCACCCTGCCATGAAATTAATTAAAGAGACCCGAAAAATTTTAGGCATCCGCACCACCTTTAATTTACTTGGACCGCTATTAAATCCTGCTTGTCCCACACACCTCATCGCTGGTGTGGCTGATAAACGCTTATTACCAATTTATTCTGATGTGCTCCTGCGTTCAAACGTAAAACGAGCTTTAATTGTGCACGGCAATGGTCTGAATGAATTAATTGCTTAGGCCCTGTTGAGGTTATTGAAATTTACAATAATAAAAAAAAATATTATCAACTCGATCCAAACGACTATAATTTGAATTATTGCAGTCTATCCGACATTCAAGGTGGAGATTCTCTTTTAAATAAAAAATTAATATTAACGGCATTTTCTGGGAAAGAAAGTGCAATTAGTGATACCATTATTTTCAATGCGGGGGTCGCTTTTTACCTGATGAATGTTATTTTTAGTATTCAAGAAGGGATCAATCCCGCTCGCAGGCTGATTAAAAATGGAACGGTGATCAACTATATAGAAAAATTAAGAGTCGTTTCTTATGCATGATTATTTAAAAGCAATTCTTAAAAATAAAAAGCAGGAAATTGCGCATTTGAAAGCGAATTTCTCTTCCGACGCTTTTTCTCTTTCAACTAAAAAATCCTTTAAAAGAATAATTTCTTCTACGCCTACAACTATCATTGCCGAAATTAAACGGCGTTCTCCTTCAAAAGGACATTTAGCCGAAATTGCTGATCCAGTCGCCTTGGCAAAGCAATATGTTCAAGGAGGTGCTGCGGGAGTATCAGTCCTTACTGATAAACTTGCCTTTGATGGTTCCATTCGTGATTTACAGCAGGTCAGCCTTGAATTACGCGACAGGCCTGTAGCTGTCCTTCGCAAAGATTTTATTTTAGACCCTCTACAAATTGAAGAAGCTGCTGTCGCCGGTGCTGATGCGATATTATTAATTGTAGCAATTTTAAAAGACGCAACAAAAATTTTATTACAAAAAGCGCATGAATGCGGTCTTGAAGCGTTAGTGGAAGTGCACAATCGTCAAGAATTGGATCAAGCTATTGAAATCGGTGCTGAAATTATTGGGGTCAACAATCGAAACTTAACTACCTTTTCGGTTGACCCAAATAATGCGCTTAAACTAAAACCTTACATTCCCGATCACATCATAAGCGTTGCTGAATCGGGAATTCACACCGTAAGCGATGCAAAACGTTATATTTCTGCTGGTTACAACGCCGTTCTCGTGGGAGAGGCATTAGTTAAATCAGAAAATCCTCAACAATTTATTAGCGCTATTAAAGAAAATGATTGAACAGCCCTTGATTAAAATCTGCGATATAAAAGATTCGGCACTGGCAAGCAGAGCCGTTCAAATGGGAGCGGATTTTATTGGTATCATTACCTATTCAAAATCAAAACGTTATGTAAATAATAAAATGGCTCAAAATCTTTCAAAAGCTATTAGGAAAGCAGGCGGCAGACCCGTTGCTGTTTTCGTTGATTTTTCAGCAAAAGCCATGGAATCTTTTTGTAAGTCCACGGGAATCGATGTCGTGCAGTTACATGGCGCTATTTCAAAAGCCGAACATCATCTATTGCCAGCATCATTGCAACGCATTTATGTTCTCTCCGTTAATAAAAACGGGTCGATTTTAAAAGACGACGCCGGAGGGCTTGAGCATCTAGATGAAAAAAGGGATTTTCTTTTATTTGATAATGAAATTGGCGGAAGTGGCCAATCCTACGACCTGAATCAATTTAATTATACTGGAAAATTCCGTTACTTTTTATCGGGCGGTCTGTCTCCTACGAATGTAAATCGCGCAATTCAATTAACAAAACCACAGGGCGTAGACGTTTCCAGTGGTGTTGAAGATAGTAACGGCAATAAGAAGTTAACGCTTATCCAATCTTTTATTACCAATGTCCGAAAAAATCCGGCAGGGCGCTTTGGCACTTTTGGCGGTTGCTATGTCGCTGAAACTTTAATGGCTCCCCTACAAGAATTACAAGAATCCATGACGCGCATTGTAAAATCAAACGTCTTTCAAACCACTTTTCACGATATTTTACAACATTACGCGGGTCGTCCAACGCCATTAACGGAAGCAAAACGATTGAGTGATTTTATTCAAGGTCCGCGTATTTTTTTAAAGCGCGAAGATTTATTACATACCGGCGCACACAAAATAAATAATTCCTTGGGACAATGTTTGCTGGCTAAAAAACTGAAAAAGACTCGCATCATCGCTGAAACCGGCGCGGGACAGCACGGGGTGGCGAGTGCAACTGCCTGTGCTTATTTTGATTTGCGTTGCGATATTTATATGGGCGCCGAGGATATGAAACGCCAAGCGCCTAATGTAGAGCGAATGAAGTTATTAGGCGCCAACGTGATTCCCGTTTTAGCTGGATCACAAACATTAAAAGACGCTGTCAACGAAGCATTACGTGATTGGTCCGCCAGTTATGAAAATACCCACTATTGTTTAGGGTCAGCGCTAGGTCCGCATCCTTTTCCTGAAATGGTGGCTCTTTTTCAGTCTGTTATTGGTAAAGAAGCCAAAACTCAAGTCCATGAACAAACGGGAAAACAACCTGATGCTATTATCGCCTGCGTTGGTGGCGGTTCAAATGCGATTGGTATTTTTTCAGCGTTTATTGACGATCCAACCGTAAGGTTAATTGGCGTTGAAGCGGGTGGTAAAGGCAACCAACTGGGCGAGCATGCCGCGTGGATTAAACACCAACGCAAAGGCGTTCTGCATGGCACTTATACTTATCTTTTACAAGATGAGAATGGCCAAATTGCGAAGACGCACTCTATTTCGGCTGGCTTGGATTACCCAGCGATCGGGCCACAACATGCTTTCCTTTTTGAAACGGGTCGGGCCATTTATACCAGCGTCAGCGATAAAGACGCATTAACCGCATTTAAATTATTAGCAAAAACGGAAGGCATTATTCCAGCGCTGGAGTCATCTCACGCGATAGCTTATTTATTAAAGGAAGGAAGGAAAAAATTTTCGCGAAAAGACATTGTCATCGTCAATTTATCAGGGCGCGGCGACAAAGATATTCCTGCACTCAAGGAGTATAGTTTATAACACAAGAATAAAAATTATGAACCGCATTGAACAACAATTTAAAAAGTCTCCTGCTTATGTCGCTTATTTAACGGCCGGCGACGGTGGACTGGAGCGTTCGTTAGAAAGTCTATTGGCTTTAGCAAAAGGCGGCGTTAATATTTTAGAAGTTGGCGTCCCGTTTTCTGACCCTGTTGCTGACGGGCCGGTGATTCAAGAAGCCAGCATCCGTGCGCTGGCTCAAGGCACTACTTTACACGACGTATTAACGTTAATAACGTCGTTTAGACAACACAGTGAAATTCCCATTATTTTATTTACTTATTTTAATCCCCTCTTAGCAGCCGGCGATAAAATTTATCAACAGATGAAATCGGCTGGTGTGGACGGTTGTTTAGTCGTTGATTTACCTGTAGAAGAAGCAGCCCCGCACCTCACTGCTTGCAAAACCGCAAAAATTGCTCCAATTTTATTAATCTCACCCTCCACGACGCAAGAGCGTTTAAAAAAAATTAATGAGCACGGAGAAGGAATGTTGTATTACGTATGCCGGCCTGGAACAACCGGCGTTCGAGCCACCCTGCCTGAAAATTTTCCCGCTAAAATGAATCAAATAAAATCAATGACGAGCCTACCCATCGTTACCGGTTTCGGCATCGCTAATCGAAAAATGGCCGCCCAAGCGTTGCAGTACGCTGACGGTTTTGTAATCGGTTCGTTATTTGTAAAAGCAATCGCAGAAGGAATCAGCAAAAACGCATTAACTCGTCTTGCACAATCGCTCAACCCGCATTACCCCAACCTACGGCTCATCACCCCTTTTAGAAAAAAGACCTTTTAGCCATAAGGCTGAAGCGCCTGTCTAATCTGCGCGTATAATTGCGGCAACCAGCGAGGGTGTACAGCTCCATAGATGGGTGCATGGTAACGCAAGTCATCGGGAGCGATAATGACTTTGATATGGCGCTCTCCTACCAAATAAGCCAATACGAACAATTGTTCAATGGCTTTATTCCCGATGGGGATACATCCGATCGACGCATCGCTACCGTGAATAAAGATATCGTCACCCAAATCATGGCGGTGATCTAACCTTGCATAATAGCGATCAGCGGAATTGGGATAGTTAAGCATTAACGATAAATCAAATCGGCTCGCCGGATTGAAACCGACAATTTTATAAACGCCCTCAGGAACTTGATGATCCCCATCGTGCAATTTAGGTCCCGGTCCGCCGCTTGAAGCTAAGATAGGGAAAGAGCGGATATAACGCCAAGGCCCTCGATCTTTCGCCCATAGCTGGACTCGATGGGAATTTTTGAATACCAGCAGTGAAATATCTTTCGGCGGATAACTCACCCCAGCTCGCTTAAAATAAGGCCCCAAATTTTTAAAAGCATAGCCGCGGTATTTTGAAATCGCGCTAGACATGCTGCGTTGGGGTCCGTGATGAATGGAAGCGCAACCGGTAAACGTTAAAGTGAGAAGGATAGTGAAGAAAGGGAGGAGTTTGCTTAAAGAAATTCGTTTCATAACCATTTGATATTGCTCATATTTTTAAATTGCACAAAAAATTTACAATATTCTACCTTCTCCGCTAAAGTTAGACAAGCCCCATTTATGTTATCATCGGCCTCGCCCTGTTTTCTATGAGGATTGAAAAATGACACCGGAAGTGCAGCACAACGCGTCTTATCGATTATTGCGTTATTCTTTGTTTCCACTTTTCTTAATTACCGTCTGCCCGCCTGCCGCTATTATTATGTGGTACACGAACGTCGCTTTGAATGGTTCCTTAACAGCGCTAGCTGTTCTTTTCACGCAGAAAGGATTTTTTACCACTCTTTATCAGATCTGGAGTCCTGTCTTTTTTGGCACGCGAGAAGCTTGGTTCATTATTAGTATCTTTATGATCACTCAATTATTACTCATGCGAATAGTCCCTGGGAAACGTTTCGAGGGTCCTATCACACCAAAAGGGAACGTTCCTGTCTACAAAGCGAATGGGGTTTTATGCTTTGGTATTACGTTGACGTTATTTTACCTTTGTGCTTATCAATTTCGATGGTTTCCGCCGACTATTGTTTACGATCATTTTGGCGGTATTTTAGGTGCGTTAAATATTTTTAGTTTAATTTTTTGTTTCATTCTTTATTTCAAAGGGCGTTTTGCACCCTCCACTTCCGATCATAGTCTAAGCGGTAATTTTATTTTTGACTATTATTGGGGAACCGAACTATATCCCCGCATTCTTGGATGGGATATCAAAATGTTCACCAACTGCCGTTTCGGAATGATGGGGTGGCCGATTATTATCTTGTCATTTGCTGCAAAACAAAATCAATTGTATGGATTAAGCAATTCGATGTTAGTTGCGCTATTGATTCAGTTAGTTTATATCGGGAAATTTTTTTGGTGGGAGAGAGGTTATTTGCGTTCATTGGATATCATGCACGATCGAGCCGGTTTTTATATCTGTTGGGGATGTTTAGTGTGGGTCCCGAGCATTTATACTTCTCCTCTCTTATATTTAGTTAATCATCCCATTCCCTTAAGCTGGTTCAGTGCAGATATAATTTTATTTTTGGGGGTCGGGTGTGTTTTCATTAATTATTTTGCCGATGCGCAGCGCCAAAAAGTTAGAGCCTCTAACGGTAATTGTAAAATTTGGGGCAAAAAGCCTGCCCTCATTCGGGCCACTTACACAACGGAGCAAGGTAAGCAAAAGCAAACGGTGTTACTGGCTTCGGGCTGGTGGGGAATTTCTCGGCATTTTCATTACCTCCCGGAAATAGGCGCTGCTTTTTTCTGGACAGTACCTGCATTATTTTCACATTTTTTGCCATATTTTTATGTAGTTTATTTAACTATTTTACTTACGCATCGTTCGCTACGCGATGAGAATCGTTGCCATAAAAAATACGGCCCCGATTGGGAAATTTACTGCCAACAGGTACCCTCTCGGATAATTCCTTATTTTTTAACTAAAAGATTCAATGCTATGGTAAAATGGCGAAAATCTGCAAATTAATCTCCCCTCTTCACTTGTGGAAAAGGTTAGGGAGAAGTTAAAAAATAAAAAGGCCAATCATGAGTCAAACCACTTACATCGAAAAACAAAAACGACTATCACAATCCCAACTTTGGACCGGACAACGAGCTTTTTACGATCAAAAAGGGGCTGAAGCTTGGGCGGGCGACGTTCCTTTCTATATTACAAGTAACCCTTTCATCGCCAATTGTTACGCTAAATTAGTCATCCGATTTATTCAGGATTGGATTAACCTGCACCCTGAATCGAGATACGAACCTTTTTATGTTTTAGAGCTGGGGGCGGGAAGTGGGCAATTCAGCTTTTTTGTATTAAAACAACTAAACTCCCTTCAAACTCAATTAAATTTATCGCATCTTAATATCAAGTATGTAATGAGTGATTTCACTGAAAATAATGTGAGTTTTTGGCAAAATCAGAAGATGCTTCTTTCTTTTCTTGAAAAAAAACAACTAGACTTCGCGATTTATGATTTAGAAAACGATCAATCCATAACGCTGATTGAAAGCGGCACAGAGTTGCGATCAAATTCGCTAAGCAACCCACTGATCGTTTTCGCTAATTATATTTTTGATAGTATCAAAGCTGACGTGTTCGCCATTAAAAATAAAAAAATCAAAGAATCCTTAGTCACCCTAAAATCAAAACAAAAAACCTCATTTAGTAACGCAAAGATCAATTGGAAAAAAATACAAATTAAATTTACGGAACGGCCTATCCCCTACGATTATTATTCAAATAAAATTTTTGACGACATCCTTAATCAATACAAAGACCAGTTAAAAAACACACAACTACTTTTTCCTTCCGGAGCGCTTAAATGCTTGCAAAATTTAATTCAAATTAGTTGCGGCAAATTACTGTTAGTCTCTTCCGATAAAGGATTCAACACTATTGAGGAACTCGATGAATTAGACTACCCCGAATTAGATTTCCATGGTAGTTTTTCGCTAATGGTTAATTATCACGCTATTGGAGAATATTTTAAACACGAGAACGGAGAAGCTTTTATCCAGACCCCGCGAGAAGGCTTGGCCAGTGTTGTATGCGCCGCTGGCTTTCAGTTTGAAACTCTAGCCGAAACGCAAAATTTTTTAATCGATAGTATCGAAGGTTTTAGTCCTTCGGACTATTTTAATTTTTATGAACATTTTTCAAAAACAGCAACTAAAGCTTCTTTTGAAATGTTGTTATCTTTTTTATGTTTCTCTCAGTGGGACCCGCTTCTATTTTACCAAATTCACGATGAGTTAATGAAACGGTTGAATAAAGCGGACGAACAAATGATCTCTTACCTTAAAAAAAATCTGCCCCTCATTGCTAATAATTTTTATTATGTTCCAGGATGCGATGATATTTTCTTTGCCGTTGGTATGTTGTATTACGAGCTCGATGAGTATCAAAAGGCGATTCATTATTACTTAGAATCAGAAAAGCATTTTGGACCGAGCTTTGAATCAACCTACAACATGGGTTTATGTCATTTTTATGCAAAACGCTATAAATCAGCGATTAATTATTTTGAAAAAGCACTCGAATTCAATCCAAGAGCTAAAACGGCGAAGAATTTATTAACTAAAGCAAAACGTAAAAAGTAATATCTATTTATTTTAGAGTTCACCATTCCGCGCAGGCGCCTAGGGGTCAACTTAAGCATAAAACCCTAATGACTGTAAAGTTGATGCTCTCTTCCGCCTTGCTCCTTTCAAAGCTCCTTGATGCAACGGATTCCTACCATTACCCACCCATGGAAGCGTGAAAAACTTAAAACCCGTCGTCCTTCCGCGAGGCCGTCTACTGTAATATTGAAGAATACAAAACCTTCACGGCCGAGTCGGGGGGACCCAGATTAAGGAGCTAAGAAAAACGATGACACTTTTCTTAACCTTTTAGCTTAGATTCCCGTGACTTCGGCCGTGAAAGTCCTCGATTCTTTGTCTAGCGGTAGACGGCCTACGCACGGGGACGACGGACATTTTTTCAACTCCTTGATAGTCCCTCTTTACCTCGCTCTCTTAAGTTGACGCCTATGCGGGCAGGCGGGAATGACAAGCTCTAAATTAGAATTGCTATAACACAGGTTTAATGTTGAAGTTTTTATCTCTTTTGATAAGTTTCCTTGATAAATAAAGTGACGAACCCTGCAATTAATAATCCGACTGGCATAATGCTTAATGCTAGTGTGTAATCATGCGGAGTATAAATCCGAATTACATTTTCCAATCGTCCGCTCCACAACCAATCTAAAATATCACCGACGATCGGCTGAAAGATAAATCCGCCCATCATAATAACGAAATTCGCAAACGCAATGGCCGTTCCCGAAATCTTATGAGGATTATTTTCTTTGCTTAAAGTGAAACATAATGGATGGGGACCACAACAAATACCAAAAAGAAACAATAACGGATATAACACATAAATTGACAAGCCATTCAAATACAAAATTAAACTGGCCACGATGGCTGCTAAAAAAGAAGCGATCAACAAGGGTATTTTTCGCGTTCCAAAAATATCAGACAATGCCCCACTGCCAAAACTCGATATTATCCAGCCGAATAGCATAATTGACACGCCCCACGCCGCCTGTTCTGGAGACAAGTGATGCACATAACGCAGATAAGGAATCGCCCAAACGTCTAAAAACACCGACGAAGGCAAATATAAGAGGGAACCCACAATGCCAATAAACCACATTTGTCGATTCTTCATAATCCCCAAGAGGTAATCGCCCAACTGGCGATAACTAATGGCCGCCATTTCCGTGGTCGCTCCTTCTTCTTTGGGTTTATCACGAATAATTAATAATATCGCTACAATTAAACCTATTCCCATAAACAACGGGAAATACATCGCAAAATGAAAACCATTAATTTTTACACTATGAGTTAAATAAATATCAGTGAAAATGGCCGCCACCATTCCGCATCCTGTCACAACGCCCGTGGCCGTGGCAAAATATTTACGAGGAAGCCAAGTGGCCGCTAACTTTAGCGTCGTTACATAAGCAAAAGCGGCACCAAACCCCACCATAAAACGACCCATCAATGCGAAGTCAAACTCTTTAAAAGAAGCAAAAATGAAAACACCCAGGGTGCCGATGATTGAAGCAATTATTAAGGATCGCCGCGGCCCAATGCGGTCCACCATCACCCCCACAGGCAACTGGAGTGGCGCATAAGCAAAATAATAAAAAGAAGTGAGCAATCCGAAACCACTGGCAGTGATATCAAAGTAACTGCGTAATTCATATTCCATGACGCTGGGATACACTCGCAGCAAGTAAGCAAAACAATAATAAGCAACACCCGCAAAAAAAATGATCCATGCCATCATTTCAGTGCGGGGCGTGTCAAGCGATGATGATAAATAAGTACCATCTTTTCGCAAGAGCGCGCCATTTTCTTCGCTATAATCGTGATCGTCCATAACGTCCCTTTCTATTTACGCAAGTTCAATGCCCGTCGGGCTAATACAAATACCTTATTGAATGGGCGACGTCAATGACTTGACGTCGCTCCAAGTTTTCGGTCTTTCAAAGCGAAGTCGAGAGACGAGTAGGGACAACGTTAACATCGTTTCCTGTCGAGCTTGTGTTCCACCAAGAATAAAATAGTTTGCTGATCACAACAACCCCTTCTAGTTTCTTCTTCAAAAGAACCCGTTACTTCTTCTGATGCAATTGGCTGAAGCGGTTTTTCCGATTTTTCCTTTAAGGAAAAACCAAAAAATTTCATTCCCAGATAGGGTAGTTTTTCATTTGCAAATTTTTCTTCCGTGGTGTTTACAATATATTCTTTATCCTCTTTGTTAATCTTTTCGAGCATTTCTAAAATCTGAGCTTTTTGTACCCCTACATCACCAATAAGCGGCTGCGAGGCTTCTTCTGTTCCTTTCGCGCCAATGAATTTCAAAAGCCAATCCATAAAATTATTATACCTTTGAAACCGTGGCAGAAAAATTACTAAGAATCTCGCTATGGCTCGATAATTAACAAGCCCTGCATAAAATTCGCATAATTTCCAAACACCGGTTTTATTAATTTAACAAACCAATCACTGGCTTGAACTGTAGATGCTAAGGCGCCCATACCCACTCCCGAGGCAATAGCCAAACTAAAAATACCGGTATAAATTACCCCTGCTAACAAAACAAGAACTGCATTTTTAAACCAATGACTTTGTGGATTATAGGCAGCAGCGCCCATTGAAAGAAAAAGCCTCAGCGCGATATCAATGGAATCTAAAGCGGAAATAGCGTAAAAAACAATATTAATTGCAGCCGTTAAATCTGCCAATATAGGAAGATCCCCTACTCCGTTACGCACATGATTCCATCCTTTTTTTGACACATCCTTCCACAACCACCAGGTGCCTCCAGCCCCTAAAAAGAGAAATTTAGAAGCGCTGAAATTAAACTATGACTCGACGAGGTAAGCTGTTTTTGCCTCAGGTGTTTGTAATTGAGTAAATAAGTTATCCAAAGAACGTCTACTCAATATTTTATTTTTCGCATCCATTGCATCGATCTTCAAATAAAAATCCGGATGCGCCTTTATTTTCTCGTAAAATAGGTTCAAATAAAAATCTTCTTTGTTATAACGAACTTTCCGACAAGGTGAAATGAACTTTCATTAAGTCGCCGACATAAATCGCTTAAACCAAATCCACGCGTAAGCCATGAAACTATTAATCCAACCACGGCTAAAATACCTTGGAAGGGAGGGCTCTCACAAAGCTCCCCAGCTCCTTCAAAACCTACCGTTACCCCACCAATACCGGGTATTGCACCCATACCAAGACTAACCCCCTCCATATAGTTTTTATCAACTATGATTATTCGCAACCGTTTACCAAGGACATCGTCAAAGAACACATACGTAAGTATCATGTTGATAAGACCAGAAATAATCGCCTCACCAACGTTTTTTTTGATACCCAATCCCAAATATTGGACCCCTATGAAACCTATAGTCAGACAAGCAACAAAATTGAAAAGCGCACTATGCCTTTCAATGGTCTGACCAACATCAGGATTATTTTCTATTTCTACTACAATATGACGAACATGCTTATCATCGACAGGAACAATAATTCCATTGTGGTTTTGCTGATTATCATCACCATCGGTAGCTTCATTTACTCTCAGAACGTGGTCACTCGCTCTTCGGCCCTTAAATTGATATATATTTCCCTTTTGTCCTTGTGATTGTATTGTTGGTGGAGAGACACCCATAAAAAACCTCACTCTTATTTTTGGTTCGCCCACACTAACAGCTGCTAAATCAAACCGTAAATATAATTCGATTAAATTTTGATTTATAACTTAAAAGCGAATTAATTATTGGATGAAGCTATTAAGAGAATATTAAAATAATGATTTCATTTGAGGCCTGTGATAATATGCCAATCACTTCAGGAGCGCCCGTAGCTCAGTTGGATAGAGTAACCGGCTTCGAACCGGTTGGTCGGGGGTTCGAATCCCTCCGGGCGCGCCAATTTTCCCTTAAAAATCAATTAGTTACTGTTAATAATTCCTTAAACTTAGGGTGGCATAATTAAATTATAGCCTTATTGCCGTTCTGAGGTATTTCTATGAGTACGCCTAACTTTCTCAAAACAGTGGAATTCCTTAAGCGAACAGAAAAACAAACAACCTGGGTAAAGCATAGGTGGATTGTCCTTCGAGTAGAAAATGCCTCGGCTCCCTTCTTCTGTGCGATAGATTTAACAGAAGATTATTTAGGCCATGGCACTTTTGGAGTCGTGTATAAAGCATATTCTATAGATTCGAATGGCAACATCGACGAAAAGCGGACATGGGCTGCAAAGGTATTTAGAGTCGAAAATGCCAATGCAACTAGCCAAATCGGAAAAATTATGAAAGAAGCTGAGATATTTGGCAGGTATTATCGGGTTGACGGATGGCAACGTATTGAGAGCAATAAGAACGATGAAAACCTCCAAAGCGACTTTTACCTCTTTTTTGAATATATTCCAGGTAAATCACTCGGAGAATTGTTAGCCAAAAATACACTAAACTTAACTTTTGAAGAAAGAGTCCAACTTATTTTTTACATAGTTCAGCAATTGCATCTCATGCATTATTTCACTCCTTCAACAGGAAAACCAATTGTCCACCGCGATTTAAAACCGCTTAACATTCAAGTAAATATAGAAAAAAAAGCAGTTACAATCGAAGATAAAACGACTTATTTAACTAACATTTCTTCTGCAATTTTTGATTTTGGACTCGCAGATGAATCAGAAAAAGATGAAGAGATAGACTCTTTAAAACCAACTACGTTAAAAGGAACGAGTGAATATCTATCACCTGAAATTTTATCTGAAAAAGCAGGTGTCCGCAGCGACTTATATAGTTTAGTTCCTACGATAGCAGAATTACTAGGTGCGCCTCATGAGAAGCTCTTTAAAAATAGAAAGCTCGACCCCAAGATAGGAAAATATGATCTCACAGATCTTCAAATTGATGCTGCTTATTCAAAGGATATTGGACCTCTTATAAAAGAATTTCTCCAAAAAATGCAGGACGATGACTATTGGAAAAGGCCTACCACGGATGAAGTATTACGTTTTTTTACCACTTTAAACAAATATTGTGCCATCAATCTTTGTTCCACAAAAAGTGAAGAGGAACGTGAGGAACGTTTAGCCCCTCATTTTGCAAAATTAATTATACTCGCATCGGGTTGTTGGAATCACACACCCTTTGGATTTAATCACGCTTTTGAACATTACGATTTTGAAGGTGATCTTTATTTACGCGAAACCGTTATTGAACCTTATAAAATTAAAAATAAAACAGGTTCTCTAATTAATCCGGACAATGTTTTTCTACCAAAGCTTCTATCTAAAGAAACCTCAGAGATAGATGATTTTTTAAAAACTTTACCATTCCAAAAACTCAAATGGATAAATGATGCGTTCTTATCTCCTGAAATGGAGGGCCTAGTAGGCAAATTTTTTGTGGATAAAATAACCTTTGTGACGGACAAGTGCAATGAACTATTATCCTTATTAGAAAATTTTAACAAAACCTACAAACACTTGGCACATACTTCTTCGGGAAATGGCTTCGTTTCGCAGCGAACTTGGAAAAAAAATTTTTGGCGATTCGCCGCTTTCGTATAACGAAGTAAAAACCTATCTCAGCGAACACCCAGGCGGAACCGCAGAACGAGCCTGGAATCATATTTGTGCGCCTTGAAATATCCCTCTCCATACCCCATAAATAAATAATGACATTAATCCTTCTGAAAGGAGAGCGAAAATGGCAAAAGCAGTACAAAAATACCCTCACAGTATGTTAAGCCACCTCCAACAAGACATTAACCGTTTATTTGAGCCCTTTGGGTGGGCAACGGGGGGCGAATTGTGGGATGCTTTTTCGAGTGAATGGTCTCCTCATATTGATATTAAAGATGAAGGCCAAAATTACCTCATCTGTGCAGACATACCCGGTGTGGATCCTAAAAAAATCCAGGTGTCTATGGAAAATAATATCTTGACGATTAAAGGGGAAAGAGAAACGGAAGCGAAAGAAAAAAGTGAAGGCTACTTGCGCATTGAGCGTACTAAAGGCGCATTTTTACGGCAATTTACCCTACCTGAATCCGTCGATGCTGAAAGCATTAAAGCAAAAAGCAAACACGGCGTATTGGAAATCACCATTCCGAAAGCTCAGCCGCCCAGAACGAAAAAAATAGAAATAGAAGAGCAAGAATAAATCCCCTCTTCTTCCCTATAATAAATACCCCCCACGCGGGGGTATTTTTTTATTTAAAATCAATAAGTAAGGTAACCTCGTTGTTTACTATACTTAAAAGAGGAACGTAAAAAGAAGGAATTAACAACCATTAGGTAGGAGGCGAGCCATGAAAAACTTAAGTGTCATTGGTTGGATCGCTGTAATCCTGCTCATCATCGGAGGATTGAATATAGGATTCATGGGCGTATTCGACTACAACATACTCGGTGGCATTTTTGGCCAAGTAACAGCACTGCTGCGGACCATTTATGTCTTAATTGGCTTAGCTGCATTGTGGTTTATTTTCCACTTGACAAAAAAAGCAGTGAAGTAAGCCACGACGACATCAGCCGTAATTATTTCCTTTAGGGGAATGCGCGTAGGGGTCGGAAGTCTTTCCGACCCTTTTAGCTACCCATAACCGTAACCATAATTCGGCGACGAAAATGAGCCCCTAGTCGGTGTTCCCAAAGATAGATCCCCTGCCATGTTCCTAAAGCCAATTCATTATTTTCAATTGGAACTGTTAAGCTCGTTTGCGTTAAAATCGTTCGCAAATGAGCCGGCATATCGTCGGGCCCTTCAACTTTGTGTTGGAAAAGCTTATCGCCGTCCTGGATAAAACGTTCCATGAACCGTTCTAAATCTTTTCGTACTGTCCGATCAGCATTTTCACAGACGATCAAAGAGGCGCTTGTATGTTGAATAAAAACGTGGCACAAACCCTTTTTACATTCCGAACTTAGAACTATGTCGATAACTTTGTCAGTGATATCGATAGTTCCCCGAGCCTTGGTATGGAAAATTAATGTTTTTTGATAAATCATCCCCATTTCCTTTTTCCACTGGGCTCTTTTCACTCCTGGTATTTCAAAATTCCACTAACCCTTCACACAAATCTTTGGCTTTAAAAATACAACACGGCGCGCAAGCCCTGCTTTTTCAGTTGATTCTGCAACTTCATCAACATCTTTATAAGCGCCCGGTGCCTCTTCGGCAACCCCGCGCATTGTGCGACTGCGAATTATAATTCCCTCACTCGCTAAATCATCCATCAGTTGCCGCCCGCTCCATTTTTTCGATGCTTGACGACGACTCATCAATCGACCGGCGCCGTGGCTGGCTGATGCGAAAGCGTGATTTTCCGTTTCGGGATTCCCCGCCAGTAGATAGGAGCCTGTCCCCATGCTCCCGCCGATAATCACTGGCTGGCCAACCGTTCGATAAGGCGCAGGCAAATTAGGATTCCCTGGCCCAAAAGCGCGAGTAGCGCCTTTACGGTGAATATAAAGCCGCCGTTTTTGGCCATTAATGAGGTGTTCTTCTTGCTTACAAGTGTTATGAGAAACATCGTACAAGGTTTCGATAAAAACACTCGGAATTATTTTCCCAAAGGCTTCACGGGTTAAGTGCGTTAAGAGTTGGCGGTTTGCCAAGGCACAGTTGATGCCGGCATTCATTGCGCCAAGGTATCGTTGACCTTCAGCCGACTTAATCGGGGCGCAGGCCAACTCACGATCCGGAAGCGTAACGCCCAAACGGCTGGCTTCTTTCGCTAATGCTACTAAATAATCACTTCCAATTTGATGCCCAAGACCGCGTGACCCACAATGGATAGAAATTAAAACTTGGTCTCTCTCTAATCCATACGCCTGTGCCGCTTCTTTGTCATAAATTTTATCAACCACCTGCACTTCCAAATAATGATTCCCCGAACCCAAAGTGCCCATTTCATTGCGTTGGCGTTTTTTAGCCAGTTCAGAAACATTGTCGGGTATGGCTCCCTTCATTTGGCCATTTTCTTCAACAAAGGATAAATCCTCGCGAATTCCAAAACCCCGCTTAATGGCCCAACCAGCACCATCCACCAATACCTCATCTAACTGAGAAGGCGTCAGCTTTATAAACCCTCCCACGCCAACGCCAGCGGGAATGCGATGGTAGAGTTCGTCAGCCACTGCTTCACGAAACCCTTTAAACTCATCCCAAACCAGATTGGTACGTAAACAACGGATGCCACAGGAAATATCGAAACCCACGCCGCCCGCTGAAATAATTCCTCCCTGTCAGGATCAAACGCAGCCACCCCGCCAATGGGAAAACCGTAACCCCAATGCGCGTCCGGCATGGTCATCGCTGCGTTCACTAGGCCAGGTAACTGAGCCACATTGCTAATTTGTTCAAGGACTTTATCGTCCATTTCTCGGATTAAGGACTCGCTTCCATATAATTGGATAGGCGAAGATACGCCCGCAGACTCCCGCAGCGTCCAGCAATAGTCATTAATTTTCTTTAATTGGGCGATATCCATCAAGGGATATTATAGTCACACATCCACCACACAGCTTGCTTGCCATAGGTCTTTTCCCCGACTTTGACGAAAAATCTTGTAACTGATTGATTTTATTGAGACTTAGTTTGGATTTTAGCATTACAAAAAGATCTTGAAATTACCAGTAACCACCCGGGTTTTTAGTTAAAGTCAGGAAAATACACCTAAGTTGGAGTATAATTTACGTATTCATCCTAGGAGAAGGCCTTATGAAAAAACATTTTCGCTTAATTTTAATACTCTTACTCAATATTTCTCTTGGGGCTGCATACGCAGACAAATTAACTAAAGAAGTTTGTTGGCATCAGCTGTGGAGACCCGATGGAGCTTACTGGAGCTATTTTGCTCCAGGCAAATCTGATCCCACGGTTGAATGCCTGGCCATGGGTGAAAAGCAGTGTACTATTCAAATCGGCTCAGATAACCCTGGAGCTTCTGCGCCCTTTTATGGGGGAGTTAATCAACCAAAAGGAGGTTGGCAAGTCTACAAAGTCTATCAATCGCTTGATGCTCTTTTTTCAGATGTAAATCAGGGTGAACTTAAAAAAGCATATAATAAGTGTAAGAATAAAAAGTAAACGTGCCCGGTGTAATAACTAATGTATCCGATAACTATCTGCATCATTATCGGGCATATCTATCAAAGTATAGTCTACACATCCACCACACAGCTTGCTTGCCATTGGCCTTTTTCCTGATTCACCGATAGCATGGTTAATGTGGCTCCTTTCACTTCCGTTCCCCGAACGATTTTATCCGTCCAAGTTTCTCCTTTTCCTTTCCCTATCCACTGATCCCCGTGCCGCTTCAATTCAAATCACCAAACACTAAATTATGGGAGCGCGCTTGGGCGCCCAATAAATTAAGCCAAGTCACTAAAGCGAGTTCAAGATCGCTTTCTTCAAATTCAATAGCGACGGAAGCTTCTTGCTTCACTCGCGATAAATCCTCAACCATAATCGCAAATAAAGCTTCAGCAGCGTTAATAAACGCCTTTTCGACAGTTTCGCCAAAGCCGATAATTCCAATATCGGCTTCGTGATCGAAATAATTAATGTCTTTTATTGGCAATACCCTTCACCCATTGTTTTGATAAATAAATGGCAGTAAGCCTTTACTCTGATCATCCTCCTCCTTTTTACCAGAGCCAAACCATGCTTTAAGACTCAAAACCGCACTATCCAGGGCGTTTTTACCGAAGTCACCCATGTAACGGCAATATTGCTTCGCAGCAAACCCGCCTAAAATTAGGCCCACCACGGCAATAATAGCATCCTTCGTATCGTAATCATCTTGGGGATCTTTAATTTCACCCGTATATAAAACAGGCGTAGAGATCGTGCGCAAAATAAATACTCCCCCTAGCACCAGATAAAGGGGCCCATACACAAGAATTTTCCCTCCCAAGCTTTGGATTGGACTTTCTTTTGTGTCCTCCTTTTGTGAAAAAGTTTCATCGTAATCATTCAATCCTTGAGTCATAAAGGTATTATAAACACTAGAAACTGACGCTACGCTGGAAAATACCGTTGTGGGGATCGGTCCGAGCCCAAATATATAGGAGCCTATTAATCCTGCCAACCCATAAAAGCTCCACCCTCGATTTAAACAATTAACAAACGTACGAATCATAAAAAAGATTCCCTTTCGACTCCCTAAATTGGTCCTTATTTTTGCCTTCTCCTCAGGAGACAGATGAAATAATTGCGTTAACACTTCAGGGGCTTTTTTTAAACGAGGAGCCGTTGTTGCTATGTAAGTAGCTATTTGGCCAACAAACATCGTCCATCCCGCTAATCGGACAGAAATCGGCAACCCATCGCCTCCGTCCATTTGATACCCTGTCCACGGAGCGAGGGAACCAACAATATACGATATCAAAAATAAGAATAAATTCGCGCCGAAAAGCGTTGGCCGGATCTCCCCCTTGCTAAATTGGGAGCGAGCATTCATTACCGTGAGCATACATTGTTCCCGCGCCTTTTTCATATTAGAACCCGCCAAAACGGTAAGACCTGCATCCGTAAACGAAAGTACCGCAATCGCTTTTCCCAAATCGTCGGAAATAAGTTCTCCCTGCCTTCTGGTTAGATGAGGATAAAGGTATCGCTGGAGTGGAGCATTTAAAGATTGATCCGAAGTGGCTTTGCTAAAAAAAGCATACCCAAATTCGGACCAGGCCATCAGCGCCCACAATAAAATGTCGATTGGGATAAATACTCGGGACTGAGCAAATGGGATTTGTGAGATAGGGGATGCTTCCTCTTGAGGCTTTGTGCCAACATGGACTAAGTTAGTTTCAACGTCATAAGTATGGTAATTTCTACCAGTTTGTTTTTCTTCTTCGTCAAGTAAATGAAACTTTTCTTCATTGGATCCGGTACCTTGCATTAAATTTATCCTCTTTTAGATTAAAAACCTTAAAGTAGTTTAATGGAAAATTTCGAGGTAACTAAGTTAAGGAGGTATTAATTGATAATTATCAGGAGAATATTATCGTTTTTATGGATAGAATTATTAAAGAAGCATTAGGCACTATAAAAACAAACAAACTAAATGAGATCTAAAGCGTTACCGCCCAGCTAAACTCAGCTTGCTTTTCCGAAACTAGTATTAAACTTCTGGATAAGGAAGAATAATGACGACAATTTTTTGGTTTAGACAGGACCTCCGTTTATCTGATAATCCAGCCTTGGTAGAGGCAGCGAAATCGGCTGATCATTTAATTCCCCTTTATATCTTAGATGATCAATTAAAAATGCTCGGTGATGCCCAACGCTGGTGGTTACACCATAGCTTATCTTCATTACAAACTGCTTTAAGTAAAAAAGGAACATCGTTAATTTTAAAAAAGGGAGACACTAAAAGAGTATTATTAGAACTTATTAAAAAGTATAAAGTGGAAAAAATTTATTGGAATAGAAGCTACGAACCTCCTTATAGGGAAATAGACACTTATTTAGAAAATCGGCTCCCTCCGCTTTCTGTTGAAATTTATCATTCAACCTTACTCACTGAACCGCAAAAAATTAAAAATAAATCAGGCGGTTATTATAAAATATTTACACCTTTCTGGAAGCATATTAACGCTTCATTACAGCCCAGAAAAACACTCGCTGCGCCTAAAAAGTTTTCTCAACATAGAGCTATTAAATCCGACAACTTAGAAACCTGGAATTTATTGCCTAAACATCCCGACTGGAGCCAGGGATTCGACCAATGGAAACCCGGTGAAAAAAACGCACAGATTGTTCTCAAAAAATTCATCAAAGAAAATCTTAAAAACTACCCCGCTCACCGTGACCGTCCTGATATTTCTTCCACGTCGCATCTTTCGCCCTATCTGCATTTCGGCGAAATCAGTATCCGACAAGTCTGGACTGCAATTACCCAAGCAACCATTCAGGATAAAAATTTACAAAAAGCAGCAGACGTTTTCTTACGGCAATTAATCTGGCGAGAGTTTGCTTATTATTTATTATGGCATTTCCCTCAAATGGGCAGATCCAATTTCAGAAACCAATTTGATAACTTTAAATGGAAAAAAAATAAAAATTGGCTGCGCGCATGGCAAAAAGGGCTGACTGGGTACCCCATCGTCGATGCAGGGATGCGTGAATTGTGGTGCACCGGCTACATGCACAATCGTGTCCGAATGATTGTCGCCTCTTTTTTAGTAAAAGATCTAATGATTGACTGGCGCGAAGGGGAAAAGTGGTTTTGGAACACATTACTGGATGCCGACCTTGCCAACAATGCACTGGGCTGGCAGTGGATCGCTGGCTGCGGGCCAGACGCCGCTCCTTATTTTCGTATTTTTAATCCTATCTTACAAAGCAAAAAATTTGATCCGGACGGGACATATATCAAAGATGGATTCCTGAATTAGCAAAAGTGCCCTCCAAATACATCCATTACCCCGCTGATATGCCGGACAACATTTCGGAGTCCTCTAAAGTTAACCTCGGAGTGGACTACCCTTTCCCTATCGTGAATCATCACAAAGCAAAGGAATTGGCTTTAAAAGCTTACAAAGACTCCACCTATCGACTTTAGGCTTCTTCATCCCACGCAGGCGAGAGTTTAGGCGCGCCTTCGGCGCGCTGCGCACGTGTGCGCTGGGTCCCCGCCTGCGCGCATAGGCGTCAACTTAAGAGAGCAAGGTAAAAATGGAATATATAAGTAGTTGAAAAAATGCCCATCGTTCCCGTGCGTAGGCCGTCTACCGATAGAAAAAGAATCGAGGGCTTTCACGGCCGAAGTCACGGGAATCCCGGCTAAAAGCCTAAGAAAAGCGCCATCGGTGTTTTTCTTAGCCCCCTAATCTGGGTCCTCCCGACTCGGCCGTGAAGGTTTTGTATGCTTCAATACTACAGCAGACGGCCTCGCGGGAGGACGACGGGTTTTAAGTTTTTAGTCTTTAGCACTTGGGGGAGCGACTCTCTTCAGCCTGTTTTCCTTTTTAATTAAACAAACCTTAAATAAGAAAATAATCTTTGAGATTTTAAAATTTCTTTAATAAACTTCTACTAAACTCTAATTAATTATTTTAATTGAATTAAGGATATCTCACGAGACAACAACCACCGACCCTTAAAGAATTATTAGAAAATCCAGAATTTCAACAAGCTGTTAAACAATTTGAAAATCTAATGAAAGATCCACACTTTCAAAAAGAATTTCAACAACACATGGAAAAGCTACTAGAAGATCCAGAGCTTCAACGAAAGTTTCAACAAAATTTAAATGAGTTAATAATAGAAGATCCACAGGCATTCCAACAGAGAATTCAAGAGAAATTCTCAACTTCTTCCATGGAGGAGAAAAAATCCGAAATCTCTTCTTTACAACACAATGCCCTGTCCCAATCTCATTCTTCTACTTTAATAAAACCGGCTTTTTTTCTATTCCTTCTCTATTACAGGCAGTTAGTTTTTACAGCCGTTGGGCTTGATGAGCAAATGATGGAAAATATGGAAATGTTTAGGAGCGCATTCGAATTACTTTTCATCAAAACGGTAGCTGAAATTGCCCAGTGGTTACCTCTACAACCTCTCGCTAGAGCAGCAACGACTACCTCCTTCTATCTTTCCAACGCAGCACAACAAAGCTACACGTACGGTGAACGCGCATGGAATTATTTTTCGGCAAAAAGAAACCCTGAGAAATATGCTGATCTTTGCAAATTCTATCTCGCTAACAGCGAGCTAAAAAATGCCCGCTGGGCTTATTTTCAAATTCCCGCTAACAATAAAGAACAACGGCTAGAGCTAGCCAAAACATTATCTCGACAATTGTTAAATCTGGATGAAGATCTTTTTAAAATACTTTTTAAAGAAAATTTTAATTATAAAAATTTAATCAGCGACTACCAAGATGGCTGGGAAAAATTAAAAGAGAGCGCATCAACTTTTAAAAGAAATAATCAATGGCAGCGTGCATTTATTAATTATCGTCTCGCCGCAAATCGAATTGAAGAAGATCATGGGACACAACCAAAAAATCCTATCACTCCAAACACTGCTACTAAAAATTATTACCGTTGTAAATTTAATTGTGCTCTTGCGTTACAACAGTTGGGTTCAACGGACAGTCAACATCGTCGTTCACTTTTAGCAAAAGCAAAAGATTCCTTTACAGAATTACAAAAGAACGCGGGAAGTGTGACAGCTACTGAAGTCCGCACAGACAGCTTATCAGCGCTTTCCAAGAAAATGGTAACAAAAATTAGAAAAGATGAAAATAAAGAATTTCAACACGGACTGACTGTTGGCTTGAATCCGTAGTAAAGCTCACCTAAAATCTCAGTTTTCTACTGAGGAAAAAGCATGTCCGTTCCCTCCATTCGTAAAACCGTATGGACACTAGCGCCGATGGCCATGGCGCTGGCGTTGGCTATGGATGTGTACGTGCCAGCGGTGCCGCATATGGCGACGCTTTTTCATGTGTCCGCCGGCCAAATGCAGCTTACTTTAAGCCTCTTTATGTTTACTTGCGGGATTGTTCAGCTCGTCATTGGGCCCCTTTCCGATCAGTATGGGCGGCGACGCGTCAGCTTTTTTTCAATAGTTATTTTTAGCATCGGTTCGATATTGTGCGCCACTGCCCATTCCGTGCCAGAATTAATCGTTTATCGGATTATTCAAGCCATCGGAGCGGTGGGAATGATGGTTTGCGGCTTTGCTATTGTGCGAGACCGCTACCATGGCGAAAAAAGCGGGAAAACTTACAGCTATTTAAATGGCATCATTGCCTTCTCTCCGATGTTTGCTCCTTTTGTGGGGAGTTACCTCGATGTTCATTTGGGTTGGCAATCAACTTTTTTAATTTTATTACTAATTTCTTTATGGGCCTTTTTGAGTCTTTTCTTTTCGCTGCCTGAATCTTTGCCTAGAAACAAACGTATCAAAGTGGATAGGCGGATTTTTCATGAATATAAAACGATTTTCACCAATCGTGTTTTTTTAAATTATACCCTAAGCACCGCAATGGGACTAAGTTATCTTTTTATTTTCTGCTCGATCTCACCTTATATCATTATTCAATTATTGCGTATTCCTGAGCTGAACTATGGTTATTATTTCGCTTTTATGGGAATTTCTTTTTTTGTGGGCAGTCTGCTTTCAGGGTACTTCGTAGGAAAAATTGGCATATACAAAACCGTGGTGGTTGGGTTTTTCATTTCGTTAATCGGAGGGACCATCATGGCCCTTTGGTATTTCATCACAGGATTAACCATCAACAATTTTATTTGGCCCATGTTGTTAATTGGCATTGGAGGAACATTTGGTCTTGGGGCGGGTAGCGGCGGCGCAATGGAACCTTTCGGAGATACAGCCGGCGCGGCCGCTGCTTTAAGCGGCTCTTTTCGGTTTTTATTTTCTGCCATTTTAGGTATGGTCGTTATCAATAAAAATATCTCATCAACATTGCCACTGGCTTTGCCGGCTGTTTTATTTAGTTTAGTTGGGTTGATTTTATTTTTGAGTCAGCGAAAGGGGTTGATTATTATTCATCGGAAGTGATTTTAGAACAACCTGCTAGTCATTTTTTTTTGATGAGTCGATTCCCATGGAAGTTGGTGATTTCTTTTGTACGGACACGTCGTGAACCCATCCCTGGGGCTCGGAAGCCGCCGTCCAGGCGCCTTACGGTCCGTACAAAAGAAATCACCAACTTCCACGGCCATACTTTTCTTTAGAATCAGTCATGAATTAGTTTTTAATACGGAGAGTTTCCATTTTTTCTAGGGCTTCATTGATCAGTTCATTTAGAGGCAAATTTTCTTCGGCTTTTAAAATTGCTTCTTCTTTGGCTTTTGTTTCGGGATTTTTTGGGGCGAACAAAGCACAACAATCTTCATAAGGGCGTTTTGAAATACGAAAGGTGCCAATTTTCTCGGCGATTTTAATGATATCATTTTTATCGAAGCTTATTAATGGTCGTAAAATAGGTAAATTCGTCGCTTGATTAATCACCGCGATGTTTTGAATAGTTTGGCTCGCCACTTGTCCCAAATTCTCACCGGTAATTAAGGTATGGTAGGTGGATTTTGTCAGTTTTTCTGCGATTCGCATCATAAAACGCCGATGAATAATCGTCCATGTAGATTCAGGACACATTTTGTTAACGGTCTCTTGAATTTTGGTGAAATAAGGAATATGCAAATTAATGGCGCGCAATTTCCAGGAAGTTAATACGCGAGCAAGGTCGATAACTTTTTCTTTGGCTTTCTCTCCGGTGTAAGGGAAACTATGAAAGTAAACAGCATCAATCATCATTCCGCGCTTTAACAGCGTCCAACCCGCTACGGGGCTATCGATTCCACCCGATAATAATAAAAGACCACGACCTCCAACGCCAACAGGCAGGCCGCCCAATCCATCTTCATGATCTTCTGTCGTGTAAATAAATAATCCCTCGTCACGTACCTCAATAAAAATCGTTAATTCAGGATTATTAAGATTAACCTGCCACTTGGGAAAATGTTGAAGTATCAGGGCACCCAGTTTTTTATTAATCTCCATAGAATCCATCGGAAATGACTTCACGGTTCGACGAGTATCCACTCGAAAAGCCAACGATTTGGATTCTAATTTTCTAAGATGTTTTATAAGAACTTCTTCCATTTCCTCAAGATTAATTTCCAAATTCAAACGATAAGCCAATGCAAACCCAACAACGCCAAATACGCGCTTTAATGCTTCTCTATAGCACGAAATATCTTTTTCGGTGGTTAATTGTAAATAAAGTCGGCCACGACACTGTTCAATAGGGGGGGCTCCCTCTCCGATCGCTAGACGAATATTCTCGATGATGGAAGATTCAAAAAGATGCCGATTTTTTCCTTTTAAAGCAATTTCACCGTACTTAATCAGGATGACTTTTTTCATTTATCGTAATATTTTTTTTAACTTATAAATAATTGATTGAAGGTTTTCTAACACATAGTGAATCTCTTCATGCGTGTTATAGCGTGAAAAACTAAAGCGAATAGCGGATTGAATCCGTTTCGCCGGAAGTCCAATCGCTTTCAAAACGTGACTCGGTTTGCCTTTAGCGCCACTACAGGCAGAACCTGCTGAAACATAAATGCCCTTTTCTTCAAGCGAATTCATCATTACTTGAGAAGGAATTGAATCAAATGAGACGTTAAGCGTATTTTCGAGCGCATTCACAGGTGAATTAATCTTTACTTCTGGTATATTTTTTAATCCTTGCAAAAAATCAGCCATTAACTCCCGCCAACACTCGCGCGTTTCTTTTAAATGACCATAAGCAAGTCGCGCCGCTTTAGCTAAGCCCACAATAGTAGGCACATTCTGCGTCCCCGAACGCAAGTCAAATTCCTGCCCTCCACCCGAAATTAAAGGTTGTAATGGTGTTTTTTTCTTAACGTAGAGAGCGCCGCTTCCCTTCGGGGCATGGAATTTATGGCCGCTGATGGAATATAAATCGATATGAGTGAGATCAATCTCAAGCTTACCAAAGGCCTGCGCACCATCAGAGAAAAAAATAATACCCTTGTTTTTAGCTTTCACTGCTTTAGCAATCGCATTAATGGGGTTGATACTGCCTAATTCGTTGTTGACATGCATAACCGCGACCAGAATAGTATTAGGTTTTATTAATTCAACAACACTTTCTGGCGACACTTTGCCCTGCGCATCCACTTTTGCAAAATCGACAGTAAAACCGGCTTGTTCGAGCTGTTTAATACTCCCTAATACCGCATCATGTTCTATTGGCGTAGTGATAATATGATTGCCCTTACGTTTGAACGCTTGAGCTGCTCCTTTAACCGCCAAATTGACGCTTTCTGTGCCCCCCGATGTGAAAACGATTTCATCTTCGTGAGCCCCCAATAACCCGCTCAAAGCACGTCGCGCCTCATCCACTGCCCGCTCCGCCTGAAGGCCTAAACGATGCAGGCTGGAAGGGTTCCCATAACGCTTCGAGAAAAACGCTAACAGAGACTCCATAACTTCTGGAGCGGCTGAGGTGGTTGCGTTGTTGTCTAAGTATATTTCAGGCATCGAGGGATTATACTAGCCTCAGTGACATTTCTACATGATTTCCTGAAATTTCTCTCTATGGCCCTGGTAGGGGGAATCACAGCATCATTCTCACAACTATCCGTCGCATTCTGATATCTTTTTTAGATATTTTATCGTAGAATAAAGCTGCCAAGCACAGATTCGTTCCGGACCTTCCCTTCGAGACAGTTCCTGACATTCTTGCCGAAGCATTTCTATTTCTACTTTTTGAGGAAAATGACGATGAGTCAAAATAAAATCTATGTGGGAAGCTTGTCATATGACGTGACAGCTGATGAACTTCAATCCTTCTTTGGCCAGTATGGTGAAATTGAGGAAGCCAAATTGATTATGGATCGGGAAACAGGCCGTTCCAAAGGCTTCGCTTTCATCACCTATGGTACGCAGGACGCGGCGCAAGAAGCTGTGTCGAAAGCCAACGGGATTGATCTCCAAGGTCGCAAAATTCGAGTTAACATAGCGCGAGAAAATACAGGCGACCGTCGACGTGATGGTGGCAGCGGCGGCCGGGGTGGTCGAGGCGGCCGTTTCTAAGCCACTTTCTCCTTTCCCACAACAAAGCGAGGAAATAAAACTCCTCGCTTTACTTAAAAGGATGGAAAACTTAGGAAGGAATTTCCTGGAAATACTCTTTTTCCATTTCACATAACTCTTCCATTATCTTCTTTGAAAGTTCACGAATCCCCTGTCGGCCCTGCTGATTCGTTTGGGTTTGGGGGGCGAACCATTTTAATTTCATATAAAACTGACAACCTTTCTGGGGTAAATACCGTTGCATTTTGTCTTCCTCACCCCGCAAATAAATTAATAAGACCTTTGCTTGAGGGACAGCTTGCAAAATCTGACCAGCCCCGTAACCATAATCGTCCATATTCAATCGCCCTGTCTCGCTCCGCGTCCCTTCAGGGAAGATCATAGCGAAATCTCCTCGTTTTAATAAATGTGTAACCCTTCTTAATACGGTTTTCGCATTCGATCCTCCCCCCTCTGTTTTAAGAGGGATCATTTTACCCATATAACTCATTAGTCGATTGAATAAGTTAGCGCACGCAAACTTTGCATTGGGAATATTCCAGGGAAAGCGGCGAAAATGCCTAAGATATCCCCAGAGCGAACCTAAACCCCAAATAATGCCAAAAGCATCAAAGTAACTGAGGTGGTTTGCACAAATGAGCACCGGACCTTTGTGCTCTTTCTTCAGAAAGCCCCGAAATTGTTTTCTGATTTTGTGTTTGTTTTTTATCTTGTATCGCCGTACGAAGCGAACATAGAAAACGATTGCCGAGTAAAAGGGCACCAAAAAAAGGAATGAAAAGACTCTTTGTAAGCGCAAAATAAGCTCCCTCTAAGACAGAAAATTCTTGAACTCAATAATAACTACGAACCTTGGGCCGATCAATTATCTAAGCCAACTCCTAACAATCCTCTTTTAGAGTTAGCCCTTGTGTTGATGGCAGGCATCGTAAATGGCTTTGGCTAAGGTTTCGCTGACACCGGGGACCCTTGCGATTTCTTCAATGCTAGCTCGCTGAAGTTCTTGTAACCCACCGAAATATTTCAATAATTTTTGCCGTCGTTTAGGACCGATCCCTTCAATTTCCTGCAAGGTGGATTCTACTCGGCGCTTAGCACGACGGTTGCAATGCGCCGTGATCGCAAAGCGATGGGCTTCGTCACGAATTTGTTGAATTAGATGAAACGCGATGTTATCTGCCGGCAAATGGATTTCTTCTCGTCGCCCCCAAACGAACAACTTTTCCAATCCGGCTTTACGACCGGGTCCTTTCGCAATTGCCGTTAAAATGACTCCGCTCACTTGCAATTCTTCAAGCACCTCGGCTGCTTGCCTAAGTTGGCCCATGCCCCCATCAATCAGCAGAACATCAGGCAAAATGCCTTCGCCTTCTTTTAAGCGCACGTATCGGCGCGTCAGCGCCTGTCGCAAAGCACCGTAATCATCGCCCGGTGTTACTCCGCTAATGTTAAATCGTCGATAGTCTTTTTTAATGGGCCCCTCTTCCCCAAAAACAACGCAAGACGCCACCGTCGCTTCTCCTAAGGTATGGCTAATATCGAAACATTCGATACGCGCAATTGGATTCGGTAAAGCCAACGATTTTTGTATGGCTTCTAATTTTAGCGCGAAAGTATTTTTCTGAGCCAAGTGTTGTGAAAGCGCCTGAGCCGCATTGAGCGCCGCCATGGCTTGCCATTGCTTATACGGCGCCCGTTTTTGATCGGTAATGGCTAGTTTCCGGTTTAAACCGGACGACAAAGCGCGTTGTATCCATAAACGGTCCTCCAATGGCTCGCTCGTTACGATCCGTTCCGGAATATCACCATTGCGCAAAGGGCTCAAATAATATTGAGGAATAAATTCAACTAAGGCGGTTTGGAGCGTCGTTCCTAAGGGTGTATTGGGAAAGAAAGGTTTATGACCAATCATTCGCCCGGATCGGATGAATAATATAGCAAAGCCGATGGCTCCGTTTGATTCGGCGATGCCTATTATATCAATGTTCCCCTTCCCGCCCGTAATGATTTGCTGTTTTTGTAGCCGCCGTAATTGGCGAATTTGATCGCGGTAATGAGCGGCTTCCTCAAAGACCAAATTCTCAGAGGTTACTTCCATTCGTTCAGTTAATTTTATGATTACTTGATCGTTTTTACCTTCAAAAAATAAGATAGCGTCTTCAACCTGGCGTCGATATTCCTGCTCATTGACGTACCCCACGCAAGGGGCTGTACAACGCTTGATTTGATATTGTAAACAAGGGCGCGTGCGGTTTTTAAAAAAAGATTCACTGCATTGACGCAATTTAAATAGCTTTTGAATCAGGGCGAGATTCTCTCTCACCGATCCGGCATTGGGGTAAGGGCCAAAGTAACGGCCGGGGGCTTTTTTTGCGCCGCGGTAAAAATCCAAACGGGGGAATTTTTGATGAGTGGCTAAATAAAGGTAAGGATAGGATTTATCATCTCGCAGCAATACATTGTAACGGGGGCGGAACTGTTTGATGAAACTGGCTTCGAGTAAAAGGGCTTCATTCTCATTGCGGGTGATCGTCGTTTGAATCGACTGCACCTGAGCCATCATGGCTTGCGTTTTACTATCTAGTTGGCGACGAAAGTAGCTGCTGACCCGTTTTTGTAAATTGCGCGCTTTACCCACATAGATGACTTTCCCCTGCGCGTCTTGCATCTGGTAAACACCGGAGCCGGTAGGTAGGGTCTTAAGAAAAGCGCTCGGATTGTCAATAGTCATGAGTGTCTGGATCTAATATTGATTTTTGACTGGCGGAGAGGGAGGGATTCGAACCCTCGGAGGAGTTGCCCCCTCAACGGTTTTCAAGACCGTCGCATTCAACCGCTCTGCCACCTCTCCCTTAAAATCAATCACCACCGGACTCCCTGTCCTTGCTATCTCGTCTTAGGATACGCACCCTGCCCACCTTTAACGGGCAAAGGAGAACCATTATATAAGTAACTGAGGAGTGTGCCTAGCCTATATCATTGCCTAGAGGCGAGAACCCAGGCGCACCTTCGGTGCGCTGCACACGTGTGCGCTGGATGATCCCCGCCTGCGCGGGATGACAAGGGGGCAAGGATGACGAATGGATAAGGCTGCGACTCGGCACTACGATGTAAAAAACGTCCCTCATTCCAGTGCGCAGGCGGTCTACCGAAATACAAAGATAGAGGGCTTTCAGGGTGCGATTGAAAGTGTAGGTTTTCTAAGCCGCCTCGGGAGCCGAGTAGCTAAGTAGCCCAATGAAATGGACCCACCCCTTAAAGACGGCGTCATAATGCGCCAACATAGAATTTCTATTTTCAAAAAAAGGAGAAGGTCCATGAAAGATATTAAAATACTGGGTGTTGATATTGCAAAAGATGTTTTTCAACTGTGTGGAATTGATGAGTGGGGTAAAGTGATCTACACGAGACGGGTTAAGCGTGCTCAGTATGTATCCACCGTAGCCAGTCTTAAGGTGGGCTGCGTGGTGATGGAAGCGTGTGGAGGAGCGAACCATTGGTATCGGACGTTTATGGGGATGGGTATCCCAACGCAGTTGATCAGTCCGCAGCACGTCAAACCGTATGTCAAAAGTAACAAGAATGATCGTAACGATGCGCAGGCGATAGCTGAAGCGGCTTCCCGCGCCTCGATGCGGTTTGTGCAGGGTAAAACGGTGGAACAACAAGACGTTCAAGCGCTGTTAAAGATACGCGATCGTTTAGTCAAAAGCCGCACGGCGCTGATCAATGAGATTCGGGGGTTGTTGCAAGAATACGGACTCACGATGGCGCGTGGTGCCAAGCGATTTTATGAAGAGCTCCCGTTGATTTTAGCGAGCGAAGCGGTGGGATTAACACCGCGGATGAAACGGGTGTTGAATTGTTTGTATACCGAATTGTTGAACCGGGACGAAGCGATTGGTGATTACGAGGAGGAATTAAAAGCGGTGGCAAAAGCCAATGAGGATTGTCAACGGGTACAGAGCATCCCGGGGGTGGGTTATTTAACGGCGCTCTCGGTTTATGCGAGCGTGGGTGACATTCATCAATTTCATCGTTCCCGGCAGTTGTCGGCGTTTATTGGGTTGGTCCCTCGACAACATTCGAGTGGGAATAAGGAGGTGTTGTTGGGGATTAGTAAACGCGGCAATGTGATGTTAAGGACGTTATTGATTCATGGCGCCCGTGCGCTATTGCGTCATGTAAAAAATAAAACGGATAAAAAGAGTCTGTGGTTAAAAGCACTCATTGAGCGCCGCGGAATGAATCGCGCTTGTGTGGCGTTAGCGAATAAAAATGCGCCGATCATTTGGGCGCTTTTAACACGCCAAGAAACGTATCGCTGTGGCGCCTAAACACCGCCGTGGGTAAAAAAAAGAATTAACAAAAGGAGACACACCAACCGAGTTCGAAACAATGAGGGCTGATGAAAGTAAGGTAAAACCTGAGGTTGATTAAGCTGATTCATACGGTGGCTCTGTGAAGCCGATAGCCCGATAAGCATCAACCTTGCATAATTCATCAAGGCACCAATGGTGGCCAATTTAAATCGTGATGCCGGATATACGAATGCAACCGCTTTCTTTTCATCAAAACTGATTGTTGACAACAAGGGTGGGTCCATATACGTATGAAGCGAAGCGAAATACGGGAAAACAATGATGTCATCTATTGTCCCCGTATTTCGCTTCGCTGCATACGGGCTACTTGTTGAAAACCACTTTCAATCGCACCCGGGCTTTCACGGCCGAAATCATGGGAATCTCGGCTAAGAGGCTGAGAAAAGCCCCATCGGTGTTTTTCTTAACCCCTTGATCTGGCCCCCGAACCGCTTTCGGGCAGTGATAAAAATATTTACTTTATTTTCAATAAGTTAAAATGAATTCTTAAGAAATTATGAAAATTTAGCCCCTTTTCCTGGCAAAATTATGAACAATTCGGTATCATGTGACCTTGTTGTTTTCAGAAGAGAAAACATATTGTTTGTTTAGGAGAAATAATATAGAAATAAAACTAACTAAAGGTAAAAAATATGGGCGGTAGTTTAATAGCTTTAATAACAAGTATCTTCTTGGCCACTTCGTTGGCCTCCCCTTCAGCGAAGGCGTTCGATTATTCGGATTTCCAACCCTTAATTAATAAAGGTTTGTCTCCCCAAGCTTTGCAGGTTGGTCTTAAAGCCTATCGATGGGCACGAACACACGGTGCAGTCAAAAAACCGATCATGACTTTGATCGACTTCAAGCAGCCTTCCAATAAAAAGCGGCTGTGGGTTATTGACATGCGTAATGGCAAACTGCTATTCAACGGTTATGTGGCCCAAGGTAAAGGCAGCGGGAATCTCTACGCGACTCGCTTTTCTAATAAAGGCGGATCAGACGCTTCTTCGATAGGAGCGATGGTGACGGGTGAAAGTTACTACGGGCACCACGGTTTATCTGTCCGAATTCACGGCCTTGAAAAAGGTGTTAACAATAACGTTTTCAAGCGAGCGGTGGTTTTCCACTCAGCGTGGTACGCGACTAAGTCTTTCGCAGAAAAAGTAGGCCGATTAGGCCGTAGTTGGGGCTGTTTTGCAATTGACCCTAAATATTCCAAATACGTCTTCAGCAAAATCAAAGGTGGCAGCTTCGTGTTTGCTTACGCACCACAGGAAAAGAACGACCCGAACTTTAGCTAAAAATAATCCACTCCACCCATGTAGGACTTCAAGGCGTCGGGCACACGAATGTGCCCGTCGGCTTGTTGATAGTTTTCCATAACAGCGACCAATGTGCGGCCTACCGCAAGTCCAGAACCATTTAAAGTATGAAGCAGTTCAGGCTTTCCCGTTTTGGGATTACGCCAACGCGCTTGAATACGTCGGGCTTGAAAATCCTCGCAATTGCTGCAAGAAGAAATCTCTCGGTATTTATTTTGACTTGGCAGCCAAACTTCCAAATCATAAGTCTTTGCGGCCGCGAACCCTAAATCGCCCGCGCATAACTCCACAACCCGGTAGGGAAGCGCCAATAATTGCAATACTTTTTCAGCCTGACGGGTTATCTCTTCTAAAGCTTGATAAGAATTTTCTGGCTGAACCAGTTGAACAAGTTCCACTTTTTGGAATTGATGCTGGCGAATCATCCCTCGTACATCCTTGCCATAAGAACCCGCCTCGCTGCGGAAACAGGGAGTTTGAGCCACCCATTTTTTAGGAAGCGCTGGCGCTTCGATAATCTCGTCTCGTGCTAAATTAACCAAGGGCACTTCACCCGTGGGAACCAAAAAAAAATTCCGATCGCCGGCAACTTGAAATTGCTCTTCTCGAAATTTCGGCAATTGTCCTGTTCCGTATAAGCATTCTTCATGCACCAAATACGGCACATAAACTTCTTCATACCCGTGTTGGTCGGTGTGTAAATCCAACATAAATTGCGCCAAAGCACGATGGGCGCGTGCTAACGATCCCCGTAAAACCACAAAACGCGCGCCCGACAATTTGGCTGCCGCTTCAAAATCCAATTGGTTATCCCGTTCGCCAAGAACCGTGTGATCTTTTGGCGTAAAATCGAACCCGGGTGGCGCGCCCCACTGTCGTATTTCACGATTATCGTTTTCACTTTTTCCATCGGGCACTGAATCATGAGGTAAATTAGGGATAGCTAATTGAAAATCAGAGAAAGCCTTCTGAATGGTTTCAAAATTAGCTTCTTCCTGCTTTAATTCATCGTTTAACTGCGATACTTCAGCCATTAAGAGTTCGGGGTTTTCCCCTTTTGATTTCGCCATTCCAATGGTTTTTGATAATTGGTTACGTTTAGTTTGGAAAGATTGGATTGCTAATTGAGCCTCTTTGCGTTTGTTTTCCAATTGAAGGAAAGTATCACTATCCATTTCAAAACCGCGGCGGCGTAATTTTTCTACAACATGCTCTAAATTTTGTCGCAATATTTTGGGGTCTAACATTACTTCTTTTTTCCTTCTATGGTTGGATTCAACCCTGTTAGCCCGCAGCCTGTCCCGCGAGATAACGTGCAGCGGTTAGTTTTTACTATCCTCAGTCGTTTTGTGTTGTTCGTTGAGCTTTCTATAATATTCAAGCTTTTCTTTAATTTTTATTTCTAATCCTCTATTAATAGGGAAATAATACCGTCGTCCAATTAATGATTCGGGCAAATAATCGACGCCAGCTGCAAAGCCGTCTGACTCATCATGTGCATAACGATAATCTTTTCCATAGTCGAGCGATTTCATTAATCGAGTGGGCGCGTTGCGTAGATAAAGCGGTACTTCCAGACTACCTGTGCTTTTCACTTCACGACTGGCTGCGTTAAAAGCTTTATAAACCGCGTTACTTTTCGCAGCACAAGCACAGTAAACAACCGCTTGCGCAATGGCGAGTTCTCCTTCCGGCGTTCCCAATCGTTCAAAAGTCTCCCAAGCATCGAGCGCTAACTGGAGCGCGCGAGGATCAGCATTTCCAATATCTTCACTCGCCATGCGCACTACGCGTCTGGCGACGTAAAAAGGATCGCAGCCACCATCTAAAAGACGCGAAAGCCAATACAGAGAAGCATCGGGATCGGAGCCGCGGACCGATTTATGCAATGCGGATATTTGATCGTAAAAAGCTTCTCCGCGTTTATCAAAACGACGTAGCCCTTCCGTTAAAACTTTATCAATGAGCCCGTCATCGACCACAAAACGGCCGTTTTCTTCCAGCGCAAAATCAGCAATGATTTCCAGAAGGTTCAAGCATTGCCGCGCATCCCCATCGGCAAACTGGACGATGCGACGGCGTAGCGGTTCCGGTATTTCTAAAGCTTTTTTTCCCAAACCTCGCTCTTCATTGGCAAGCGCATTCTCTAAAATAGATAATAAATCGGCTTCAGTTAATTGTTTTAACACATAAACTCGAGTTCGAGAAAGAAGGGCGTTATTTAATTGAAAGGAAGGATTTTCCGTCGTGGCCCCAATTAATGTGATTGTGCCTTTCTCAACATGGGGTAAGAAAGCATCTTGTTGAGATTTATTAAAGCCATGCACCTCATCAACAAATAGAATCGTTGCCTGTCCTTTATGGCGTTCAGCCCGCTCGACCACATCCCGGATATCTTTTACCCCAGCGAGTACGGCGGAAATAGATTCAACACGTGCGCCTGCTTTTTGCGCTATAATCTCAGCGAGAGTCGTTTTCCCCGACCCTGGCGGTCCCCATAGAATCATCGAATGCAATTTACCTTTTTCTATGGCACGAAAAAGGGGTTTGTCCTTTCCCAATAAATGCGACTGGCCGACAAATTCCTCCAAACAGCCGGGGCGCATGCGGGTAGCGAGTGGAATAAAATCATTGTTTGACAACATCGATGCCACGCGAAGGCTTAAATTCAAAAAGCGTACTCGACAATGGAGCGTTTACCTTAATTTGGCTGAATTGGAAAATACTTCTTTCATCCAAATTATTTAATACGGTCATTTCGGTAAGTTGCTTTTTTGAAAATTTTAAACGAATCCAATTAAAATTAAGGCTTTTCCCTAAGTTGGGAACCAATTGAAAAGTGGCGGCATCAGGAGTTGGGCTAATCGTAATGGTGAATTTTTGTTTTAGATCTTTCACCGACCCCGACAATAACGAAGCAGGATTAATATTCGTTTTTTGCGCTAGTGGCTGCTGTGTGGCTTGCGACAAGTCTACATCATACACCCACAACGTTTTTCCGTTTGTGATTATAATTTGTTTAGTCGGTGAATCGGTTTCCCAGCGAAAGCGCCCCGGGCGCATAATCATGACCCGTCCATGGCTTTGTTGGATCACTCGATCTTGGCCATCAAAAGTAATTTGATTAAATTTTGCCTGATAAGTTCGAAAATTTGAAAGCAGTTGGCTTAACTGGGTTGTGGCATCGGATTGAGCACTCACAATCCCAGACAGGGAAAATAAAAAAATTCCCAATAAACCAATTAATATTTTTATAGTGTTCATTGTTTTTTATATTATTCTTTTGAGGGCGCCAGTACTTCTCGAGCGCCATTATTTTCCATTGGACTGACGACACCGGCGGCTTCCATCGCTTCAACGATACGTGCGGCTCGATTATACCCGATCTTAAAGCGGCGTTGAATACTGGAGACCGACACACGGCGTGAGCGGATAACAGCTTCTACAGCTTCATCATAAAGCGGATCACTTTCGCCCCCTTCTTCAGATCCTCCACCTAAAGCGGCTTCCACAAAACCACTTAAATCTTGTGCGCCCATTTCATCCAATATTCCTTCGACATAATTCGGTTCGCTACTTTCACGTAAATACTCCGCTACCCGGTGCACTTCTTCGTCTTTAACGTAAGGGCCATGAACCCGGACGGGCACACCACTACCGGGAGCCAAATACAACAAATCACCATGCCCCAATAGTTGCTCAGCTCCTTGTTGATCTAAAATAGTCCGCGAATCAATTTTTGAAGAGACTTGAAAAGCCACTCGCGTTGGAATATTGGCTTTAATTAACCCCGTAATGACATCCACGGAAGGTCGTTGCGTTGCAAAAATAAGATGAATACCAGCCGCCCGCGCTTTTTGCGCCAAACGCACAATAAGCGTTTCTACTTTTTTCCCAACGACTACCATCATATCTGCAAATTCATCGGCAATAACTACCAACTGCGGCAATTCTTGAAGTTCGGGCGGTTTTCCTTCCGCAGCGGCTTGCAAGGGGTCCAATAATGGTGCTCCGGCTTCAATGGCTTCTTTGACTTTAGCGTTGTAACCCAGGATATTGCGCACTCCGAGCGAAGCCATCAACCGATAACGCCGTTCCATTTCAACGACACACCAACGCAAAGCGGCCGCCGCATCTTTCATATCGGTGACCACCGGGGTGAGCAAATGGGGAATTCCTTCATAAACTGAAAGCTCCAGCATCTTGGGGTCGATAAGAATAAGGCGCAATTGTTGTGGCGTGGATTTATAAAGAAGACTCAATAACATAGCGTTTAAACTGACTGATTTACCTGAGCCGGTAGTTCCCGCCACCAATAAATGAGGCATTTTCGCTAAATCCACGATGACTGGGTGGCCTCCAATGTCTTTCCCTAAGGCGAGCGTTAAACTCGAGCGTGCATTTTGGTATTGCTTAGTCGCCAACACTTCGTAAATCGTGACCACTTCTCGGTTTTTATTGGGAAGTTCCAGACCAATAACCGATTTCCCTGGAATTACTTCGACAATTCGAACGCTAATGACCGATAACGAGCGGGCCAAATCTTTTGCCAAATTGGTGACGCGGCTGGCTTTCGTTCCCGCCGCCAGTTGCAACTCAAAACGCGTCACCACAGGCCCGGGATGTACCGCGACTACTTTCGCCTGAATACCAAAATCCGCCAAACGCAGCTCGACTTCACGCGATTTCTGCTGCAACTCTTCTTCCGAATAGGACAAGGTATGGTCTTGAGAAGGTTTATCAAGTAAAGAAAGTTCAGGTAATATGGCTGAGCCTTTAAAACGCGGCGTTTTAAATTCATGATCGATAATTTCTAATTTCGGCCGTTCGGCAATTTTAGGCGTAGAAATCATGTCCAGCGCATCGGGGACCAAATCCGGCTCGACGCGTTTGATTTTGGGGACGGTGACAGCTTCTCGCTTATCTTGAGAGGGTAATAGCGATAGAAATAAATCCTTCCAGGAAATAGCACCCAATCGAATTGCACAGAATTTTGTAAATTTAATTGCGTTTTTTCCAAGCAATTCTAAAAATTGGAACCAAGACAACCCTGTAAATAATGTAATTCCTATCAATAGGAAAGCAATTAAAATTAAAGAAGTTCCTGCGGTATTAAAAATGGGAAATAATGATTTTGCCATAACGACGCCGATTATTCCGCCGCCATTATACGGAAGATTAGCGTCCAGTGTACCTAAATGAATGGCCGCTAATGCAGAACCAGCGAGTAGTATTAATAAAAACCCAACGGCACGTAAAATTAATAAAGGCCATTTAGTCGGAATATCCTGTTCTTCATGACGATTGCGGAAAAAAACCCAAGCAGCAAAAGCAACCATCAAAGGAAAAATGTAGGCCAGGTAACCCACCATATATAAAGTAAAATCGGAAAGCCAAGCCCCCGCTTCCCCAGTCAAGTTGGCGACATGCTTAACCACTATACTGTGCGACCAGCCCGGATCAGATCGATGATAACTCAGAAGGGCAATAAAAAGAAAAGCCGAAAAAGCCAGCGCCAAAATGAAGCAACCTTCACGTAGGCGATAACGCAAATGGCGCCGTAACAGCACGCCCGTTTCCTTCGCTGATTTTTTACCCTTGCGTCGTCCCATCCAAGATACTCTTTTATTCAATTTTAAAACGCACGCCCAAATCGGGCTTCGCTTTCAAGTGATGACAAACCTGAAAGCGGTTAGTATTATAGCCCGAATCATTCACTAACCAATACCAAGATCATGAATAAACCACAACACCATTCTCTCATCATTCTCGGCTCCGGCCCAGCCGGCTACACAGCCGCCATTTATGCCGCTCGCGCTAACCTAAAACCCATAATGATTACCGGCATGGAACAAGGCGGACAACTCATGACCACGACTGATGTGGATAATTGGCCGGGAGAAGCGCCAGGATTGCAAGGTCCACAATTAATGGAAAGGATGCAAAAGCACGCGGAGCGCCTTGATACTCAATTTATTTTTGATCATATCAATGAAGCCGATTTAAACCAGCGTCCTTTTTTGCTCAAAGGAGATAACGCGACATATAGCTGCGATGCTTTAATTATTGCTACCGGCGCTTCTGCGCGCTATTTAGGTTTACCTTCAGAAAAGGCCTACATGGGCAAAGGCGTTTCCGCCTGTGCGACTTGTGATGGTTTCTTTTACCGTGGCAAAAAAGTGGCGGTGGTTGGGGGAGGAAATACGGCTGTGGAAGAGGCACTTTATCTTTCTCACATAGCCTCTCATGTCACCCTCATTCATCGACGCGATAAATTGCGGGCGGAAAAAATGCTAAGCGCCCAATTAATTAAAAAAGTGGAGGAAGGTAAAGTTGCTATTGTGTGGAGTCATGTTATTGAAGAAGTCTTGGGTGACGATCAAGGCGTAACTGGCGTTCATCTTAAGCACGTTAAGGAGGAGAAAACTCAAGATCTTACTATTGACGGTTTATTCATCGCCATCGGCCACGACCCCAATACCAAAATATTTAAAGAGCAGTTGGAAATGGATGAAGCGGGTTACCTTCGCGCGAAATCTGGCTTGCAAGGGAACGCTACTGCAACAAATATCCCCGGGGTTTTCGCCGCAGGTGATGTCACGGACCACGTCTACCGACAAGCCATCACTGCTGCCGGAATGGGCTGCATGGCCGCCCTCGACGCGGAACGCTATTTAGACAGCTTGAACCAAGCCTAACTTCCTCTGACAAGGAGCTGCTCATATGTCGTTTGATTTTTGCAATTCCTATATTAAAGATGAATGGCGACGAAACCAAATAATTCAGCTTGCTCAAAGATTACGGTTTAAAACAAAACACAACCCCGATGATATCGTTAAGACCATAATATTAGTTCTTGAAAAATGGCTTACGGATTTTTTCGCTCAAAGTGAAGAAAACATTTTTGAGAAATTATTGGATTTTACTGAAAGATTAACAACCTTTTTAACCGATGAATCTACCGAAAATGAAAGCGAGGATGATGAGAACGATAATGTTTTTTTAAAAGACGATATCGATTTAGTTTATATTTTCGATCCTAAAAAATATGTTGATTCCACTCAAACACTCCAAAACGAACAAATAAATTATAATATCGTGCGGGTTATCGCCTTGCTTTCCTTATTACATATCCTTGAAAGGCAGCTTGAATACTTTTCTCAGGAACGCAAAGTTCCCCAAGTTTCAATCGCTAGAGCTTTTCCATTCATTGACGAATTCAAAAAAATTTATTACCCCGCTGTAGAAAAGCTTAGCCCCCGGAAAATGCTGACTCTTGATTTAAACTTCAGAAAAATAACTATTATTTTTATATCTATCATGGGCGGCATTGGCATAATCTACCCTTTTTTGCGTACCTTTCTCCTTAAGAACGAAATAGAATTACTCCAACAGTACCTGGAATATGAATCACGCTGCGACCTTTTAATTTCAAGACGGTTTTTAACCTTTCCCTTAAATCCTTCTCTGGGAGACTCTCACCCTGTCGATTTATCTGATAGCATATTTCGTTACAAAAACAACGTGGTCTCTGAATTTTCTGATCATAAAATTTTTATTGGGGATATTTACCGCGGTCTTTTCGCCGTCTGTGATAATTTGAAAGACGCTGAGCTACTTAAACTTTATAAATTCTTCCAAAATCGTTTACAAAACGATTCCCTCATCATTGGGATCGAACGCTATCTTCGCGCTACAGATCATAATTTCTTATCATTAACTTCTTTGCTGCCCAGTCGTTTTCTCAACTTCCTTTTAGGGGCTAATTCTGACTTACCCCTTCTGATGGTAGCCTTTTCTATCTTTTTGTCCTGGGAATTTAATTCTCATAAGAAAGAGGTCGTTGTTTATCCCGGCCATGAAATTTACGATGAATGGATGAGAATTTATTATTTCATGTTAGCGGGGAATCTTTTAAGCTTCGTTTTCGAGGCGGGTTGTCGCAGTTTTAATTTTCTTCAGAATCGACTATTTTCATTATATAACTCCCTAATTGACTCCCACGCGCAACAGTCTAATCTAAAGGATTTAAAAGAAAGCACTAAACAGTTGGTTGAATCGTGGAAAAAGAGCAATTTAATCACTGAGCCAGAAACTGCCGCTGTTAACCGATCAGGAGGCGGGAGATCCGCGCTGATACAGCGACGAATTGCACCCTAACCCATTGCTTATAGCTACTATTTAAGGCATCATTACCTTTTTATTAACCTCATTAAATTATATGGCAAAAGAAGAATCCATTGAAATGCAAGGGACAGTGGTCGATTCACTCCCTAACACGACTTTTCGGGTCAAACTTGAGAACGGGCACGTCGTGACAGCTCATATTTCGGGGCGGATGCGCAAGCATTACATTCGCATCCTAACCGGTGACGCGGTGACCGTCGAATTAACCCCCTATGATTTAACGCGCGGTCGAATCGTTTATCGGGAAGCTGGAAAGAAACCTCCAACCTCAAAGGCAGAAGAATAAAAATATTTCTTTTTTAGCTTTCGTCATTCCCGTGCAAGCGGGATAACGGGGTCGCGGAAAATTTAAACCACTATTTGCTTTCTTTGAACCACTAAGTCGCCATTGGCTCTGTTTACTATAATCTCGTCGCCCTCATTCAGTTCGCTAAATAACAGTTGGTTAGCAATGGGAACTTTTAACTTCTCTTGAATAAGCCGCGCCATGGGGCGAGCGCCCATTTTTTCGTTATAGCCGCGTTCAGCTAGCCATTGTTTTGCATCCGAACTAATGGTGAGTCGTATTCCTTTTTCTTTTAATTGATCACGCAATTCGCGGGTAAATTTATCAACGATTTTAAGAATCGTCGTCGTATCCAAATATTTAAATTGAATCACAGCATCTAACCTATTGCGGAATTCAGGACTGAAATAATGTTTAATCGCTCCTAAATTTTCTTGTTCCATGTCTTGAACGGCAAAACCAATAGCTCCCCGCTCCAATTGTTCGGCGCCAGCATTGGTTGTCATCACAATAATCACATGACGGAAATCGGCTTTTCGACCCGTATTATCGGTGAGATAACCGTAATCCATCACTTGCAAAAGGATGTTAAAAATATCCGGATGGGCCTTTTCAATTTCATCCAATAACAACACAGCATGAGGCTGTTTGCGGATAATTTCCGTCAGTAACCCCCCTTGATCGAAACCCACATAACCAGGAGGAGCACCAATTAAGCGCGAAACAGCATGCCGTTCCATGTATTCCGACATATCGAATCGGATTAATTCGATACCCAATGCCTGAGCTAATTGACGAGTCACTTCCGTTTTACCAACGCCGGTGGGTCCCGCTAATAAAAACGATCCTACCGGCTTATCTGCATTATTTAAACCAGCACGCGATAGTTTGATGGCATTACAAAGCGATTCAACAGCTTGGCTTTGACCAAAAACAACGCGCTTTAATTGCTTTGGCAGATCAATCAACAATTCCTTATCTGATTGCGTAATGGTATGAATCGGAATACGTGCCATTTTGGCGACAATGGATTCGATTTCTTTCACAGTAATAAGGGTTTTACGCTCCTCGTCGCTTTGTAATTGTTCAAAAGCACCTGCTTCGTCGATAACATCAATCGCCTTATCCGGTAATTGCCGATCAGAAATATAGCGAGCGGATAATTCAACGGCGCGCTTTAAAGCATCTGGCGTATAACGAATTTGATGGTAATTTTCATAACGCGACCGCAGTCCTTGTAAAATCTTAACGGTGTCGGTTACCGAAGGTTCTTTAACGTCAATTCTTTGAAATCGACGCAATAAGGCATGATCTTTCGAAAAGAAATTGCGAAATTCTTCATAAGTCGTCGCGCCCATGCAACGCAACTCCCCCGTGGTCAATAAGGGTTTTATTAAATTAGAGGCGTCCATGGTACCACCAGTTGCAGAACCAGCGCCGATTAAATTATGAATTTCATCAATAAATATCACGGCGCCCGGTTCTCGGCTCAGTGCCTTTAATACAGATTTAAATCGTTTTTCAAAATCCCCGCGGTATTTGGTGCCAGCCAACAATATGCCTAAATCCAAAGCATAAATCGTCGCATGCGCTAACGGCTTTGGTACTCTATTTTGGACAATTAATTGCGCCAAACCTTCAACGATAGCGGTTTTTCCCACCCCTGCATCGCCCACTAACAGCGGATTATTTTTAGTGCGTCGGCACAGTGTTTGAATGCAGCGCAGCAGTTCTTCTTGACGGCCAATCAAAGGATCTACCCGGCCGCTTCGGGCTTTCGCGTTTAAATTGGTGGCATAAAGCTCAATTAAATTCTCATCCACCGTCGTTTCTTGCATTCCGCTGGCTTCTGGTAATTGCTGAGAATCAGACAAAAAACGGGCCTCTTGTCGCGGCTTTGTTATGCCTTGGGTGGTGTAATTGATGATATCGATCCGACTAATGTTTTCTTGGCTAAGGAAATAAACGGCTTGACTTTCCGGCTCACTGAAAATCGCTGTTAAAATATTGGTTCCTGTCACTTCGGGAGTGCCGTTGCACTGGACATCATAAATCGCCCGCTGCAATACTCGCTGAAAACTCAAGGTGGGTTGAATATCGCGTTCTACATTCAGAGGAATATGAGGTGTCGTTTCATCAATAAAAATGCCTAATCCCGCCCGCAAACGTTCTAAATTAGCGCCACACGCGCTTAACACTCTACCAGCCTCAGGATTATCCAATAAAGCTAACAACAGGTGCTCAACAGTGATAAATTCATGCCGTTTTTCGCGAGCCTGCGAAAATGCGCGGTTTAATGTCTTCTCCAGTGCCTTACTAAACATGATCCCGCCCTCCTCTGCTAAGTTGTTTCCTCATGTTCGACAGTAAATCCTTTTTCTGTCGCCTGGAGTCGATTTGGCTACCCTTGCCTCCTCGCCAGCCCCTCTGGCCGGAATCGATCTCTCCTTATTCTAAATGTAGTAAAGAGAACGGCGTTTTTCCTACACTCAAGTGCGTTGGGGTCGCATTGACACTTCTTTTTATTTGCTTTACAAATGGTTATAAGAATAATTGAAATACTTTAAGGTTTTAAGGCTACGTTAAGTTGAAGGGAGTAAGATTAACGGACTAATCCATTCGTGGAAAGGACCACTTGAAAAAAGTATGAGTATAAGACCACATCTAGATAATCAAGATATTGATAACCGGGAGCTTTCCAAGTCCCAAAAACAAAATAGGGGTAGTGTAGTAAATTACGCTACGTTGTTTAACCCTGGGGTCGAAACTTTGAGAAGAGACCCTTATTTGTGGGAGCTCATTGTAGCCATCAACAGTCGTGAAACCGATCAAGTGGAAGAGGTTTTGGAAAAAACTGAGAGGGAAAAAGCGTCAGAAAGGAAACCAGAAACGATCCCCAATAATCGAAGCGGCTTAGGCGCTTTGATCTCATTATCACCTACTTTGCTTCCTGACTACCCTATTGAATATGCCTTTGAGCAATGGAAGCTAACCCCTGCTCCTGATATGGCTTACTTGGAAGCACTTGTACGCCACCGAAAGCAAGTAAATATGTTAATCCCCCCGGATAAGGCCATCTCAGACACTCAGATCGTGGAGTTAGCAAAAGGAGATGAGTCACTGGAAAGTATTGTTGCGCTTTCAATGAATTCAAAAGAACCATCCAATACGCGTTCTTTATAATTAACATTCAGAGGCCGTATCATTACCCCAGGAGTGGTAAAGAGCAAAAAACTTAAAACCTCTCATCCTCCGCGCATGCGCAGCGCGCCGAAGGCCCGCCTGGGTGCCCTGCACGGAAATGACGAAGCCTAGACTTCGGGTACAACCTGTTAGAGCTTGCCCCCTCCCCTACAGAATATGCTTAATTATGGCTTTGCCGAACTGAGAGGTACTTACTTCTTTGGCGCCGGTCATCAAACGGGCAAAATCGTAAGTTACTGTTTTACTTTCAATCGCCCCCTCAATACCTTGAACGACAAGGTCGGCGGCTTCTTTCCAGCCTAGGTAACGGAGCATCATTTCTGCTGATAAAATTAGAGAGCCTGGATTGACTTTATCTTGCCCCGCATATTTAGGCGCTGTCCCATGAGTGGCTTCAAAAAGACCGACGGTGTCGCTTAAATTAGCGCCCGGAGCAATGCCAATGCCGCCGACTTCGGCCGCTAACGCGTCGGAGATATAATCTCCATTGAGGTTCAAGGTGGCGATGACGCTGTACTCGGCGGGACGCAATAAAATTTGTTGTAAAAAGGCGTCGGCAATAACGTCTTTAATCGTAATCTTTTGGCCTGTTTTCGGATTCTCAAAGACATGCCAGGGTCCGCCATCTAAGGGCTTTGCTCCAAATTCTTTGACAGCGACTTCATAGCCCCAATCTTTAAAAGCCCCCTCCGTGAATTTCATGATGTTACCTTTATGGACGAGCGTCACGGAATCGCGGTCATTATCAATGGCATATTGAATCGCTCGGCGTACTAAACGGCTCGTGCCTTCTTTAGAAACCGGTTTAATCCCTATCCCCGCCGTTTCCGGGAAACGGATTTTCTTTACGCCCATTTCGTTTTGAAGGAAGTTGATTAATTTCACCGCTTCCGGGCTTCCCGCCGGCCATTCAATTCCGGCGTAAATATCTTCAGAATTTTCGCGGAAAATCACCATATTCACCTTTTCAGGCGTTTTGACCGGGCTTGGCACACCCGTAAAATAACGGACGGGCCTAAGGCAAACATACAGGTCTAACTGTTGGCGCAGCGCGACATTGAGCGAACGTATGCCACCCCCCACCGGCGTGGTTAAGGGACCTTTAATGGCCACTTGGTATTCTTTAATGGCTTCGAGTGTCTCATCAGGCAGCCAATTGTCTTTGCCATACACTTTCGTAGCCTTTTCTCCGGCGTAGATCTCCATCCATTCAATTTTTCGCTTTCCAGCGTAGGATTTTTCCACGGCGGCATCGACCACGTTTTTCATGACGGGCGCGATATCAATGCCAATCCCATCTCCTTCGATAAAGGGAATAATGGGTCGGTCAGGAACTTCTAAAACGGCTTTATTAACGGTGATTTTTTCACCTTGGCTGGGAACTTTGATGTGTTGGTAAGTCACGATGGATACTCCGGTTAACTCCGTCATCACTAAGAGATGCCGGGAAAGTTTGGGGTAGCTTATCGAAGGGATGCTATGAAATCAACATCGCATCACCATAACTAAAAAATCGATACCGGTTTTCAACCGCTTTTTGATAGGCCTCCATAACCAACTCATAGCCACCAAAAGCACACACCAGCATTAATAATGTAGACTTCGGTAAATGGAAATTTGTCAACAAGGCATCCACACAATTAAATTGAAATCCAGGATAGATAAATAAATCTGTCTCACCAGCATAAGGACGGCATTCGCCATTTTTCGTCGCGGTTTCTAAACAACGCATCACCGTTGTACCTACAGCAATCACTCGACCGTTATTTTTACGACATTTTGCAATAGCATCACAGACCGCTTTTGATACTTCCATCCATTCATGGTGCATCCGGTGGTCTGCTAACGAGTCCGCGCGGACGGGCTGAAACGTGCCTGCACCCACATGTAAAGTGACGTAAGTGATCGCCGCTCCCTTTTTGCGCAGCGCGTCAAAAGTCTCTTCATTAAAATGCAGTCCCGCTGTCGGCGCGGCTACTGCACCCGCTCTTTCGGCAAAAATCGTTTGATAGCGCGCTTGATCATCTTTATCAGGTTCCCGCTGAATATAGGGGGGCAAAGGTATTCTGCCGTGTTGGTATAATAAATCTAAAATGGAAGCCGATGAATGGAGTACACATTCAAATAAATCGTTATACCGCCCCTCGATAATAATTTTAAAATTATCAGCAATAATAATTTGACTCCCTAGCTTTGGCGCTTTACTGGCTCGGATATGCGCTAAAAACCGGTCTTTGGATAAAATACGTTCCACCAGACATTCAACTTTCCCCCCCGTTTGTTTATGTCCAAATAGCCGAGCGGGAATGACCTTAGTATCGTTAAGGACCACTAAATCATTCGGCTTAACTTGCTCAACAAACCCGTTGAATTGGCGATGGGAAACTGTCCGTCGGGAGCGATCAATATACAATAATCGGCTGCCCGATCTGTCAGCCAAAGGGCGCTGAGCGATCAATTCGACGGGCAAGTTATAATCGAAATCGCTCGTTTTCCACTGATTTTTCATAGGCGCTATTGTGCAGTCTGAAAGGCCCTAAGTCCATGTCAAATAGAGGGAGAATATGGTAGAATTACAGTAAATTTACTCTCGTAAGGACGCGATCATCCGTTTATAGGTGACCGATGTCTCGATTTACTCGCGGCTGGGAAATAGGACAACAAAGTTTTTCTATTATTAGAGCGAACAAAAAACTGCTTATTTACCCCCTCATCAGCATTATCGTTTGTATGCTTCTTCTGTTGCTGATTGCGATGCCCTTATGGCACTTGGAGTTGAACCACTGGCAAACCGGGCAATCAAATTTTTCCAAGAATTTGATCGTGATTCTTTTGTTTTTAGGAATTTTATACCTGTGTAACTTTGTCATCGCTTTTTGTAATGTCGCCTTTATGGCTTCTATAATGGCTTATTTTGATCAACGCCCCGCGACAGTGGCTGAAGGTTTTCGGGTTGCTAAAAGCCGCTTCTGGGCCATTATGGGATGGTCGTTTATCAGCTCAACTTTTGGAGCCACGATTCGTCTTGTGGGATCTCGGCTTAATAATCTCGCTTTTGTTGCTGCAATCTTTGCTGGCATTACTTGGACCATAATTTCTTATTTCGTTATTCCCGTCATCATTCTCGAAAAAATCGGGCCCATTAAAGCGATTAAGCGTTCAAGTCAATGGCTTCAAAAAACCTGGGGTACCTCCCTAACTGCTAATTTTAATCTAGGCATTTTATTTTTAATTCCTCGCCTACTGGTTCTGCTCCCTCTTTTAATTGGATTTTATCTGCCTAACACGGACGCTGCGCTTTTAGGCTCAAGCATTACTGCTATTTTATTAATACTTCTTTATATGTTTAGTAACGGCCTTCACAACATATTGCGATGCGTGCTTTACCACTACGCGACCACAGGAAAGTCTCCCCCTTCTTGCAATCCTGCTTTATTACAAACCGCATTCCGCACTCGCTCGCCAATGAAAAATTGACGAATTTGCCGCGGCAGCCGATAATGTTATTAACTTCATATCACGGATGATAAAGGAAATTTCATGGTCCACGAAAAAACAACGGTTCGTTCTTATTTTTACCTCATTTTTATCACCGTTTTTGCCGCCATTTTCGTAATCGCGTTCTTTTGGCTGCCTATTTTATGGTTTCTTATCATTGCACTTCCCTTATTTTTCGTCGGTATCTATGACATTTTCCAAAAAGACAGCAATATTTTGCGAAACTATCCCGTTTGGGGACATTGGCGATACATCCTTTTGAAGATACGCCCCCAAATCCACGCCTATTTTATTGAAGACGAATGGGGCGGGGCGCCATTTACTCACGCTCAGCGATTCCTTGTTTATGATCGTTCAAGAAAAACCGTGGACACTATGCCTTTTGGCACGCAACTGGATGTGCATGAAGTCGGTTACGAATGGGTTAATCAATCGATGGCCCCTAAACAACCGGATTTTGATTCCTGCACGCGCGTTGAAATAGGCGGCCCTCAATGCACTCAACCTTATTCCGCCTCTCGTTTTAATGTCTCTGCCATGAGCTTTGGGGCCATCAGTGCCGAAGCCGTTCGAGCGCTAAATCGCGGCGCCAAGCTGGGTGGTTTTCATCAAGATACCGGCGAAGGCGGTTTAAGCAAATACCATTTAATGGAGGGCGGCGATCTCGTGTGGGAAATCGGCACCGCTTATTTCGGCTGTCGCACAAAAGACGGTAAATTTAATCCCGAACAGTTTAAAGAAAAATCCCGCCACCCGAACGTCAAAATGGTAGAAATAAAAATATCGCAAGGGGCTAAACCATCACACGGCGCTATTTTGCCGGGCGTAAAGGTCACTCAGGAATTAGCCGAAGCGCGAGGAGTGGAAGCGGGAGTGGATTGTCTATCGCCCCCTGCTCATTCGACTTTTTCCACCCCCATCGGCTTATTGGAATTTGTCCAACAATTGCGGGAACTCAGTGGAGGAAAACCTACTGGCTTTAAACTTTGTATTGGTATCCTTCAGGAATTTATGGCGGTCTGCAAAGCGATGTTGGAGACAAAAATTTATCCCGATTTTATTGTGATCGACGGCTCTGAAGGGGGAACCGGTGCTGCTCCTTTTGAGTTTTCAGACAGTGTCGGTATGCCGCTCAATGAAGGATTAATTTTCGCTCACAATTGTTTAGTTGGAATCGATGTACGCAAACATATTCGTTTAATCGGCAGCGGTAAAATTATTACGGGGTTTGACATGCTGACGAAAATTGCTTTAGGCGCAGATATTTTAAATAGCGCTCGCGGTATGATGTTTGCACTGGGTTGCGTGCAATCGCGTCGCTGCCACCTTAACACCTGTCCCACCGGAGTGACCACCCAAGATCCGAAACGACGTTACGCCTTAGATGTTAATGAAAAAGCCGTTTACGTGAAAAATTTCCACGAAGCCACTTTAAAAAGTTTCTTGGAAGTATTAGGAGCTACCGGGTTGGAACGCCCCGAAGAATTACAGCCTTTTCACGTTCACCGTCGCGTTAGCAAAGATGCTGCATTAACTTATGATGAAATTTTTCCTTACCTTGAACCGAATGATATACTTAAAGGACGCGTTCCTGAAAAATATCGAAACTACATGAAACTATGGAAAGAAGCCGACCCCCATTATTTTGTGGCACGGCCTAAAGAAACCCACCGAGCAGACAGTCAACCGACTTAAAGGATGCCATTTATGCCAATACGAACGACCAATCCCAGCACGGGAGAAGTTATAAAAACCTACCAAGAAATGACGGATCAACAAGTTGAAGACATTATTAATGATGTTCATTATGACTATGAAAAATGGCGAAGCGTAGGTTTTAAAGAACGTGGTGGAAAACTTCGTCGTATTGCTGAAAGGTTACGAAAAAATAAAACCGATTACGCAAAATTAATCGCAACGGAAATGGGAAAACCCATAACAGCGGGCGAAGCAGAAGCTGAAAAATGTGCTTGGGTTTGCGATTATTATGCTGATCATGCAGAAGCGTTGCTAAAACCTCGAATCGTTAACACGGATTGGAAAAAAAGTTACGTGACTTACCAGCCTAGCGGCGTTATTTTTGGCATCATGCCGTGGAATTTTCCTTTGTGGCAGGTGTTCCGTTTTGCTGCGCCTAATTTAATGGCTGGTCACGGCTGCTTGTTAAAACATGCTTCGATTTCAACAGGCACTGCCCTTGCGATCGAAAAATTAATACAATCTGCCGATTTACCCGATAATATTTTTCGAACGCTTGTCATTAATACGGAAAAAGCGAGCGATGTCATTTCTCACCCTAAAATTTCTGCGGTAACCCTAACTGGCAGCGAAGGCGCCGGAAAAGCGGTAGGAAGTGCTGCGGGTAAAGCACTAAAAAAAGTGGTTTTGGAACTCGGCGGCAATGATGCTTACCTTATTTTAAAAGATGCCGACTTAGAAAAAGCGGCAGAAGCTTGCGTGGAATCTCGCTTGAGCAATTCGGGACAATCTTGTATTGCCGCCAAACGCTTAATTATTGTTGAAAATGTTTATGATGAATTTAAAGCGCTCGTGATAGAGAAAGCTCAATCCTACCGGATGGGTGATCCCTTAAAAAAAGAGACCGAGCTTGGCCCACTGGCGCGTTCCGATTTGCGCGATACCGTTCACGGGCAAGTGAGGGAATCCATAGACAAAGGCGCTCTTTTAGAAACAGGGGGAGAAATACCGGAAAGTAAAGGCTTTTACTACCCCCCTACTGTGCTTTCAGGCGTTCGGGCGGGACAACCCGCCTTTGACGATGAAGTATTCGGACCGGTGATCGCGCTTATTCGCGCAAAAGATGAAAAACACGCTATTGAAATAGCTAATAATTCAAAATTCGGATTGGGAGCGGCTGTTTTTACGAATGATAATGAACGCGGCGAAAAAATAGCGGCTAGCGAACTTCAGGCGGGTACCTGTGTCGTTAATACTTTTGTTAAATCCGACCCGCGGTTACCTTTTGGGGGTGTTAAACATTCGGGTTATGGTCGTGAATTGGCGGCTGAAGGAATTCGTTCGTTTATGAATGTGAAAACGGTGGTCGTTGATTAGGTATGCACGCTGGTTATTCATTTTTTCCTTAGTAAATCGACTCCAAGCAAAGGTGCTGGACGCTTTTGCTTCCTGTGTTTGTATTTATTAGAGAGTTTATTTAAAAAATAAACGGAATAAATAACCAAGGGACTTTTTTGCAATAATGATCCCAATCCTCTCCATATTTTTGTCGACAGCGATTAATATCACGACGGGCTCGATGAGCAATCATGCCCACGAAGAAAATTACGTAAAAATAAGGTAAAAAGTGATTAAATCCGCAAATTAAACCCCACGATAATGCCATGACGATATCAGCCGTGTAATGAATTTTGCGTGCGTAACGCCACCAACCGTCGGTTAGCAGTAAACTGCCGTGTTTGGTCTGAAAGTAAGTCGGATTTTTTAACGTTCCCCACGGCAATTGAGGAAAGGCTTTTCGTTTTACATACGTGCCACGCTCTTGCATACGAAAACGATTGCGTTGACTTTGGGAGGTGTCCCATACATAATAAGCACCGATCAATAATGCAAAACAAAGTAAAGTATAAGGTAATGAATGTTCAAAAGGCGCGTGTGAAGCGATGTACATGGAATTGAAACAATAAACAAACGGAACGCCAGCAAAATTCCAGAAAATTAACATCCAACCCCATTTTTCGTAAAAAATATCCCAAGTCGTTGGAATACATTCTTCGCCTTTCATGCAAGCGTTTGTGTACAATCCGTGGGCCAATACCATAAAAATCATAGGTGTGCTAATAACGTGATAAGTCGCGTATTGGTGCGCCGCCGCGGATAGGGTTAATAAAAATAATAAAATCCAGGCGATCCGAATTTCCGCCCACATTTTTAGATCTAATTTGCCGATGCGCGGATTAAGCCAAGCGCCCATAAAATAATCGTACCAAAAATTGTTGGACATTCGATGTGTATTTTGAGTTAACTTCGCGCCCCAATAGATAATTAAAGCCATGATGTCTCCCGAAATTATGGCGACCGTCATAAGGGAACCGAATTGATTATAAATTTTAGTTAAAGGAAAAATAGCAGTGAAATGTAAGACAGCAATAAGCGCCAAGGTAATATACCAAGCCGAGATCCCATTGCATTGATATTCTAATTGGACATTCCCCTTTGAAGGAATCGGCAATCCTTTTATTTTAATGCCGGGTAAAAAAGCGGCAAATATCCCTTGAATAATTAAGAAAGTTAAATAAATTCCCCATGCTTCCCACGTCGGCGCAGCATTGTTCACAATATAATTAAAAAAGCGATTAAAAAAAGGAAGAACATCCGAAAATCCATGGGGATAAATAAGCGCACCTCCATAAAAACGCCAGGCGATCCATAAATAATACAAAACAAGATGAGAACCCAACATTATAAAGAACACACCCCACGCTCCACCGAATTCTTTAATAGGTTCAGCATCTAATTTTTGATCAAGTGGGGTAACGCGCACATTCCCTGTCATTTTTATCTCCCGATTAGGCACTTCTCGCGCACATATCCTTACGCACCAGTCACAGCCATTTCAATTTTGGGCGCGCTTGGAGGTAATGATACGCTCGCATTATTCCTTTCGAAGTTTATCACTATCACCTCCCATTGAGGAGGAATTTTTACCCCTCCCACACCGCCAAAACCTGTCATCTTACCCTGCAAAAAAGTAGCCCGTATGCAGCGAAGCGAAATACGGGGAAATCTTATAGTTCTCCCGTATTCCGCTTCGCTGCATACGGGCTACTGCTATAAGTATCAGAACAATCGAGCCAAAGCTTAAACAAAAAAGTGCGGCCTTGGCACGATTGTCGTGTAGGAATTAGGGAAATAATGGAAAGAGTGTTATAGTTATATACGCGTTGCGAGGCCCACTAATTAAGTTTTAACGATGAAATCTAATACCAAGATAGCCACTCTATTTTCGCTAATGATGGTATTATTTCTGGATGGAATGGGGCAAGGTATTGTCTTTCCTATTCTCAGCCAAGCTTTAATTGATCCCCAGCAACATGTCTTAATAGCAACAGCCACGCCAGAAATGCGAAATCTTTGGTATGGAATATTAATAGGCGTGTTTTTCTTATGTTGGTTTATTGGTGCAGCCCTCCTGAGTGATCTATCCGACAAAAGCGGCCGTAAAAAAGCGTTAATTATTTGCCTGATCGGCTCCCTTTTAGGGAATTTCGTCGCTGCGCTCGCATTTACACTACACAGTCTTTGGTTATTACTCGTAGGACGCATGTTAGTTGGTTTTACTAACGGCAGCCAACCGATTGCACAAGCGGCTGTCGTTGATATCAGCCCTAAAAATAAATTAAGCCGTTATCTTGGTTACGTTATCATGGCTGTTAGCATTGGTTTAATCGCAGGGCCATTAATCGGTGGTTTTTTATCCGATCACGATTATGTTCGTTGGTTTTCTTATAGCACACCTTTATATTTTGCGGCTTTATTAGCTTTTGTAAATATTCTATTGCTTATTATTTACTTTAAAGAAACGGGGATAACTAAAGAAAAAACGCAGCTTAAACTCACGCGGGCTCTTGAAATTTTCGTTTCTGCTTTTCGCCATCCATCCGTACGCTTTCTTTCTATCTGTTATCTTTTGTTACAAATCGGTTGGTCCATTTATTATATTTATATTTCTGCATTTATAGTGCAAAAATTTAATTTAAGCCTGCGCGGGGTTTCTATTTTATTTGCATTCGTCGGCGTAGGATTAACCTTTGGTCTCGCTGTACTTCCTGGAATATTTGAGAAACAAAATTTTAATCGCAAACACGTAACTATCTTTGGTTACAGTATCCTCTTTTTGGGCCTTATTTTTACCGTGTTCCCAAACAAAGCCATTTGGCCATGGATAATGATTTTCCCGCTCACGTGTGGCTTAGCCCTTGCTTATTCTTTTCTAATTTCGTTATATTCAAATGAGGTGGGGCCGGAAAAACAAGGTTGGATCATGGGAATCACCAGCGCCATCGTTGCGCTCGGCGCTGCAATTGCTTCTTTCCTCGAAGCGGTATTAAGCACACTCAATGTGAATTTCCCTTATTACGCCGCAATTGTTTTGATTGCAATCGGAATTTCGTTAATGACTCGATTTAAACCAAAAGAGTCGGAGAGATAAAAAAATCGCAAGTTACAAAATGACACAGGGGCAGCTTCTCCGATGTTCAGCATTGTCATTTTCCTCTTCTTCAAATTTCTCAAGCAGTGCTGCCGTATCATCGTTCGTATCTAAAGCACAAGCCTCGTTCCCTAGAAGCTGTAACTTTAAGAACTGATGTTTCAACAAGGTTATTGAATCCGTAGCAGGACTTTCTTTTATTTTCGACTCAAAGGCTGATTTAAATACCATATAAATACTGAACGCATCAACAAAGAAAGAAGAAATATCGGCATTAATCACATCATAAAGAGATTCGCCATCGAGATAACTCTGTTCCGCATTGGCTAATCCCCCAAACACGCCCACGAAAGATACCATGCTGATGATAAATGCTAATTTTCTCCGCGAAAACACATATGGATCGATGCCTTGTCGTGCGACATCAAATAAATTACAAAACATGGGATAAACAGTAAGCATAACAATTTCGGCCATAGAATAATAAGCCAAATAACCTGCTCCATACCGTGAGAGACCTTCTGCATTCCAGTTCTTCCAAACGGCGTGGGACAGACCAATAACATTAAAAAAGCCATAAATAGAAGTTCCCGTCGTAAGTAAGGCTAAAGCGTGTTTTATAAAAAATTGTTTTGATGATAGCGGTATATATTTTTTGTCGCTTTTTCCTAAATATTTTTGACGCAACTCATAGGGTTCTAAGGCGAGCAAACGATCCACCTTCACCAGGGTGGATTGATGAAAATCATCCGGCTCTCTTTGATCACTATTTTCGATCTCCAACAATCGATTTATGACCGGTGAGCGATCGTCACCCTCAATAATATTTTTCAACTCACCCAAGACACGCCGGTGGGTATTTCGAACGTGAAAATTTACTTCTTTTAATTTTTCTTCTTTTTCGTTAGGTTTCCAGGGTCGTTGCCTTAACCAATTCAGTAATGCTTTTTTTTGTTCATAACCGCTACTGTGTGCGCTTGGCCAAGCTACCATGTTTGCATAAAGGGATGATAGAACAAATGGCAAATAGATATACCACTGTTTTAATTGGCTTCCCATGAAGCGAGTAGTTTTTGTATCAAATTCTATTAATAAATCGCCGGATTTTTTAAAACTGACTTCAACTAAACCAGCCCAAAAAAAACTGCTGTTTACACTTAATAAAAAATTTACAGACCACTGAAGCTTTTCTCGAACACTCTTTTCAACTAATCGGAAATAATCGGGTAATTGTTTACGACAAATTTTTTTAAATCCTTCAAGAGCCGTGGCTTGATTGAAGAAAAGTACAATCGCCACTTTCCCCACAATAGCTGTACCAAAAGAAATCATATCCGCAAGAATACTCAGCGGAAGAGGCCACCCTTTATCTTCAAGAGAATGATGCGTAATGAGGCCAGCCAACAATCCCAGTGAGACCATACCCGTTGTGGTTATAATACGATTAATGCCTCTGGCTTTACGAAGCATGCCTTCCGTCGGATAATTCTCCTCCTCATCCGGTAGTAAAGGAATACTCAAATTGGAACTCAAACTAGGACTACTTCTTGACATTATCGATATCCTTTTTAATTTATTAATTTAAAATTACATTCCCGCATTTTAAACGTTAATTATTTATCGGCTCTGTTTTTCGCATTCTTTCAAGCAATCTCCCCTTTCCTGCCTTTCGCGCCTACACTGATTATCATTGTTTATCCCTAAAATCCTACAGAATCACCTCCTGATTGTCTTTCTAAGCATAAAAATAGCGCAAAATCATTATGAGAGGATTAACAAACTTGCCATAGAGAGAGATTCAAGGCGATTCCATCAAAAGCCGTAGCCGTATGGAGCGAAGCAAAATACGGGCTACTTTCTAATTCCTATTGATGAACTATGAGTCATCAACCGATTTGTGTTACCCACTGCTTTACATCGATGATTGTAGCGTTGATTCAGAATGATCTTGGTTCGCTATTTTTCCATATCCATAACAAAGATAAAAACAGAGTGAAGAGGGATTAAAGGCTTCTTCATCTTTATCTTCAAGATTGTCAAATGAATATTCTTCTCTCATATTATAAAATATGGGGTCACCTTGTCCCCCATTAACATTTTGGGCATCAATGTAGATAACTCTTTCATCGGTAGCATAAAACGCGATTTCGTGCGAAGAGGTGTTATCAACATCATTTGAGAAAAGATCTATCGTCCCATAAGCAACCCCGCCGTTATTTTTGGCTTCCACTTGTAAGGTAGCATTCAGGTTATCAACATACACACTAGTACCTTTTATGTCTTCTTGGGTAAGATCGCCAATTAATCCTTTTTCTATATCCACTATCCCTTTTGAATTTACAGGATGCTCAAAGACCACAGGAAGTCTGCTGTGCGGTCCTTTTTGGGTATGAATAAAAGTACAAGCAGTAATCCGTTGCTTTTTAACCGAATGGCCAGCGACACCCTTTTCTTTTTTGACAATGTTTTCGACTTCTACTTCGCTAGGAGTAATTTTATAACTATTACTGGGGGTTGTAAGAGCAGGAGCACTAGGCATTTGCCCACTCTCAAAATATACCATCAAGCTTGTTGCCAAATGAGCACAGTTAAATCGTGCTTTACTGTTTCTTCGCAAAATATCTACCGCCTTTCTTATATTTTCCTCACTAATAGGGTGGTGAATGGGTGCATCATTTTCTGATTTAACTTTAGATTTTTTAAAAAACCTAGTGGATGTAGAGGAAGCTGTGTGAGTTCGTGCCTCTTCTTTGGTTTCTTCGAATCGAGACAGCTGGCCCAAAGAGGAAGAACTAGAAGAATACGACGAACTCGCAAGTAAGGATTTAGAAGAACTTAAGGAACTTACAAATGCCGAGTAAGGTCCTTGGTGGGGTTGTGATGGAGATAGTTTTTCTTCCTCAGGGATCGGTGAATGAAATTGCATCTCTTTTAATCACAGAAGGGTTGCTTTCCTTACAGGGTGCGTTAAAGAAGGTAACGCCTGGGCTTATTTGCGAGGCAATTCTTTTTTTTGTTTTTTTATCCTTACGTTGCCACAGTGCGCTTTTTGTAATGGTTTCTACTTTAGCACCAGGAAGATGCTTTTTATAATTATAAATTTCGTCTGTTCCCTCTAACACAGTAACACGCTGTCGTCGATTCCACAGCGTGCTTTTTGTAATGATTTCTACTTTAGTATCAGGGGAGTGCTTTTCAGGATCGAAAATTTCGTCTACTCCTTCTAACACAGTAACATGTTGTCGTCGATTCCGCAGCGTGCTTTTTGTAATGATTTCTACTTTAGTATCAGAGGAGTGCTTTTCAAGGTCGAAAATTTCGTCTGTTCCTTCTAACACAGTAACATGTTGTCGTAATCGCAGCGCATCTCGTGTAATGGTCTCTACTTTAGCGCCAGGGGAATGCTTTTCAGGGTCGAAAATTTCGTCTGTTCCTTCTAACACAGTAATAGGCTGTCGTCGATTCCACAGCGCATTTCGTGTAATGCTTTCCACTTTAGCACCAGGAGAATGCTTTTCAGGGTCATAAATTTCGTCTGTTCCTTCTAACACCCTAACACGCTGTCGTTGCCACATCGCATTTTTTGTAATGATTTCCACTTTAGCACCAGGGAGATGCTTTTCGGGATCATAAATTACGTCTGTTCCTGATAACACAGTAACACGCTGTCGTCGCTGCAGCGCATTTCGTGTAATGGTTTTTATTTTAGCGTTAGGAGGATGCTTTTTGGGATCGAAAATTTCGTCTGTTCCTTCTAATACCATAACACGCTGTCGGTTCCATAGCGCATTTTTTGTAATGGTTTCCACTTTAACATCAGGGGAATGCTTTTTGGGGTCATGAATTTCGTCTGTTCCTGCTAGCACCGTAACGCGCTGTCCTCGCAGTGGATTTTTTCGATACCACAGCGTGCTTTTTGTAATGGTTTCCACTTTAGCATCAGGAATGCGTTTCGGGGTCATAAATTTCGTCTGTTCCTGCTAACACCATAACACGCTGTCGTCGATTCCACAGTGCACCTTTTGTAATGGTTTCCACTTTAGCATCAGGGGAATGCTTTTCAGGATCGAAAATTTCGTCTGTTCCTGCTAACACCGTAACACGCTGTCGTCGTTGTCGCAGCGCGTTTTTTATAATGGCTTCTACTTCAGCATCGGGGGAATGCGTTTTGGGATCATAAATTATGTCTGTTCCTTTTAATACTGTCACCAGTGAACTTGCTTTTCTAGTTTTAGGCATGAGTAATTCCGGTAGTTCATTTCTTTTTTGGCATTGCTAGAGACATGTAGCAACTTCTTATCTTTCTAATTATTGGTAAAGTATTGTTATATAAAAAGTTAAGAACGTATTAATTTTGAATTCTTTTTGTGGTGCCCCAAGGCGATTCTACCAAAGCCGTAGCCCGTATGGAGCGAAGCGAAATACGGGTTTGTTATTGCTTCCCGTATTTCGCTTCGCTCCATACGGGCTTCTTTCTAAGGAGTATCAAAAAATTGGGTATTTTTAAGATTGATTTAATGTCTGGCGGTTAGAATTCCTTCTATCGGCGTTTCCCAGTGAGCAGCTTATAATGAGAGAATCATCAGAAAATCAAAAAAAGGTATTTTATAGTTACCTAAGGGATGAGTTTGGCCTGAAGCCCTACATCCAACTTCCAGTACATTACATTGCTTATTGTGGTCAGATGAAGGACGTGATACGAGTATTGCAAATGGCTAAAAACAGGCTCAAGCCAGAAACATTTCAGTCATTACTCAAAGACACGCGCCACACGGATAAAGTTACCGGAACGGTTTATGCACACTTTTACTATAATGCAGTTCGTAATATTAATATCTGGAAAGTTGACAATATCATCAAAGTGTTAAATCTATTTAAATACGAAGATGACAACACATTGCAAAATAAAGAAAACGTAATTCTAGCTTATATCTATTTGACCCTCTCTCGAAATGATGTATCTTTATTAGAAGAATGTATTAACAAGTTTAAGACCGCTTTCCCTATAACCACTATTCACGCACTGAAGTTCGGCTGCTTTGATGATAAGATGAGGTTATCTGCCTATGCCCTCCAAAAGGGGGCATCATTGGCAATTGCTTATTTTAAATTTACGCCTTTGGCTTTAGCAGAATATCTTAATACGCGGGCTTCTCGTAAAGACGCCATCGAAACATGGGTTTCCCTCATGAGAGAAGGATTACTACTTTTGGATAATTTGACTGCTATTTTGAAGGATCTAAAGGGAGAAATTTTAAAAATTATCCCTCAAGTGATTAATCTCATCTATCCACTCATTGATTCGCCAGAAGAAAAAGAGGAAAAACAACCAGAGAAGCACACAACGCTGAAAGATTATTGCAATGTTCTTATATCAACATATAACGATCTTGACCGTTCAACTTTCCTAGGGAATTCTGACACATCAAATGAGCAAAAATTTCAGCTCATTGCGGCTCAGTTTCTATATTCAGAAGATAAAGACTCAAAATGTCTTAACGAGGTTACTGATAACCTTAGCTTGAAAAAAAGAATACATCAGCCCCTGAATTCCAGCGGTTTATTGTTATTGAATGAATTGATTAGGAAAAATAAACATCGCACCGTTTATAGTTTGGTATCCCCAGATTCCGCTGTGCGGGTTGCTAATCCCGATGAAAAGGATGTCACTAAACGATCCGCTTTACATTGGGCAGTTGAAAAAAGCGACGACAGCGTGGAATGGCTTAAAACGATTCAGCTATTACTTCATCAAATGACAACACAGGCCGATCCCGATAAAGAAGGTAAAACAGCCGTGCATATCGCCGCGCGCACTCAAAAACCAAAAACGCTAAAGTTATTACTTCAGCATTTTCGTTGTCGAGAATCAATTTTGATAAAAAACAATAAAGGTGAGACCCCCTTACACATTGCAGCCGTCACGAAAACGGATGATAGTGGTACCATTATTCGCTTATTAGCAGAACAACCCGATACCCAATGTAATCTAGAAGAACGAAATTGGAACGGTAATACCGCATTCTTGGTAGCGTGTACGGAAAACAATACAAGCGCCGTTTTTGAATTAATGAGCTTGGGATGCGATCAGGATACTTGTGGTCGTCATGGACAGCGTGTCTATAAAAATCTGATAAATTCCAATCACTCCTCTTATAACGAAGCCTTTGTAAATAAACTTGAAGAGTTACGTAACAATTCCGCTTCAAGGAATAGTAAGTTCACTTCCTTTGCGCCATCGGCGCCTTCGTTCCCGCTCAACCAGCCCAGGCAAAATCATGAAGAAAGAGAAGAAGGTCTTACCTTAGAGCAAAAGGGTGAAACGAAAGAAGAACAAAATCATGGCCACGAAGCCGACGAGATGGCTAAGCGGTTGGCTTTATTTAAATGTAAAGTCACCCGCCTACTGCAAATTCGGCAAGCGCAAACTTGTACTGTTATTGTGGGTGGCGAATCAATATCAGGAGTTCATAGCCCGCCTTCAAGAAAGAGCTTGGGGGTATTATTGATACCATTTGGGAGTGTACCTCCATTGAAGCAATAAAAGACTATCCTATCTATCAGAAGAAAGCCAAAAAACAGCGATTAGTAAATGTAGGAAACTCTCACAATGGAACGCATTTTTGGGAAAAAAACAAAGTACTACTTGGAAAAGCTTAGAAAAGTTATTCGTCAACTTTCCGAGCGCCTCATCCCAAAATACATCAGAGCCGGGTTCTTTTGGAATTTAGTTAAAGCGCCTCATTGATGATTTAAAAATTGTATAGAAGCTGTTTTCCCCATCCAGTGGATCTAAAAAATTAGCGTAATTAATTTAGTTCGAACTCCCCGCTGAAATCATGGTCACGGAGCCACTCTTCGGTTTGCTTACCGCTAAGGGAGAACATGCCCAAACGGGTTGCTCGTTGTGGTGCAGAATTAGTTTTTAAAAAATCTTTCGCCTTCGTTATAACCATGCCAGTAAAAATTTCATAGGGGAGCGCCGTAACGTTTTGATCACAGTGGGCCAGTATGTGACTTCTAATCTTTTCGGCTTGATCTATATCTAAACCTATTTGGTTATAATTAAACACTTGCATAATAAAATGATCGAGCGTGGAATATAAACTCTCATCGAGTGATTCTTCTCCCAGCTTCAGCACCTTAAACGCATCCAATAAATGTGATTCTATTTCGTGTCTTTTATTTTTTATATTAGTTATAATAGAAAACTTATTTTCCAAATAAAGCTGCTTAATTTGCGGGTTATTTGAATACTTGGGTTCTGTCCTTATTAAAGGGACCAATATTTTGATCATGAATGTTGGGTTGATCCTATGCTGTAATTTAAAAAGAATAAAGGACAGCAAATCGTTTTTGCTTTGGTTGTTTCGATTTGAGTAACTTGGTCAAGTATAAACTCTAACTTTTGTTTATCGACGGGATTAATCACCGTTGGCTCTTCGTTTTCTTCCAGGCTCTCAACACTCGCTTGAGGGGTGCTTATTAATTCATTCACTTCTTTCATTAACGGAAAAATTTTTTGCATGTAGTTGTCTTCAGAAGCTGGGAGGTCGAATTGGTCTGTAAAGCAATCAGGGAGCAGCAATTCAAATTCCTGAGTTTTAAGTTCACGTGCTGCCACAGAAATCAACATTTCAAACGTCGAATTTTCCGGTTCAGGGGTTAATAGTTTTGAGCGTTTATCTCGTGGAAGCTGCATCAGTTTTTTAGCAACAGCATTTAACATTTCAACGTGCCCACTTTGCGCAACTTTAACGATCAACCGCAACCCATTTTCACCCGCCATGACTCCCCCTTCGGGACGTTTTTGAAGAAGATCGCTGATTTCTTCGGATTTTAAATTCTTTATATGCATTACTAAAGCGTTAAGCATTGCTGGGTGTCCTTTGACCGCCGCCCACGCAATTAACCACAAGGTGTTGTGGCCAGTAGCGTCCCCTGCTTGTGCGGTTTCTTCCAGTAGTAACAGGAGGTTTTCTATGCTTAACTCCTTAATTCGATCCGCCAACGCATTGAGCATCGCCGGGTGCCCATTGACTGCCGCACACGCAATTTCCCACAGAGTGTTAATGCCGGCAAAACTCCCTCCTTTTGCGGTTTCTTTCAGCAGCAACAGGAGGTCTTCACTGGGTAAGTCTTTAACCTGATCTACCAACGCATTGAGCATCGCCGGATGCCTTTTGCCTGCCGCACACGCAATTAAGCACAAGACGTTTTCGCCTGCTTCCCTATCCTCCCCTCTTGGGCTCGCTTTTAAATGTGAGGCATTTATATCATTCTTCGCTGGACCCTCTAAATAAATAGCTAGCGCCTCGAGCAGGGTTGCTTTACCTCTCAATCCCTCATAGACCATTAACCAAAAACCGTTTACGCCCTCCCATTCACCTTCTTCTACCTTTCCTTCTAAAAAACTCCAAATATTCGGAAAGTCAACGAGCTTTTTCTCTTGAGCAATCCATTGTTCCAGTTCAGATAGCCGCGCTCTTAGCTCTTTAAGCGTCACAGGCACTTTATTTCGCTTTGACAGTCTTTCGCTACTTTCTTTTTTTCTTCTCATAAACTTTTCTCGGGGTAATCGTATGTAAGCTAAGTGTATCCGAAATAAATTAAAATAAAATTAAATTCAAGGGCGGTTTAGCGCATTACGAATAAATTAAGGCAACTTCCCTGGATCTACTCAACGGCACGACAATTATACTCCTCGTGTGTTTATGCAAAACCGATGTCTTTTAAATTTATTTAAATAAATAAAAAATATTTTCGTTGTTCTCGCGCAGGCGTGAATAACGGTCTGCGAATAAAGCGGCTGGAAAAACACTTTCTCCAAAGCGTGGTTTTATGAGAAATAAAAATGTTTTCTTAAATTTGAATTTGCTTTCCTGACAGAGTTCATCCTAACTCAAAGGTAAATAAATTTATAATAAAAAATAGAATTATATTTTAGAGGAATATTTTTGTTTTAGTCTTATCTTTTACACATCACACCTATTTTTCTGTATAATAGAAATTAAATTATTCTCTATAAAATAAGGGTATTTTGAATTTAAAGCATAAAAGTAAATAGGCTCTTCGAAAAATTACCTTAAAACGGAGAACTAAGAAATGAGAACTTCGCATCAAAATCAACCTTCATCCCCATTCCTACTACCCCCCGATGTGCTTCCCCTTATTTTCTATGGGTTAACTCCGGTTGATTTGGCGCGTCTTTTTGTTGTTGCCAAAGGCGCAAGACCATGGTTCGAAACTTTTTTTGCAAGTGACACTGATTATAAAGCTTATTTGCAACTGAATATCCCACAGTTATTTATGGTAATAGGAAATAATCTTTTTTTTGATTATTCCCTAGTATGGATAGCAAGAGCGGGTGTTTGGGGGTGGGGGAATAATTATACAGGGCAGCTTGACTTCGGGAATATTCATGAGATGACAAAACCGGCCCGCATTCCCCTTGATTCTTTCATCCCTGAGATGGCGCCTGACGATTATGTGGTTCAATTTGCAAGTGCTGATTTCCTGTCTGGTAAAGCTCGTTCCCTTGTCGCTACAAGGCAGGGCCAGCTTCATGAGTATTACTGGGAACGTATTTCTAACACTCGCAGCGAGTTCATACAGCATCGTCATTATGAATTGAACGTCACCATTGTCCAGCTCCTCTCTGACTATCGACATGCATTCATACTCACAGAAGAAGGAGGAATTTATGGCTGGGGATTTAATATTAGCGGGGAATTGGGACTAGGCGATCGCTTTGAGAGATCTCAACCTACGGAATTGCCACAAAATTTCTTTCCCTATTTACTGGAACGGGGAGACCGCATTGTCCAACTTAATTTCGCGGACCGTTATCTGGTTGCACGGACAGCACAAGGACATGTGTATGTTTGGGGTTTTAATTATCGTGGACGTCTTGGTTTGGACGATGAACAAGATAGGCTTCACCCTGTCGAACTTTCATGGGATTTTTTCCCAGAATGGCATCCCGACGATTACATTATTCAAGTTGTTGTGGGCGACAGACATACCTTGGCACTTACTCAACTAGGTTACATTTATGCTTGGGGTAAAAACAGCTATGGCCAACTCGGTTTTAGAGATCAACAAGATAGGAACCGACCCGCGCTTCTTCCATGGAATCGTTTCCCAGGACTGCTCGAACGCAACGACCGCATCATTGAACTTATTGCCGGCGGCGCTCGTTCTCTCGCGCGAACAGAACAAGGTTTTATTTATATTTGGGGCGCAAGGTGGCTGCTCGTTCGCGGCGATCCAGAATTTCGCCACCACCCAATGCTATTGACTGAAAACTACTTCCCAGGATTGAGGCGGCGAGGCGATCATTTAGTGGAATTAATAGCCGGTCCCGACCACACTCTGGCACGAACAGAGCAAGGGTATATTTACGCCTGGGGCAGAAATTATTATGGCCAACTGGGACTCGGGGACAGACGCATACAAAGACAACCCGCGCTCCTTGACCCAAACGCGATACCCCCGCTTAGCCAATGGAGGAACGCATTTTCATTTATAAAATCCTTTCGTGAAGAAAAGATCGAAGATACGGATTCATTCTCCTACGCCCCTTTTTCCAGAAAGTGATTTTACGGAATCGTTAATGGCGGAGAGGGCGGGATTCGAACCCGCGTAGGCCGTGAGGCCTCAGCCGATTTCGAGTCGGTGCCGGTGTGACCGCTTCGGTACCTCTCCAATCGCTCTTGCTTGAGGACATCAAGAGAGGGACTATTCTATAGAAACAGGCTGATATTTCAAGGGATTAGTATCGTCCGGGTGCAATTGAAAGTGTAGGTTTTCTAAGCCGCCTCGGGAGCCGAGTAGCTAAGTAGCCCAATGAAATGGACCCACCCCTTAAAGACGGCGTCATAATGCGCCAACATAGAATTTCTATTTTCAAAAAAAGGAGAAGGTCCATGAAAGATATTAAAATACTGGGTGTTGATATTGCAAAAGATGTTTTTCAACTGTGTGGAATTGATGAGTGGGGTAAAGTGATCTACACGAGACGGGTTAAGCGTGCTCAGTATGTATCCACCGTAGCCAGTCTTAAGGTGGGCTGCGTGGTGATGGAAGCGTGTGGAGGAGCGAACCATTGGTATCGGACGTTTATGGGGATGGGTATCCCAACGCAGTTGATCAGTCCGCAGCACGTCAAACCGTATGTCAAAAGTAACAAGAATGATCGTAACGATGCGCAGGCGATAGCTGAAGCGGCTTCCCGCGCCTCGATGCGGTTTGTGCAGGGTAAAACGGTGGAACAACAAGACGTTCAAGCGCTGTTAAAGATACGCGATCGTTTAGTCAAAAGCCGCACGGCGCTGATCAATGAGATTCGGGGGTTGTTGCAAGAATACGGACTCACGATGGCGCGTGGTGCCAAGCGATTTTATGAAGAGCTCCCGTTGATTTTAGCGAGCGAAGCGGTGGGATTAACACCGCGGATGAAACGGGTGTTGAATTGTTTGTATACCGAATTGTTGAACCGGGACGAAGCGATTGGTGATTACGAGGAGGAATTAAAAGCGGTGGCAAAAGCCAATGAGGATTGTCAACGGGTACAGAGCATCCCGGGGGTGGGTTATTTAACGGCGCTCTCGGTTTATGCGAGCGTGGGTGACATTCATCAATTTCATCGTTCCCGGCAGTTGTCGGCGTTTATTGGGTTGGTCCCTCGACAACATTCGAGTGGGAATAAGGAGGTGTTGTTGGGGATTAGTAAACGCGGCAATGTGATGTTAAGGACGTTATTGATTCATGGCGCCCGTGCGCTATTGCGTCATGTAAAAAATAAAACGGATAAAAAGAGTCTGTGGTTAAAAGCACTCATTGAGCGCCGCGGAATGAATCGCGCTTGTGTGGCGTTAGCGAATAAAAATGCGCCGATCATTTGGGCGCTTTTAACACGCCAAGAAACGTATCGCTGTGGCGCCTAAACGGAGACACACCAACCGAGTTCGAAACAATGAGGGCTGATGAAAGTAAGGTAAAACCTGAGGTTGATTAAGCTGATTCATACGGTGGCTCTGTGAAGCCGATAGCCCGATAAGCATCAACCTTGCATAATTCATCAAGGCACCAATGGTGGCCAATTTAAATCGTGATGCCGGATATACGAATGCAACCGCTTTCTTTTCATCAAAACTGATTGTTGACAACAAGGGTGGATCCATATACGTATGAGCGAAGCGAAATACGGGGACGATAGACGACATCATTGTTTTCCCGTATTCCGCTTCGCTTCATACGGGCTACTTGTTGAAAACCTACACTTTCAATCGCACCCGTATCATCCCATGGCTAAATCATTAGAAAGAACACTTGAGTTCTCTTGAAGAGAATTCAAATGTTCAGCATAAAAATGTTGGGCCTCGCTTCTTTCTATAAGAAATTTTATAAAATGGTCCAGATATTCAGGCTGAGATAAGGGTATGCTTTCTTTAGTATCTTCCATATTCTTGATTTCGCCGTATTCATCAAAAGCAGGGACGTGAAGAAAAGCGAAGCCAGAGTTATGGATACCTTCGGGAGGTTGATCATCACACAATAGCACGCACTCTGATTTTAACTCCCCATCCATCTCCGCGTGAGATGCTATAAATTCTAAAACCGGTAGTTTACTTTTTCCGTTCGTATAAAAAACATCAGAAATTAATTGATAGTTTTCATCGTTTATCTTTTTTGTAAATTTCCTCTGAATATCATTGCCACAAAAGTGAAAAGAAGCATTGGATATGAGTTTGTTTCTTATTGTCATCGCATGACCCCTTCCCGAAGTATCGGATTCGGGAGCTGGTCGAAAAGTAGCGAAAACCACTTTCCCTCCTAATCGTCTAGCCACAAATAACAAAGCTTGGTGCTGCTCCTCCAGAATAAGTTTTTTTGAATGGGAGTCGTATAAAGTATCGTCTAAGTCCATTGCTATACAAAATTTTTGAACGGATGGATAGGTGTTATAGCAATGATCAAATAATTCATTAATATTTTTAAACGGAGACTCAACTTTAGGAGAGCCGATTAAAGCAGACAATTTGTCAATTTCTTTCTCTCTGTTTATTCTCTTGGATGAAAAAAAACAAGACGGATTCACTCTTTCGCGAACAATCATGGCGATATCCGCCACAATGTTTTTTAAGTCCTCTGAATTAAGATAATACTCGTTCAAGGTTTTCTTAATGGCCGAATAAAGCATTAGCTTTTTTAAATAGACTTTTACTTGAGGTAAAGCAGTAGATTTATAAAACTTTTTTAGAAGACGAGGAATGCGTTTGTCGATAAAATCGTTAATTTCATTTTTTAGTTGCTCATTTTCAGCGGAGGAATCAATGACCGAAATTTCCGGGAGTTCATTTTGGGAGGGGCGATTTCCCGACGCTAAAATCTCAGGAGCTGATGAGGAGTATCTCATTTACGACAACTTAATTTGAAAACGATGGGCAATTTCTTCATAGGACTCGACAACCCGTCCCATGTCTTTGCGGAAACGGTCTTTATCGAGCGGCTCTTTTGTTTTGGCGTCCCAAATGCGACAAGAATCGGGACTAATTTCATCTCCTAAATAGATTTCATCGTTACTGACGCCAAATTCATATTTGGCATCCACCAAAATTAAATTAACGTTAGAAAATAAGGCAAAAAGCACATTGTTAATTTTAAAAGACAATTCTTTCATGCGATCCAACTGGGCCTGTGTTGCCCAACCAAAGCTCAACGCGTGGTTTTCATTGATCATGGGATCGTGCAGTGCATCGTTTTTCAAAAACAACTCGTATAAAGGCGGATTTAGCCGAAGACCACTTTCAATTCCTAATCGACGGCATAAACTCCCCGCTGCAATATTACGAACCACACATTCAAGGGGAATCATTTTAAGACGTCGAACTAACGATTCATTCGGTGAGAGGACACTTTCAAAATGAGTTAATATACCTGCATCCTTCAACGCCTGCATAATATGCGCATTAATTTGATTATTAATAACCCCTTTTCTCGCTAATTTCTCGTGTTTTTCACCATCAAAGGCCGTTGTATCGTCACGAAACTCAGCAATTAAAAAACCAGGTTCATCCGTTTCGTACATGGATTTAACTTTGCCGCTGTAGAGCAATTTTCTTTTTGATGGATTCATCATTATGCAACTTTTTGTTGGATGGCCGTTAATATTCGTTGACTAACGTCTTTAGCGGCGGGTTGATTATCCTTATTGAGTAAAATCACCTGTGTTTGATTTCCTTGGGCCTTTAGATAAACACGATAAATGGGCGTGGTTTTTGTAATCTTATTATTGGTGCTTTTAACGTCCAATACGTAATAAGAGTGGAGCGTGCTATCTTGATCAAGAATTTGGTAAGGGGTTTTTTGCAAAGCGCGCCCTACTTTACTCCAAGCTACAGCGGGTTTTTCTGCGATAGCCATAACAGGCGAGCCTTGATTACTTTGTTGTAAAGTCGCCATCGTTCTTTTTGAAAAGGATTGTTGTAATTGGGTTTGGTTTTCAAACCGTTGCAAATTGCTGCCTGGTGGAACAAGCGAGGGTGATTGAGTAACCGAAGGGGCCGCGTTCGGCACGGGGTAATAATTTTTACCGCGTTTCACCGGCATATCTGCGGAGGTTCTTATTGCTGGAACGGTCCGAGCGTGTGTCAAATAATTTTGAGGACGTTTTGCACACCCTACTAAAAGCGTCGTTGTCGCAATCGCTGTTATCAAAGTTAAATATCGCATATTTATTACTCCATACCTAGCATTTAATGCCCACTTGTTGCAGAGATTCTCTCACTTTAGCGTGATATCGCTCGCTCAATGGAGTTAAAGGCAATCGAATGCCCTTAGGAATTACCCCCATTTGAGACAATGCCCATTTTACCGGAATAGGATTGGATTCAACAAACAATGAATCATAGAGAGGTGACAATTGATCATTTTCTTTTTTCGCCAACTCTACGTTACCCGAAACAGCCGTTATGCAAAACGCGTGATAGGGTTTGGGAACCACATTCGCCACCACTGAAATAACCCCCTTTCCACCCGCTAGCATAAAATCCATTGCCGTTTTATCATCACCACTTAATAAATCCAAGTCCTCAGCTTTTAATTGCTTAACCCGTTGAATATCGCCTGTCGCCTCTTTGAGGCCCACTACATTGGAGCACTTCGCTATTCGTATTACGGTTTCAGGCAGCAAATCACACGCAGTTCGTGAAGGCACATTATAAAGTATTTGGGCAATAGGTACAGCTTCTGCAATTGTTTTAAAGTATTGAAAAAGACCTTCTTGGGTGGGTTTATTGTAGTAAGGCGTTACTATTAAAGCAGCATCTGCGCCGAGTTCCATTGCTTGCTGTGTCATTTCAATGGTATGAACGGTAGAATTTGCACCCGTTCCCACAATGATCGGGATTTTTTTATTTACTTGGTCAACGACTTGTCGAATAATTTTATGGCGTTCCTCAGCGGTGATCGTCGGTGACTCTCCTGTGGTCCCCAAAATAACCAATCCATCGGTGTCATTTTCCAGATGCCATTCAACCAATTCTTTCAAATTGGAATAATCAATCTCTCCATTTTCCTGCATCGGCGTCACTAAGGCGACAAGACTGCCATTGAACATACCGTTCATCCTCTTTTCCGTCATTCTATGCCATTCTTGCTAAAGTTCGCAATTAATCTTATTGACGGAGGTGCGATTAAAAGTGTAAATTTTCAACCAGTAGCCCGTATGAGCGAAGCGAAATACGAGAAAACAATGATGTCGTCTATCGTCCCCGCATTTCGCTTCGCTCATACGGGCTACTTAGCTACTTGGCCCGCGAGGCGGCGTAGGAAACCCACACTTTCAATCGCACCCTATTGACGGGTGATAGGTATAATGGCCCCTCGATAAGCGACCACGGTAGCCGCTAAATGAGCGGCTTTTTGGGAGGCTGTCTCTGAATTTAAACCTTCAAAGCGCGCCGCAAGGTAAGCCCCGTTGAAAGCATCCCCTGCGCCAGTGGTATCAATGACCTTAGTCGCTCGCTCAATGGCGACTTGCTTTTCGCCTGTCTCATCCGATAACCAATAACCGTTTTCCCCTTGCTTAACGACCACTTCTTTAACACCGTAGCGATGAAAACGTTCGGCCGTTTCTTTGGGGCTTTTGTCGCCAAAAAGAGTCTTTTCATCCGAAAATGAAGGCAATCCTATCGTCGTCAATTTCAGTATTTCTTCTATAATGGCGCGCGCTGAATCCAAATTCGGCCAAAGGTGGGCACGGAAATTGGTATCAAAACAAATGGTTTTTCCTTTTTTATGTGCCACCTTAAGACAATCTAAAAGTTTGTCACACCCTGTTTCATAGAGCATGGCAAGCGTAATTCCTGATAGGTACAGATTATCGAATTCCAACAGCTTCTGACAAAGACGATCACCCTCTTCCCTTTCAAAAAGCGCCCGAGCGGCCGACTGCGAGCGGTAGTAATAAAAATAACGCTCGCCTTTTTCGTCGTTACGAATTAAATATAACCCCGGCAACTTGTCGGGGATTTGGCGAACCAGGGAAACGCCAATGCCTTCGCCCAGCCACTGGTTCAACATTTCATGGCTAAACGTATCAGCCCCGAGCGCCGTTACGTAATCGACCGTGACCATGGTTGTTTTACTCAATGAGCGGACGAGATAAACCGCCGTATTCAATGTATCACCGGCGAAATTAAGGCTAAAATCTTTGCCATTTTTAGGCGTGAGTTCAATTAAACATTCACCGATAATCGCTGTTCGTTGGTGCGATTGAGACATTTGTCTCCTCCCCATCAAGAAATTTGGTATTATACTACGATGGATTGGCAAGCAATACTTATTCCAGGAATTCCGACGCTCGTGACGATTAGCGTAGGCGCTTTAATTTATGGGCGGCTGAAACAACAACACCGTGTTGATCAAACCCTCCACCAACAATTGCTCATTATTCAGGACCGTTTAAAACAGCGGGATGATCAACGGAACTTTATACAATCACTTATCCAACAACAACAAAAAGAGCAAATCGAACAACGTCAACGATTTGACGAATATCAAATAAAAAGCTTGAAGTTGATTCAAGATAGTTTGATACAGAACATGCAAAGTATTCGGGAGCAAGTCAGCGCCACTCTCACCGCCCACGCCGAAAACTTAGGCAACCGCGTAGACAAGCTCACGAGTGAAACGCAAGAACGACTCAAAGAAATTAGCGGACAAGTGGATCGTAAGTTGACGGAAGGTTTCGAAAAAACTACCGAAACATTTACGGATGTGGTTAAGCGTTTAACCATTATCGATGAAGCACAGAAAAAAATTACCGAATTATCGACGAATGTGGTTAGTCTCCAAGAAGTCTTATGCGATAAACGTTCGCGCGGTGCTTTTGGCGAAGTGCAATTGTCGAATTTAATCCACAATATGCTGCCCGAATCTCACTATGCGTTACAGCACACGTTAACGAACAATAAACGTTGTGATTGCATTTTATTTTTACCTGAGCCCACGGGAAATATCGTCATTGACGCAAAGTTTCCCTTAGAAAGTTATCAGCAAATCCACAACGAAAAACTTTCGGAAAGCGAGCGGGCGCAAGCGGAAAAGCAATTTCGATCGGACATACGAAAGCATATTCGAGATATTGCTGAAAAATACATTGTTCCTGGGGAAACGGCTGAAGGCGCCGTTATGTTTATTCCGGCTGAAGCGGTTTTTTCTGAAATACACGCTCACTACCCGGATCTCATCGAAATAGCGCATAAATCGCGGGTGTGGCTCGTATCGCCAACGACCATGATGGCTATTTTAACAACAGCGCGAGCCGTTTTAAAAGACGCAGCGACCCGGAAACAAGTGCACATTATTCAAAAACATTTAATCATGCTGAGTAAAGATTTCGACCGCTTTCAAGACCGGATGGACAAATTGGCCCATCACATCGATTTGGCGCAGGAAGATGTTTCCAAGGTTCATAAATCTTCGCAAAAAATTACAAGTCGGTTTAATAAAATCGAAAAGGTGGAATTAGATTTTCAAGACAACCAACCTACCCCCGACCCCGTCATTCCCGCCCCCAACCGGATCGGCGAGCGGGAATGACGGGATAAAAATGGTGGGACAATACTTCTCATTCCAGGAAGAATAAAGGGAAAAAACAAAAAAGCCAGGTAAAACCTGGCTTTTTTGCTATAAAAAGATTTTTATCAATGATGATTACAATGACGATGGCAATGATGATGACAATGCCGATAGTTTACACAACGGTGTACAGTGCCCAATTTTGCACTGGGTCCTGTTTGATAAACTACGTGGTCAGCTGGCATTGGCGTGCGTGGAGCACAACCGCTTAATAGAACTGCAGCAACAATCACTGAAATCATAACAGCAATTTTTTTGTTCATAAAATAATCCTTATCGAGGTTGAGTGAGTTTAAGCTCAGTAAAAATGGTAGGCGTATTTGAAAGGAAATGCAAGTTTATATGATGGAAATTCATCTCGGCAGCAAGTTTATCAGGCGAATGATACTGATCTCACTTCATTAAGATACCATTTACGCAATTCCTCTGAAAAAATATCGGGAATGGATTCTTGCGCGAAATGTAATACATCGGAAAATTCGACCAGCGTTAAATTAGGCAAATGTTCTTTTGCCCATTGAACAGTGGCCATCGTGGTTACAAAGCCAGGCACTGCATACATCATTAATTTCGGTTGTGGCGCTTGTTTTAACCATTGCGAATAATTTTTAATCAACGTAACCACCGGTCTCTTGCTGTCCCCAAGTGGCAAATCTTGCAAATATTGCCATAACGGCTTTCGACTTTCTTTGGTGAGAAAAGGACGACGATAATTGGCCATTTCTTCATCGGACAACTTACGCATCATACTCGCGGGTAATAATTTATTAATAAGGTAATTTTGTTCAACGATAGCCCGATAACTGGCGCCGGGGCGATGCAGTAACGTCGCTAACTGTTGCACCGGCAAAGACAACATATCCCAATCCGTTGTCGGGCGAATATGCGATTCAAAAAAGGCTAACGCTTTAATGTTTTTTGGGTGTCGCCTGGCATAATCAAATCCGATCACGGATCCCCACCCGTGCATCACCAGTGTAATATTTCGAAGCCCTAGAGCTTCGATAAAACATTCAACATAACTAATGTGATCATTAACCGTATAATCAATATCCGGCTTGTCCGACTCTCCCATGCCGATGAGATCGAGTGCCACACAATGCGCTTTATCCGCTAGTTTGGGAATAATGTTACGCCATAAATAAGACGAAGTCGGCATACCGTGGATAAAAAGAACCGGCTCACCTTGGCCGGTCTCAATATAGTGCATCTTCGCCCCCTTAACGGTCACGAAGCGTGAAGCATAATCTGCCATGACACATACCCTCCTAGTTACAATCACTCCACGTTGACAGCAGCCACATTCGAAGCTAAATCGAATAGCTCGCGAATTGCCACAAATAGTATAGCAAAGTCTTTTTTCTCTGCACTGCGCATCGCCGCTAAAATCGTTTGCCATCGTTGAATCATAGGATCGTGTTCGGCCAACCATTCTTTAACTTTGCCGGGGATACTGCGTGCCTTCGTATCGAGTAGCACCCGAACGGTGAGCTCGCGTTGAATCCAATCTAAATCGCCTTTATAGGCGGCTCTTGCTAAAACTGCCCACTGATCGTCAACAGGATAGGCGTTAATTCTTTCGCGGAACCAAAATAAATCCAATCGATCGGCGAGCATAAAGTAAATTTTCGCCACACGAAACACTTCTTCATGATACGTCGTTGCCGCTTCCACAATATTTAAAGCATGAAAAAGTGGCGCTGTACCTGCAATGCGCAGGGCAAGTTCTGGTGGCACATTGCGTTCGATCAAATTATTTTGATGGTTGTCCACTGCCTCTTTATCCGCCCCTAACAATAATTTCGGTAATCGAAAATAAATCGCAGCCACATAGTCACCAAAATGAGTTACCGTCGAAGCGATGTCAAGTTCGCCACGACGGTGGCGCAAAAGCCACCGAGAAGCACGCCGGATTAAGCGAATCGCTTCAACATTCATTTGGTATTGAACTTCCGCATCCACCTTATAATCCAGTGCATCGATATCGGCCAGCAGCTTTTCCATTTGAAATATTTTCATCGCTGCCACAAAAGCACGCATAATTGAAGGCACCGAGACACTCATTTCGTCTTGCATTTGGTAAATGAACGTAATACCCATTATTGAAACCAAGCGATTGCTTAACTGAGTGGCGATAATTTCCTTAGCTAAATAATGTTCCTTCATTTGCTCTCTAAAACGAGTTCGCAAAGGTGTGGGAAATGCGTAAGCCACATACCGTGATAAATAAGGGTCTTCAACCACAACGGATGTTTTAATTTGCGCTTTTAAAATAATCTTACTATAGGCAAATAAAACGCTTAACTCAGGTCGAGTTAAACCAAGACCGAGCGCACGACGTTCCAACAGCGCTTTATCATCGGGCAAAAATTCAAGTGCCCGATTAATTTTCCCCTCTTGTTCAAGAGCGTCAAGAAAACGCATATTTAAACCCATATCGCGCAGGGCAAGATGCGATGCCAAACTCAACGCTTTATTTTGGAAATAATTATCGTGCAATACTAACTGAGCCACTTCATCTGTCATACTAGCTAATAATCGATTGCGATCCTTCTCTGTCATACTGCCATTAGCAACAATCTGATTAAGCAAAATCTTTATATTTACTTCATGGTCAGAGCAATCCACGCCCGCTGAATTATCAATGAAATCCGTATTAATTTTTCCGCCGTTTAATTCATACTCAATACGAGCCAGTTGGGTCACGCCTAAATTCCCCCCTTCACAGATTACCCGCGCTCGCACATCTTTGGCATTCACTCTTAAATTATCGTTACTACGATCGCCCACATCGATATTTTTTTCTTCGCTAGACTTAATATAAGTACCAATGCCTCCATTCCAGATTAAATCGACGGGCGCTTTTAAAATAGCTCGGATTAATTCGTTCGGCACCATGACATCTTTTTCACTGTGCAATAACGCTTTAACTTCGGGTGATAATTGAATGGATTTTGCAGCCCGCGAATAAACGCCCCCTCCTGCCGATAATAAACTGCGATCGTAATCATTCCAGCTTGATCGTGGAAGATTAAATAACCGCAGGCGTTCTTCGTAACTTAAAGCGGGGACCGGATTGGGGTCCAAAAAAATATGACGATGATCAAAAGCAGCCACTAATTTAATATAACGTGAAATTAACATCCCGTTACCAAACACATCGCCGCTCATATCGCCAATACCTACGACGGTAATTTCGGCTTCATCTAAATTAGTTCCTAAATCTTGAAAATGCCGTTTTGCTGCAACCCATGCGCCGCGGGCCGTAATTCCCATTTTTTTATGATCGTAACCGGTAGAACCACCTGAAGCAAACGCATCGCCCATCCAATAGTTTTTTTCAATGGCGATACTGTTTGCTACGTCAGAAAAAGTAGCCGTGCCTTTGTCTGCAGCAACAACTAAATAAGGGTCCGGTCCATCATAACAAACGGTATTTTTAGGTGAAACAATTTCCCCATTTTCCAAATTGTCGGTTAAATCCAATAAACCGCGAATAAAATTACGATAACAGAAAAGTCCTTCTTGTAGAATTTCCTCACGACTGCCTTCTGACGGAAGACGTTTTGGGAAAAATCCCCCCTTCGCTCCAGCCGGCACAATAACAGCATTTTTGACTTGTTGCGCTTTCATTAATCCTAACACTTCAGTTCGATAATCTTCGCGTCGGTCTGACCAGCGGATACCGCCTCGCGCCACAGCCGCACCGCGCAAGTGCACTCCTTCGAAACGCGGCGAATACACGAATATTTCATACTTCGGCAAGGGCAAAGGCATGTCAGGAATTTTTGAGGAATCCAATTTAAAGGAAAGATAGGGCTTAGGATTCCTTTTTTCATCACGCTGAAAATAATTGGTACGTAAGGTGGCGTGGATCAAGGCTAAATAACGGCGTAAAATCCGGTCCTCATCGAGTCCGGCTACCTCATCTAATCCTTTTTGAATGATTTGTTCGATGTCTTGCGCTTTTTCTTTTGACGTCGTCGCTCGTTCAGGATCAAAATAACATTTAAATAATTCGATGAGCAGCCGCGCCACTTTTGGGTTATCCACTAAAGCGTCCGTAATATATCCTTCACTAAAGGTGAACCCTACTTGACGGAAATATTTCATATAAGCACGAAAAACAGCTATTTCCCGCCATGTTAATTGGGCTTCTAACACCAAACGATTCAAACCATCGTCTTCAGCCGCACCAAACCAGATTTTTTCATACGCTTCTTGAAAAATTGTTTTAACCGTTTCAATTTCAAACTCAGGTTCCCTCGCGTAAGTCATCAGAAAATCATTAATCCAAACTTTGCGTCCATCTTGAAAAGTTAATTCATAAGGCTGCTCACCTACTACGCGCAACCCCATGTTTTCTAACATCGGTAAAGCGTCGGATAAAGGGACGGTAAAATCGGGATGAAATAATTTAAAACGAATCACATCCCGCGCAGCGCCACGAGGACGATAAATACTCATGCCTAATTGGGTTCGCTCCGATAATTTCTCAATATGCGCAACATCGTACACAGCTTGTTGTGCTTGAAATTCTTCGCGATAGGCAGAAGAAAAGGCATGTCGATACCGATTAAAAATATCATTGCCCCGTTCTTCGCCAAAATAATCCAACGCGTGTTTATAAAATTCGTCTTCCCAGGATACGCCTACTTTAGCTAATTTTTCTTCTAACTCTTTTACATCGTATTCCAAAGCACGCCGCGGATTGATACGGATAACAAAGTGAATGCGAGCGAGTATTGATTCGGAAAAATAAGTCGTAAAACTCACGTCCAATCCATGGAATGCTTTCATTAAAATATCCTGCATGCGCATTACTAAATCCGTTGTAAAATAATCACGGGGCACATACACCAAACACGACATGAAACGGCCATAAGCGTCTTTGCGCACAAATAAACGAATACGGCGTCGTTCTTGCAAATGCAAAATACCCATTGTCCAGTGAAATAATTCATCCACCGTTGCATGGAATAAATCATCGCTTGGCAAGGTAGCTAGAATATGCAGTAAATCTTTTCCACTGTGACTTTTGGCGGGTAATTGGGAACGCTTCAAGACCGATTCGACTTTGTGCCGAATAATAGGAATGACGCGAGGGTCGGATCGGTATACATCCGAAGTATAAAGACCAATAAAACGCCGTTCACCAATTAATTCTCCTTTTTCGTTAAATCGTTTAACGCCAATATAATCCGTGTAGGCGGGTCGATGAACGGTTGATAACGTATTCGTTTTCGATAAAATCAATATTTGTTCCGTCGATAACGCCATTTTTCGAGCGGCTTTTGGCAAATCGGCATATTGTCTTAACATTTTACTGTGCGTATGATCATGCAACACGCCTAAACCCGATTCAGGAATTAAACGTAAAGCCTGTTCCTTACCTTCGCCAACCAATTCATAATCACGAAACCCTAAAAAAGTAAAATGATTATCCATCAGCCAATTTAAAAACGCTTTAGTTTCTTTAATTTGCTCTGGATCTTGAACCATCTTAGCAGGGTCTAATTCTGAGAGGGCTTCTTGCACACGCTCTCGCATCAATCCCCAATCTTCAACGGCTACGCGAACATCCCTTAAAACTCGGCGAATATTACGTTGAATATCAGCTAATACTTTGGGGTCGGTTTGCCGATCGATTTCCATGGAGATAGGCGCCTCTAGCGTGCTTTCCTTATGATGTTGTACGTGGTAAGCCAGAACGTCATCCACTTGGTTTTTCTTATTCCGACAAACTTTTATCCCCCCAATGTGGATCATCAAATGGGTGGTGAGGCCTAATCGATTAATTTCCATATGGATGGAATCCACCAAAAACGGCATATCTTGGGTAACCACTTGAATAATAGTATGCGTAGACTGCCAGCCATCCCGATCTAATTGGGGATTAAATACGCGAATTTTAACTTCATTCGGCTTACGGTATAGCATCAACTCCCAGTGCGACATCACCGCGCCGTATAAGTCGGAGATAGAACGTTCTTTTATATCTTCTAATGCGACGTGAGCGTAGTAAAGTCGGATAAATTTGATAATTAAAGCAATTTTCTCTTTAGGCAATTGCTTTTCCGCATAAGTAACGACTTTTTCAACGATTCTATCGACCGAAGTCAAATGATCATGTGACACAATGGATACCCCTGTATTCAAGCAAGTATAAGGTTAGCTTAATAAAAATGCTTGCATTTAAAGCAAAATTAAACTATTGTAATCTTAATTTAAAGTGAGTTATTAATCGGCATCATTCTATCATGCAATATGAAGAAACTCATGGCCGATTTACAATTTGAACCTAGTCACTATAATGGATTTAAAGTGATGCCCAAGACCGTCAGGGATGCTCGCAGTAAGTAAGGTGAGAGTGATGCGGGTGTTACTTGTTGAAGATGATGAATTTCTCGGCGATGGTATCCGGGCAGGCTTAAAGCAGTACGGCCATACGATTGATTGGGTAAGAGACGGCCAAGCCGCTCACGATGTTCTTTCTTCCACTCACGAAACTTTTGATATTATTATCCTCGACCTCGGTCTTCCTAAACGCTCCGGATTAGATGTTTTAAAAACTATTCGCGAAAAAAACGATCCCACTCCTGTGGTTATCCTAACGGCTCGCGATACCGTCGACGATCGCATCAAAGGGCTCGATGCAGGATCAGACGATTATATGACTAAGCCCTTTGACCTTGAAGAACTTTGTGCCCGTATGCGCGCCATGCAGCGTCGCTCCAAAGAACGAGCAAAACCGATCATTTCTCATGGCGATATTACTCTAGACCCTGCTTCTCACGTCGTAACGCTTAAGAAGAAAGAAGTGATGGTTGCCCGCCGAGAATTTGCGTTACTTCAAAAATTACTGGAAAACGCGGGGCGCGTCATTTCACGAGAACAACTCAATCAAACCCTCTATGGCTGGGGGGAAAATATTGATAGCAATGCTCTGGAAGTCCATATTCACAACTTACGCAAACGATTTGGGGCGAAACTAATACGCACCATTCGGGGTGTGGGTTACATGGTAGAAAAAAAGTCTGAATGACGCCGTCGATACGCACGTTTCTTCTCATTAATTTACTACTAAGCGTGACGCTTATCACCTCATTGGCTATTATCGGCAACCTTTTTTTAGCCCATAAAGACATTCAAACACAGTTGGATGCTCAATTAATCCGCTCAGCCGAACGCACACGGGCCTTTTTTAGCGACTATGGGATTCAACATAAAGACCTTTCCCTTATTCAACGCAATCTCCTAAAAACCAGTGCGCGATCCATGTTGACATCTTCCCATTTTCGACTGACCAAAGTACAGATCGAACAATTGCGTGCAGATAAAGAAGCCAGTAATCATTCGGAGTTTCAAATATGGAACAATCAAGGGAAATTGCTTCTTCATTCCGCGGGTACACCCACCATTCCCTTTTCCAACGGCAACGAAGGATTGTCCACCCTTTGGTTGCATGGCGAATCGTGGCGTGTAAATACTCTTTATGATCCCGCCACGGAACTTACTTTTATGGTGGCCGAGCGATCCAATTATCGCCAACAGTTGGAAAACCAACTCACCCAAGACTCCATTTTTATCATGCTAATCACTTATCCATTTCTGGGCTTTTTAATCTGGATTATTGTCGGGCGCGGGTTAGACACGCTTAAAAAGGTAGCCAAGGAAGTCCGCCATCGCGCGCCTGCCTACTTGGAACCTGTAGACTTAGAGGCAGTGCCTTCCGAAATAGAGCCGCTTGTTAGCGAGCTGAATAATCTCTTTGGTCGATTAAAAGAAGCGTTTGAACGAGAAAAACGCTTTACTGCAGACGCAGCGCATGAATTGCGTACCCCTTTAGCGGCCTTAAACACGCATACCCAAGTGGCCTTGCGAGCCAAAACCCCGGAAGAACGAAAAGAAGCGCTACTGAAGGTTTTAGCGGGCGTTAATCGCGGCACTCATGTGGTTCAACAATTGTTAACTTTAAATCGGATGGTTCCTGAAGCCACTCTCCATGAGCAAAATTGGATGGACCTGGGCAAAGAGGCAGCCGATATTGCCGCCCAATTGGCACCTGAGGCTATTGCAAAGAATATTGATCTTGAGCTCATCACTCCCGATGATCCGCCTAAAGTAAAAGGCAATAACACGGCTATTAGTATTCTTATCCGCAATATGGTCGACAATGCTATTCGTTATTCACCCGAAAAGAGCAAGGTCACGATTCGAATCGAAAAAGAAGATAACCGCGTAATTCTACGCGTAATCGACAACGGACCGGGCATCCCCGAAGAACTACGCGAACGGGTTTTTGAACGGTTTTTTAGAATGATTGGCAATCAAGCCACGGGAAGTGGACTGGGCCTAAGCATTGTCCTTCAAATCGCCAAATTGCATAACGCAGAAATTGCCCTGAAAACACCTAACCATGGAAAAGGATTAGATTTTTGGGTGACTTTCCCCCTTATTCACAATTTCTGTGGATAACTTTGTGAGTAATTTGTCAGAATGAGAGTTAATTGATTGATATCATAACCCCCGATACAGATTGAAAACAAAATAAGCAACGAAAATTAATTAAATATATTCAATGGGTTAAATGTTTTTGCGCGGGTTTGTTTCATTTTCATAAAAAAGGTTTGACATCATTTTTATAATCAGTTAGACCTGTGAGCAACTGGTATAGACGCAAAAACTTCAAGGGACGTTAACAGTAATGTATCGTGAGTTATTTCTTAGATTGAATGAAGATACCATTGTACTAACCGCCAATCGTCGCCTTACCCATTATCTTTCAAAGGAATATGCACAATATCAGCTCAATACAGGGAAGAAAGTTTGGTCCACGCCTCGTATTTTGCCTTTAACCACTTGGCTTTCTGATTGTTGGCAACACTGCCCCCAAGCGGAAGGCATTCTTCTCACCGATTTTCAAGAGCAATTCCTTTGGAGAGAAATTGTTCCGTTTTTGGATAAAACCGTTCTCTTAGCAAAGGAAGCCTGGCGCTTGATGAAAGCCTGGGGATTATCAACTGATGAGCTTAAACTTGAAGCCAATAGCGAGGTTCAGTGTTTTATTGATTGGGCACTGCAATTCCAAAAGGAATTGGAACAAAACCAGTGGATTAGTTCCGTCGAACTGCCCGAACAACTGCAATCGCTAATCCCCCATTTAAAGCTACCCAAACAAATAATTTTGATTGGTTTTGATGAATTAGCACCCAACGTCCAGCAATTATTCGCAGCACTCGAAAAAAAAATCACAATAACGATCCCACAAAGTAGCCCGTATGAAGCGCAGCGGAATACGGGAACCGAATCATCATTGCCTCCCGTATTTCACGGTACTTCATACAGGCGCGTCAACTTCCAAAATAGCGAAATGGAAATTCAAACGATGGCACGGTGGGCGTATGCCCAATGGGAAAAAGAACCTAATCAAAAAATCGGCTGCGTTATGCCAGATCTTACTCAACATCGTACTCAGGTATTGCGTCTTTTCACAGAAATATTTGGAAGCAGCGAGCATTTTAACATTTCTGTCGCTGAGTCGTTGACTCAAATACCGCTCACCCAAATCGCCCTTAAGTGCTTAGAATTAGACCCTTTTAAAATCGATATTATGCAATTAGGAACTGTCTTTCGTTCTTCTTACATCAACAGCCGTACCGTCGATGTCTGTCTAGCCGCTCAACTGGATGTGAAACTGCGAGAATCAGCGCATTGGCAAGCGAATCCCGCATTCATTTTATACCACCTCCATCAACTCCAACCCCATTTTCAATCAACGACGTTAACCACGCGTTGCCAAACATGGCTTAGTAAAAGATCATCGACTCGTCTTTTCCCTAGCGCCTGGGCTCAACAATTTAGTGAAGAACTAACCGCCATCGGCTGGCCGGGGCAACGGTCTTTGGATTCAAAAGAATACCAACAATGGAAACGTTGGGAGAACCTTCTGCACGAATACGCTGCGCTAGATACCTTTACACAACAGCAAACACGAAAAAATGCGTTACAGCTGCTCCGACAGCTCGCGCACCATACGCTGTTTCAACCCATGTCTTCCCAAAATTCCTCTATTCAAATATTGGGTTTACTAGAAACAACGGGCCATTATTTCGATAAGCTGTGGATTGCCGGATTGAATGATAAAAAATGGCCGCGTGTGGCCTCCCCCAACCCTTTTTTACCGCTAAGTTTGCAAAGACGCTGCCAAATGCCGCACGCTTCTGCTAAACGGGAAATGGAGTACACATTGCAACTGCAAAACCGTCTTTTAAAAAGCGCACCTGCTATTATTTTAAGCGCACCATTGCAAGAAGGCGACATCCAGCTATCTACCAGCCCGCTCATCCGCCATTTCCCAGAAATAAATAACGAGGACCTACAGTTGACTGCGTGGCAACCGTTAAAAGCGCATTTGTTTAAAATAAAAATGCTGGAAACGATAGAGGATGCACAAGCGCCGGCCCTTCAAGAAAATGAACCGATGAGCGGCGGCAGCGGCCTATTACAAAGTCAATCGATCTGCCCTTTTCAGGCCTTTGCCAAAGTTCGTCTTCAAGCAAAACCATTAAATAAACCCCATACGGGGCTAAACGGGATAGAGCGTGGAAATTTCGTTCATCAAACCCTCGATCTTGTGTGGAAAAAAATTAAAGATTGGCAAACCCTAAATTCCTCTTCCGACGGCGAATTAGAAAATATTATTGACGAAACTATTACCCATCTTATTAGCCAAGAAAAATTAATTCAACCGTTATTTTTGAACACCGAAAAAAAACGACTCAAGCAACTCATTAAAAACTGGTTACTTCTTGAGAAAAAACGCCCACCCTTTGAAGTTAGTCAACGGGAAACCAAACGCCATATTAAAATTGGTCCGCTTCGACTCGAGGTGAGAATTGATCGGATAGACAATAATTGTTTTATTATCGACTATAAAACCGGCGGCCAAAATAGCGTGGACGATTGGTTTGGCGATCGATTAAAAAGCATTCAATTGCCCTTGTATTGCGCGTACGCCGCGCGAGAGGCTACGGGCATTGCTTATGCCGAAGTGCGAAGCCAAAAAATGACGTTCAAAGGATTAATCAGCGCCAATGAAAAATTTAATTCATTTTCTGAAGTGAAACCTTCACCGCTCGCGTGGAATGAATTAATTCGTCGATGGAAAATGCAATTATATCATTTAGCCGTGGATTTTTCCTCGGGAAAAGCTGATGTTGACCCCCTCGATTCCAAAACTGTTTGTAAAGTCTGCCATTTACATTCGCTCTGCCGTATCGGAGAAACCGAATGAACGACAAAATCATTCGACAACAAGCGTTAGATCCGCAGCAATCTTTTATTGTTCAAGCGCCGGCCGGATCGGGTAAAACTGAGTTATTAATTCAACGCTTCCTGAAATTATTAGCCACCGCCAAAATGCCGGAAGAAATTATCGCAATTACTTTCACGCGTAAAGCAGCCGCTGAAATGCGCGAACGCATTATCGCTGCGCTTAACGAAGCACAAACCCAACCGGCTCCATCTGACTCCCACAAAAAGCTTACGTGGACGTTAGCCAGAAAAGTTATCGAACGTAATCAGCATTATGACTGGCAATTAGATATGAATCCCAATCGTTTACGTTTATTAACTATCGATGCGTTAGCCAACCAAATCTGTTCTCAGATGCCTATTCTTTGCGGATTCGGCGCTCCGCCTTCCACATTAGAACCCGAAGAAATTGTTGAGTTTTATCGCGAAGCCGTTATTAGATTTTTCGAGTCCGAGGAACATGCGGACACCATCGAGGAATTATTGCTGCACCTCGATAATAAAGCGGAATCGTTAGAAACATTACTAATTAAAATGCTAATTCGCCGTGAACAGTGGTTGCCTCATATTATTAATCATTATCGAAATCCCAATGCCATCAAAAACGAGCTAGAAAAAGCATTAACCACAATAACACTGGATGCATTACAGACAGCGCGAATGCTTATTGATCCTTCCACCGCAGACGAGCTGGTTTCTCTCGCTCAATTCGCGGGTCATAATTTACATAAAATAAAGCCCACCGAAGCCATTAGCGCTTGTCACGCGCTAACAACGTTACCAGGAGTCGGCATTGATGAGGCTGACTTATGGCGAGGCATAGCAACGTTATTTTTAACTAAAGAGGGTCTTTGGCGAAAAAAATTAGATAAAAACGATGGTTTTCCTGTCGAAGATAAAAAACATAAACAGCGAATGAAAGATTTATTATCTCAATTAAATAAAAACGAAAAGCTCCGACTGGCGTTGAACGAAGTAAAAAACTGCCCTCCAATCGCTTACACTGAAAAACAATGGAACATCATCCATGGTCTCGTGAGCATATTGCCTATTTTAACAGCGCAACTCAATGTTATTTTCCAAGAGCGCAATGCAGTCGATTTTACGGAAGTTACATTAGGCGCTATCCGTGCTTTAGGCGATAGCGAGCAGCCCTCCGATTACGCTTTGCAGCTCGATGAACAAATCCAACATCTTTTAATAGATGAATTTCAAGATACGTCCATTATTCAATTTCATCTTATTGAAAAGCTCATCACCGGCTGGCAACCGAAGGACGGCCGGACACTTTTCTTAGTCGGTGATCCAATGCAATCCATTTATCGTTTTCGTCAAGCCGAAGTGGGATTATTTTTGCAGGTGAAAAACGAAGGCCTTGGTGAAATTCAATTAACGCCTCTCACCTTGCGGAATAATTTTCGCTCTCAAAAAAATTTAATCGATTGGTTTAACCAAACGTTTGAACCCACTTTTCCCAAAGAAGAAAACAGTCACTTAGGTTCCATTTCTTATTCTCATTCTTTTGCAACTAATAACAGCATCAACCAAAAAAATATTAATTTTTATTCACTCCTAAACGCAAATGCCTTGAATGAAGCCACACAAATTGTAAAAATTATCCAAGGCTGCCGGAGCGAAAACCCCGAAAAGACTATTGCGATATTGGTTCGCTCCCGTTCCCAATTAATAGAAATTACGCCGGCGCTCAGAAGTGCAGATATTCCTTTTCACGCTGTAGAAATCGAAAAATTAGCGCATCGCATCGAAATACAAGACCTACTCTCGCTCACTCGCGCACTCCACCACCTTGGCGATCGCATCGCCTGGCTCGCATTGTTGCGCGCTCCGTGGTGCGGCCTGACACTGCAAGATCTGCACGCCGTGTCACGCTACGCCAACGATAAACCCATCTGGGTCGCCCTTCAAAATGCCAGCGAAATAGCCGTGCTCACTTCCGACGGGAAAAATCGTATTAATCGCATTTTTTCAATTTTATCTGCCGCTTTTGATAATCGTGATCGGCTGTTGCTCGCTCAATGGATTGAAGGCATTTGGACGGCCTTAGGTGGCCCCGCTTGTTTATCGAATTCAACCGAATTAATGAATACGCAAGCTTACTTTCAATTGTTAGAAACATTAGAAAATGATTTTACCTTGGAGCGTCTAACTCAAAAACTTAACCAACTGTATGCTCAAATTGATACCGATGCTAAAAATCCCATTCAAATTATGACTATTCATAAAGCGAAAGGATTGGAATTCGATCACGTCATTTTACCCGGCTTGGAAAAAAGACCCCGTTCGGATGATCACGACTTATTATTGTGGCTCGAACGCCACACAAAAGCGGGCAATAACGAGCTTATTTTAGCGCCACTTAAAGCCGCTTCCGAAAAAGCCGACCCTGTTTATAATTACCTTAAGCGAATCGAAAAAGAAAAAACAACGAATGAAATTACCCGTTTGTTATACGTCGCAGCCACTCGTGCTAAAGAAAGTTTTCATCTGCTAACCTCACTCAATAAAGAAGATCCCCAATCCCCTATCAAATTGCCCCCAAAAGGGAGCTTCGCAGAAATTTTATGGCCCGTCTGTCAAGAAGCCTTTGAGCAATCCATTATTATTTTTGACGATACTTTGCCTTCACAAAAGGGGGGCTTAAAATTATTACGTCGTTTAACTAGCGATTGGGCGCCACCATTTATTTTAAAAACTCTACCCTCCGCCGAGTCGAAACCCCTTACCCCTTTTACCCCGGCTTCTAGCAAGCGTCTCGGAATCGTCATTCATGAAACATTAGAAAGAATAGCGAATGAAGGTCTGGAAAGCTGGGATAAAGAACGAATTGAAAATAATAAATCTTTTTGGCAACGCCGATTGATACAACTTGGCACCTCCCCCGAGCAATTGGCCCATTACCTGAATGGCATTATAACCGCTGTCTCCCAAACGCTCTGCGATGCTAAAGGGCGATGGATTTTATCTCATCGACACAACCAAAAAAGTGAATACCCTATTACTCTAGTAGAGGATAAAAAAATCAAACATTTTATTATTGATTGCACCTTTATCGATGAGGCGGGAACACGATGGATTATCGATTATAAATCCGCTACACCAAACGATGAACCCCTCGATTTATTTTTACAACGACAACGCTCGCTTCACGAAGCCCAACTGCAACAATACGCAAACGCATTTCATGCCCTTGATTCACGACCGATAAAACTAGGCCTTTATTTTCCACTTTGCCAAGGCTGGTGCGAATGGGCATTGGAACTCCATAAGTATCTTTCTGAAATGCAATAAATAATTTATAAACCAGGGCTCATTTTAACTTCTACTTTTTCCTTCTCTTCTTCCCTATCCTCATCAATTAGGCGTTCATTTGCTTTGCAATTATTTTGATTTTGTCTTTTGGCATACCATTCCCTTGCAGAACAAACAAGAATACCTAAAAGAAAAACCCCAATAGTCCACCCAATATCTCTAGCCCTATATTCACCGATGTTACTACATCATGGGCATTCATATGCATTTCACTGCAAGCGTCCTGAAACGCTCCATCAAATGAAGCCGAAATATTTTTCACAAAATTAATCAGTGGCTCGGCTTCCGTCTTATTTTCTGGACAAGCGCCTATCACCGTTTCAAAGTCGCATTCGTCATAGTATTCGCAGAATTTTTTTGTCACATTTTGGCAAGTTTTAATGATCGAGCTTGGAATTACTTCAATAGTAAATCCAAATTGTTCTAAAACAGCTCGCATTTTCGATTCAAAATCATCCGGTAACGTCGACCAACTTTGAAAGCATTTACTAAATAACGGCTGCACACAGATACTAGACCCCGGATAAGCATCCGAGAGAGAAAGTCCGCAAACTACTCTTTTTAGTTTATCAATATTATTTGTAGCCCATTTTCCAGCGTTAGCCAGTCCAGGTAATGCACTGAACGTGAGTACTTGAACTATACCTTGTACGGCTTGGTCTAATAACTGTGGTGATGAATATTTTTTTCCAGCGGAGGGAAGCACTCCTTTTTTTTCAAGGTTCCTTTTGATTGCTTCCAATGCCTTAGGATTTTTATGCTTCAATGAGTTAGGATTATTCGGAGAAAAAAAGTTGGTGATGGAAAATGATTGCCTTGACATATTAACCCCTTATCGTCAGTATCTATCGCCCAATATAAACACAGCAGGATCGCCAAACAAGCATTACTTAAATTAATTTAAAATCATCCTCCGTTTTAACTTATTTGCATTAAGAAGAAATTAACTCAACGCCAACAATTTTAAAGACTTCACCACCCAAAAAACGATGGCCCATCCAACATCTCATAGGTAGCCCGTATTCCGCTTCGCTTCATACGGGCTACCTTAATAATGATGATGCAGGGGCGATTTTTAAATGAAAATATGTCACAATATCAATGATGACAAAAGACATCTCCCAAAAATTGGTTGTTGCTATCTCATCACGCGCCTTATTCGATCTTGACGAGAGTAATGCAGTTTACGAGCAAGAAGGCGTTGACAGCTATGCCGATTATCAAATCCAGCACGAAAATGAAATTTTAAAACCCGGTGTGGCTTTCACCTTAGTCGAAAAATTTTTAAAACTTAATCAAAAAGAAGATCTTGTTGAAGTTATTCTGTTATCACGCAACAGTGCTGACACCGGACTTCGTGTCTTTAACAGCATTCAGCATTATCAACTGAACATCACTCGCGCTGCTTTCACGGGCGGTAAGAGTCCTTTTAAATATATTCAAGCTTTCGGCGCTCACTTATTTTTATCTACCCATGCGCAAGACGTGAGAAAAGCTTTAGAGGCCGGTCACGCGGCGGCCACTATTTTTTCTTCCGCAACAACTCACATTAGTCCGAAAGAAGAACTTCGCATTGCCTTTGATGGCGATGCCGTTTTATTTTCAGACGAAGCCGAACAACTTTATCAACAAGCCGGACTCGCTGCATTTACCGTTAGCGAACAAAAAGCAGCCAATCATCCCCTTTCGGGTGGCCCTTTCAAAGGATTCCTTGCAGCGCTACAACAACTCCAAAGTCGCTTCCCTTCCGACCAATGCCCGATTCGCACCGCCCTTGTCACTGCCCGCCAAGCGCCTGCCCATGAACGCGTTATCAAGACATTACGCGCGTGGAATATTAGAATCGACGAAGCCCTGTTTCTCGGCGGCTTAGAAAAAGGCCGCTTCTTACAGGCCTTTGAAGCCGACATTTTCTTCGACGATCAACACCGCCATTGTCAATCCGCCGCGCAGCACGTCGCCACGGGGCATGTTCCCAACGGCATTCTTAACGAAAACATATAAGAAAAGTGATCTAGTCCAGTATGTCAATTTATATTTTTTTGCTATATTAGGTTATAGTATGTTTGGAGACACCCATGCACGACGCCATCATTGCCGCTTTAATCGATTGGAACCCCTGGCTGGAAGGCCCCTTCCCGAAGGAGCTAATGGGGATAGAGCGTGATTATCCGATTTCCACCTTTCTTGCCATCCCAGAAATCAAAATTTTAGAAGGCGTCCGACGATCAGGAAAAAGCACTTTACTTTACCAGGTCGTTGATCACGCCCTTCAGGAAGGCAAGAAAGTACTTTACATTAATTTTGAAGATGAAGTACTCAAACGATACTCCCTTTCCGAAATTTATTACGCTTATCTCCAACGCGCTCCGGTTAACTATTTACTAATCGACGAAATACAGCACTGCATCGATTGGGTCCCTTTCATTCGAAAATTCTACGACCGAAAAATATTCGATCAAATCTGGATCACTGGTTCCAATACCTCTCTGATTACTAAAGAATATTCGGAAATGCTCACGGGACGGAATATTAAGCTGCTTATTATGCCACTGTCGTTTATCGAATATTTACGATTTAACGGACTCTCTTCTATTCAACGCCCGCTTTCACGCGAACGCGAAGTGGAAATAAAAAGATATTTCGATAAATTCCTTTCAATCGGCTCCTTCCCGGCCATTACTCTACGCCCCGTTTATCAACGGGAATTATTAATTAATTATTTTGAAGACTTTCTTTATAAAGATATTGCCACTCGACACAATGTTAATGTATCGAAATTAAAGGATCTCGCCATTTATTTGGCAACTCATTCAGCAAAAATAATCAGTTATCGAAACATAGCAAAAGCGCTCAACTTGCATCCCAATACGGTAGCCGATTATATCTCTTATTTAAAAGAGGTTTTTTTATTTGACGAACTTTACAAATTTGATTATTCGCTTAAAAAGCAGTACAGCAACGATAAAAAAATTTATATTATCGATACCGGGCTGGGTAATGCTGTTTCTTTTCGTTTTTCTGAGGACAAAGGTCGTTTATTAGAAACTATTGTCTATCAAGCTTTAAAGCAACGCAAAAAGGAAATTTATTTCCATCGAAGCCATAAAGAATGTGATTTTTTAATTAAAGAAGACCTCGATATCCGCTTTGCCATTCAGGTCACCTATTCACTTGAAGACTTCGAGACTAAAGAACGGGAAATTGCAGGATTAATTGATGCTATGAAAACCTATAACTTAAACGAAGGAATAATATTAACGTATAACGAAACTGATAGATTTGAAATCGAGCGCGGCAATTCTCACTTTCAAATTAGTGTACAGCCTTTATGGGAATGGTTGTTAAAATAACAACGTCCACTCCCCTCAATCACTGTGCATAATTACAATAGAGTTCACGTCAATCGGACCAAAACTTAAACAAAAGGCGCGACCCTGCTTGGCACGATTGGCCTGGGATAGAGTTCCCACGGCATTGTAGAAATAACCATTGTCGTTATAATGACTAAATGGATTTCAGCGACGATAATCTCATTTGGTTAGACCTCGAAATGACGGGACTCGATCCTGAGCGGGATAGAATTATTGAAATTGCGACGATTGTCACGAATAGCCATCTGGATATCCTAGCCGAAGGCCCCGCCTTCGCCATTCATCAACCCGACAAACTTTTAACGGCAATGGATAATTGGAACACCTCCCACCACACTGCTTCGGGCCTGCTTGAACGGGTGAAAAATAGCTCTGTGGATGAAGTCGAAGCAGAAACACTGACTCTGGCCTTTCTCGAAAAATACGTTTCCGCCGGCAAATCTCCCCTCTGCGGAAATTCGGTTTGCCAAGACCGGCGGTTTCTCTCTCGTTACATGCCCCGGCTCAACCAATTTTTTCATTATCGCCATCTCGACGTCACCACCTTAAAAATCCTGGCCCAACGCTGGGCCCCGCAAATTGCCGCCGCGCACATTAAAGAGTCCCAACACCTGGCTTTGCAAGATATTCGCGATTCCATCGAAGAACTTCGTTATTACCGCGCCCATTTGTTAAATTTGTCAAAATAAAACACACTGAGCGTATTCCAATCTAAAAGAATTCCTCGCCCCATTTAAAAGAACACTACGATTGGGCGTCCATTAAAAACAACGTAGAAGATTTTATTGCCATCCATTCAGACAACGAACCATGGGGTTGTGACGACACACAAGGAAAAATTCTGTTAACCCACATCGGAGGAACGTTGATTATTCGGCACGGAGAAGGACACATGGGGTCTAATGTTTATAAACAACCTTATGAAGAATTTCCTTTTCTGCTGAAAATAATTGAATAAAGTAAGTCACAGCCCTTTCAATTTAGGCTTCGTTATTCAGCGAAGGGGAACTAGGCGCACCTTCGGCGCGCTATGCACACCGTGCGCTAGGTCCACGCCTGCGCGGGGACAACGAGGGGTTTTTAAGTTTTTACTTGTGGGTAATGATAGGGTTCGTACTTGTCCCGCTAGGTCATGTGTTTAGGATTTTAAGTAAGGAACATGAATGTTTTTTAACATGGGATAGTGCTTTTTATTTAAGGTGACCAGTTTAGCGGAAATACATTGGGTAGTTGCCGCAATAATTGCATCGGCTAATCCGGTGCCGTGGCTTTTTCCATAATCTCGGCGAAATAAACCACCTAATTGAGCGATTTGCGGGCTGACTTCAATAGCCGTAAATATCTGTAAAAATCGCTCTAATACACCATATTCTTCGCCATCCCTCGCGCCAACGTAAAGTTCCGCAATGGTCAACGTGGAGATGTGACAAACGACCTTAGCCGCAGTTTTTTCGATAAATTTTACTGCGCTCTCCTGTCCTCGCAGGAAATCAATAATAATGTCCGTGTCCAATAGCAACAGCATCGTCATCGTTACTCTGTGTCTTTTAACCGATTATCCAACTCTTTTCGGATTTTAGTGAGATTGGACAAATCCTTTCGGTCTGCCCACAAGCCTTTGGCCGCTTCCATAGCCGCCTGATGATCGTCGCGTGCTTTTAGATGAGCCTTAATAAATTGATCAATCGCTTCTCGAATTAATGCACTCTGTGACTTACCGATTTTTTGTGAAAGCAAGTTTAAATACTTGCGCTCTTGTTTAGTGAGATAAATTTGAGTACGAATCATAGATTCCCCCTGAGATATATGTTTAATGTATACATCACTTTTGCAGATGTCAAGACACTACTCATCCGTCAAATAAACAGCCTGGACATTTTACCCCCCAGTCGCTATGATTATTTTAGCTTTCATTTAAAGGATTAGATCACTATGGCCTTCATTATTAGCATCATCATCGCTTATCTTCTAGGATCGCTCTCTTTTGCGGTTATCGTGGCAAAGCTAATGAAGCTTCCCGATCCTCGTACCACGGGCTCCGGTAACGCGGGGGCCACTAATATGTTGCGGGTGGGAGGTAGGCAAGCCGCATTTTACGTTCTCTTGGGGGATGCTGCAAAGGGATTAATTGCTGTTTTGATTGCTCGCTTTCTTAATGTTCAGGGTGTCAGCTTGGCGTTCGTTGGTTTAGTCGCGGTTCTTGGGCACCTTTTTCCAGTTTATTTCAAATTCCGTGGAGGGAAAGGCGTTGCTACCATGATGGGCGTTTTATTGGGATTATCTTTTTGGATAGGTTTATTTGTTATTGCAACGTGGGTGATCGTCGTTTCCATTTTCCGTTATTCGTCGGTTGCAGCCCTCGTTTCTGCCGTTGCAGCACCTATCTATACAATAATCGCCGGCCGGACCGATTATCTTTTTCCTGTATTAATAATAGCCATACTCATTATTTGGAAACATTGGGAAAACTTTCAACGCTTACGAAAAGGTACAGAAGATAAAGTCAAATTGTGACCCTAGTTTACAGTAATTCTAATTTTGGCATCGTCGTCCCGCGGCTTGACCGCGGGACGACGTGCTTTTAGCTGCCTAGTTTATTATATTTAATTCAGCCATCGACCATCTTGGTTTAACGCGAATTATTTTATCTTCTTTTTCGCCAGCGTTTAACCGCAGCCAGCCTGTATAAGCGACCATCGCGCCGTTATCCGTACAAAATTCTTGACGGGGGTAATAAATTTGTGCGGCTCGCTTTACGGCAACTTGTCCCAATCGTTCACGCAATTTCTTGTTTGCCGCGACGCCACCGACTAAAACCAAAGTATTAATTCCTGTTTTTTCCAAGGCTCGTAAACATTTAATAATTAAAGTATCGACGACCGCGTTCTCAAACGCGCAAGCAATATCCGCTCGGGTTTGTTCCTCACCACCGTATTGTTTAAAACAATTAACCGCGTGTGTCTTTAAGCCGCTAAAACTAAAATTAAGATGTGGTTGATTCACCATTGGCCGTGGAAAAATAAAACGTTTAGGTTCGCCTTGCTCTGCTAAGCGAGCCAGCGCGGGACCACCGGGATAGGGCAGCCCTAATAATTTAGCTGTTTTATCAAACGCTTCTCCCGCAGCATCATCAACGCTTTCTCCCAAGATTTTATAGCGGCCTGGCTGCTCGACGTGAACCAACATCGTGTGGCCCCCCGAAACCAATAAGGCAATAAACGGATACGCAGGTCGGCTTTCTTCTAATTGCAGCGCCATTAAATGCGCTTCCATATGGTGCACACCCACGACCGGCACCCGCCAGGCATACGCTAAGCTTTTTGCCACCGACGCCCCTACCATCAACGCCCCGATTAAACCAGGGCCTTTTGTGTAAGCAATTCCGTCAATGTTTTCTTTGGACAAGGCAGCGTCATCCAAAGCGGCTTTAATTAGAGGCAAAATTTTTCTAATGTGATCGCGCGAAGCAAGCTCAGGAACCACACCGCCATACTCAGCGTGGATGGCTATTTGACTATAAACACGGTGCGCTAATAATCCTCGCTCACCATCATACAGCGCAACAGCAGTTTCATCACAGGAAGTTTCAACACCAAGGACACATTTCATGAAAACAATTAAATTAATCCCAACGCCTCAACGGCATCGCGCTCTTCCCGAAGTTCATCCAACGTCTCTTTCAATTTCTGCTGGCCAAATTCATTGTGTTCAATCTCCTCAATAACGCTAACGACACCATTTTCTGTCCGGCATGGGAATGAAAAAATTAACCCTTCGTCAACACCGTATTGCCCTTGCGCGCATAAGGCAACCGAATAATTATCGTCTGCAGGCGTGGTGTTAATTAAACTCCATACACTATCCAACGCAGCATTGGCTGCAGAAGCAGCAGATGAAGCGCCTCTGGCTTTAATGACCGCGGCACCGCGTTGTTGAATAACGGAAATGAAATCGTTCAATAACCAATTTTTATCTCGAATCACTTCGGTCGCAGGCTTTCCGTCAATGGTGGCGTGATAAAAATCGGGATATTGCGTCGAAGAGTGATTGCCCCAAATAATCATGTTTTTAACAGAGGGGACGTCCACACCGGCTTTAAGCGCCAACTGGCCGATAGCGCGATTTTGATCAAGGCGCGTCATTGCATAAAAACGGTCCTTAGGAATATCCGGCGCATTATTCATTGCGATTAGGCAATTCGTATTACAGGGATTCCCAACAACAAAAATGCGAACATCACTCGCGGCATTTTCATTGATAGCTTTGCCTTGGCCAGCAAAGATGCTTCCGTTTTTCTCTAACAGATCTTTGCGTTCCATCCCCGCTTTGCGCGGCGCAGCGCCGACTAAAAGCGCCCAATTGACATCATTAAAAGCAACGCGAGGATCTGAGGTTACAACCATATTACGCAAAAGAGGGAACGCACAATCTTCCAACTCCATCACTACCCCTTTAAGCGCTGGCAGAGCGGGTTCAATTTCCAATAAATGTAAATCGACAGTGGTGTCTAACCCAAACGCTTGTCCGGAAGCGAGACGAAATAATAAGGCGTAACCGATTTGCCCCGCCGCACCCGTCACCGCTACTTTGACATGCTTAGCCATTTTCTCTCCTCCTTCTACTTCGACAATAACGTTACTTTATATTGTACTTTTCTGCTCAAAGCAACCAGGACCTATTGATTTCCAGGTCCGCTGCTCACATACACGCCATAGTAGACCATGCTCAGCTAGAAATTGCCATCGTGAAGGAAAGACAGACAAAGAAGCACCTCCGGCTTTAGCCGGAGGTTGGAGAGTTAACTTTCGTAAGTTAAATCAAGCCCTATGAAATCAACCACCGGGCGATTAACACCTAATGAAGTAACGCCAGCAAAACTATTATCCACAGCTCTTTTTTGATAGAAACTGTGGGAGTACATTAAACTCGTGCTGAAGTGTTTGGTGAATTTTCGAGTAAGCGAGGCCCACAGGTGGATTCCGTTAGTTTCTGGGAAAAACAAACCCCGATATTGAGGGGAAGGAACCGGAGTTTGATCAAACGTAGTTCCTAAAAAGAAAATCCAATTCTCGGAAGGGGCATATCTTCCGCCGAAACCGATGCGCCATGCGTTTCGATACTTAAAGTCAATGGTGAATGTATTAGAATCATAAGGAGGGTTAGGTACAGCTACATTCTCCACTGTAATGGATTGCAAAATGCTCCATAGCGTGTAGGTCAAGTGTAAAAATAAGCCGAATTTTTCGCTAAGCGCTTGGAAATCTGAAAATATGAAGGTATCCGGTCTTGCTTGAGGGACGACAATGCCGTTCTTAATAAAGATCGGCGTACCGTCAAGAAAACTGCCGTTAAATTGAGTGACGCCGTGAAGTGTGTAACGAGATCGTGAGTAATAAGTTAAGCCCAAGTAATTCCCTAACCAAGGGTTAATCAGCATACCAATATGCCATCCTAACCCCCATCCACTTGCGTGATTCTTTGAAAGCCCTTCATTAACGCTAAGAGGAGAAAAAGGAATCAGAAAAGGAATAGTATTAATGTTCGCTTCCGCAAATAAATGCATAATATCCAACCCAGCCCCGATGCTAAATTTCGGACTAAAAGAAAAAGCGAATTCAGGCGAAATATCATTGACTCGCGTGCTGGATTTATTATTAGCAAAACGTCCAAAAGTATCAGCAAAGGAAATCGTCGAATCATAAGGCTCGGAGTAACGTAACCCCACCACAAATCGATCGTTAATCCGGTAAGCAATCTGTCCCCCGGGCAAATGTGAAACATCACTACTGCGAGCGATACCCGAAAAGGTTTGAGTCACCGTCTGAAAAGTGGGAAAGCTCAAACCCGTTGGAATAGTCACCGAACCCTGAAACTTATTCCTGACAAAAGCAGCATAATAACCCACACTCACTTTCCAATGCTTAACTTGAGAAAGCTCGGCTGGGTTAATAAAAGCGAAAGGATAAAACGACTGTCCTCCGCTGGCGAAAATGGCTGAAGTGATTAAAGTAAAGGAAAAAACCAATATTCTGGCTACAGATCGCTTAGCAACTCCTTTGCTGTTGTTCCTTAACTATAAATTCCAACGAATCGGAATTATGGTTTAGACTACAGGAAATCTTTATAATTGGCAAGGAATCCAAACGGCAGTAAAAAACATGTCACTACTTAAAGAAGAAATTAGCCTTAACGCAGAAACTACTATTTATACTGTTTCCCAACTCAATACCGAAGCGCGTTTACTTTTGGAGGAACGCTTCCAAAAAATATGGATTACAGGAGAAATATCGAATTTATCGCGTCCGGCTTCGGGACATTTGTACTTCTCTTTGAAAGACGAACGCGCGCAGGTGCGTTGCGCCTTTTTCCGCAACTACCACCGCCAATTGAATTTCAATCCCGAGAATGGCCACCATGTTTTGGTGCAAGCTGAAATCAGCTTGTATGAAGCGCGCGGTGACTTCCAATTGATTGTGACGCAAATGCAAGCAGCGGGCAGCGGAGCCTTGCAAATTGCTTTCGAAAAGTTGAAACAGCGCTTGGAAAAAGAGGGATTGTTTGCGCCTGAAAATAAAAAGCCAATTCCTCTGTTCCCAACGACCATCGGGGTTATCACCTCTTCGTCGGGGGCCGCCATTCGTGACGTGTTAAAAGTGCTAAACCGTCGTTTCCCGACCATTTCGATTATTGTTTATCCCTCGCTAGTGCAAGGCGATAAAGCGGCTGAACAAATTGCTCACGCCATCAAAAAAGCTGACAGTCGAAAGGAGTGCGATGTGCTTTTAGTCGTTCGCGGCGGCGGCTCCTTAGAAGATCTGTGGCCTTTTAATGAAGAAAGGGTCGCACGAGCTATTTTTTCCTGCGAAATTCCAGTGGTTACTGGTGTGGGCCATGAAATTGATTTTACGATCGCCGATTTTGTGGCTGATCACCGAGCGGCTACCCCTTCGGCCGCCGCGGAAATGGTTAGCCCTAATCGCAAAGAATGGTTGCAGCATGTTCACTCTTTTCAGCGGCGTCTACAGCATTTTATAAACACCCACTTACGTCATTATCAATTGCAATTACGCCATTTAATCACGCGGCTGCAACGTCCCGATCAACGGCTCGAATCACAACGGCGTCAAATCGAAGCACTGCAACACCGGCTGATGATGGCCATGGATTACGATTTTAACCGTCGCCATCAAAATCTAGCGGCTAAAGCGCAAGCGCTCCAAACGATGAGTCCACTCACCACATTAAAACGCGGCTACGCGATTGTGACGCATCAAAATCAAATTGTACGAAAAGCGCAGGCCCTTAAAGTAGGAGACAAAATCACAGCACGCGTTGCGGAAGGCCAATTGGATTGTCGAGTTGAAAAAATTTATAAAGATAATCTTTTGCAAGGAAATTCATGAAAAGTTATTACCTAGAAGGCAATCCACTGCGAAAATGGTTAGTGCTAACTGCTGTTTGCTTAGCCGTTTTCACTATCACCGTTAATACTACGGCGGTGATGAACGCCCTTCTAGCCATGAGCAATGAACTTCACTTAACCCCCATCGCATTGCAATGGATTGTCAATGCTTACATGCTCGCCTGCGCTTCGTTTATCGTTGTGGGCGGACAATTGGGCGATCTTTTTGGGCGTCGAAATATGTTTTTTGTCGGTGCAGGTTTTTTTATTATCTCCTCGTTAATTATCGCCCTTGGACATCACCCCACTACACTCATCGTTGGCCGTGCTTTACAAGGCTTAAGCGCCGCCATTGTCGTGCCCATGACGTTAGCCATAACGAAATTCGCTTTTCTGAATGAGAAAGAAAGCTTTGCTATCGCTTTATGGACAGGCGCTGTAGGACTTGGCTTTGCATTTGGTCCAGTGATCAGCGGTATTTTTTCTACTTATTTAAGCTGGCGCTATATTTTTTGGGCCAACATTCCTTTGATGTTTATCGCTATTATCATGGCTCGCTTATTTGCGAGAAAATCGCGCGGAGCGCGAGAAGATATTCGTCTTGATTTATGGGGTTTAGCTTTTCTGGCTTTTGGTCTTATTACCCTAACTTTAGGTTTGGTCGAAGGGAATGTGTGGGGATGGAGTTCCCTAAAAACCCTTATTTTATTAATCGCGGGTGTTTTTCTTTTATTGGTTTTTTGGTTTTTGGAACACCACGTCCGAAGTCCACTCGTTCATTTTAGTCATTTTCGCAAGCGTCTATTTATTGCTGGCAATATAGGCATTGCAGCGAGTTTATTTACCATGATGGGGATGCTTTATTTTTTCAATACTTTTATTCAAAATCCCTTTTTATTGCACTATTCCGCGCTACGTGCAGGAATTGCCATTTTACCCATTAGCGTTAGTATTTTCCTGCTTTCCTTAGTGGCTTCCACAATCACTAAACATTGGGGTTACCGTCTTCCAATGGCGTTAGGTTTAGTATTAATCGCTATCGGGACTTTTATATTGCACAACGTCACCATCTATACCACTTATTACGCTCTGTGGTTTCCATTATTATTAACAGGGCTTGGGCTCGGGCTTGTTTTTCCCAATAGCCCATCGCTTGGCATGCAAGCTTTGCCGAAAGAAAAACTCGGTGAAGGCGCCGGTATTATTAATACGATTAACTACTACTCGGGTATTCTTTGTGTCGCCATTGGCACTCTTATTTCAATTTTATTAGGACGAGAAAAGTTTTATCAGTCGATTGCCCCCACTGAACTTCCGTCGATTACACTGAGCCAAATTGACCGCGCCGTCTTTGGTCATCAAGGCAATTTACAACAAATCCTCAGCTCCTTAAGCGACTCCACCCAAAATCAATTAATACATGCCATACAACTCTCAACCGTAAAAAGCTTTACAGCCGTCATGCTCATGTGCTTTACAATGACAATCATTGGACTTATTGGGATATGTTTTTTTGCAAGGTCAAAGACTTAAAGCTTGTTTACAAAAAGTAGCCCGTATGAGCGAAGCGAAATACGGGAAAACAATGATGTCGTCTATCGTCCCCGTATTTCGCTCCGCTCAGACGGGCTACTACTATGAGAAGAATCTAAATAAACGAATTTCGTGCCCTCTAGCGCTCCTCCTGGCCCTCATAAGGATTTGGATCCGTTTTCAGTTTGATATGGACGGGGACGCCGATAAAATTGAATGTTTTGCGAAAATAATTGGCGAGGTAGCGAGAATAGGATTGTGGCAATGATTTTGTTTGTTTGCCGTGTACCACAATCGTTAATGGGTGGCGAGCGCCTAAATGCGCATAACGTAAGCGAATTCGACGACCTTTAACTAAAGGAGGTTCATGTTCCGCTACGGCTTTTTCCAAGGCCCTGGTCAGCTGACCTGTCGTTAATTCCTGTTGGATGGATTGATAAGATTCCTGAATCGCTCGAAATAATTTGCCTACGCCGGTTCCATGCAGTGCGGAAATAAAATAGCGACGCGCAAAATCAACAAACGGCATGCGTCGATCGATAGCATTGCGCACATTGTCACGCTCTTCTATGTTTAAACCATCCCATTTATTAACAGCAATGATCAAGGACACTCCGGCTTCGACGATCCGATTTAATAATCGCAAATCCTGCTCCGTCACGCCTTGACGAGCGTCTAAGAGAAAAATAACCACATCCGCTGCATGCATCGCCTGTAATGATTTGATCATTGAAAATTTTTCAACATAATCTTGTATTTTAGCACGCCGGCGAATGCCCGCTGTGTCAATCAACGTATAATTTTCATCGTTGCGCGCAAAAGGGATATAAATACTATCGCGAGTGGTTCCCGGCTGATCGTAAACAATAACCCGTTCTTCACCCAATAATCGATTAATCAGCGTGGATTTTCCGACATTGGGACGGCCAATCATGGCGATTTTAATACCGACTTCTTTTTCAATAACTTCTTTTTCCTCAGGCAAATTTTCTAAAACTTGAGTCATTAAATCCTTGACGCCTCGTCCGCTCGCAGCAGCAATAACGTAAGGTTCACCAAATCCCAATTTATAAAAATCGCTTTGTACAACCGCCGCTCTTGCTCGATCAGCTTTATTCACCGCCAAAAAAATTTTTTTGCCCTTTTTACGTAATCGCTCGGCAATGATTTCATCAGCGGGAACTAGCCCAGCCTTCGCGTCCACTAAAAATAAAATGCAATCGGATTCATCAATCGCCTGCTCAACCTGCGTTTCTGCCAGTGGCGCTACTTCTTTATTTTCCGTATCGACCAAGCCGCCTGTATCGACCAGTAAAAGACGCTGAGAATCAATAGTGGTTTCCCCGTATTGACGATCGCGCGTAACACCGGGGACATCGGCCACTAACGCAGCACGGCTTTTGGTTAAATAATTAAATAATGTGGATTTGCCGACGTTGGGACGCCCAACGATGGCGATGACCGGAAGCATTGAGGTTCTCTCCCTTCATTCCTTCAACTATCCCCTCCTCTTCCCCAAACGGAAAAAGGCCATCAGATGAAGAAATTTTAAATTTACTCCCCGCGGCTTGCCGCGGGACCTTACGCATGGGGTTTCCCAAGGGGAATGTGCGAGCACGCCCCTTGGGTCGCCGTCGCGCGAACTTGTTCGCGCAGGCGAAATATTACCAGGAATAAAAATACCCCCGGGCTTGCCCCCGGGGTGTTTTTATTGCGAAATTTTCATTGTTAAATAGGGGTCGTTAATTCCCATCGCTTTCATACTCTGTTGTGCGGTTTCGTAAAATTGTTTAGCAGACTCACGATTCCCCATGGCTGCGTAAATATCGCCTTTAATTTCGTCCACCAGCGGCTGATAAGCCTGATCATCAACCGTTTGCAATAAATTCAAAGCCGCTTTCGGGCGATTCTCGGCTAATAAAATTCGACTTGCCCGCAAGCGCGCCAATTGTTTTAAATCGGAAACGATGGCATTTTTCATAACCCACTGCAACTGATCCAATGCCAACGGTAAATGATTTTGCTCAACCGCTCTTTTTGCATTTAAGAAAGAGGCCATTGCCGCATAAGGAGTTTTACCATAATCTTTAATCAGTCGGTCGGTTAACGGTTTCGTTTTATCCCACGCATTTTGCGAAGCCAATATTTGCAATTGCATATAAAGCGCAGAAGCGCGTTCTGTTTTCTCCAATTGATGACGATGCCAATACCGCCATCCAAATCCAATCAATAAACCAATAACGATAGCAAGAGCAATAGCGCGACCATAATCGCGCCACCATTTTTTTATCATTTCGATTTGTTCTTGATCGGAAAGAAGTTCTGTCATTGTTTCACCTGACTTTTTGTTTTCAGCCTTCGGATTTCAAATAAGGAATTAAGGTATCTCGTGTTAAACTTTTTTGCGGCACTGTTTCCCGCAAATGTTTTAGCGTCACTGTATTCGTTTTTATTTCTTCTTCACCGATAACGAGCGCCCATTTGGCCCCACTTTTATCGGCCCGTTTAAACTGACTTTTTAAACTGCTGCCACTCAAATCAGCCTCGATGACCCATTCAGGCAATACGTTACGAAGCTGTTCCGTCATCAAAAGCCCTTCTTGAATTACTGCTTCCCCCGCTATAACCACGTAAATATCGATCTTGTCGAGGCATTCTTGCACCCCGCGCAATAATAACACTAATCGCTCTAATCCTGCAGCAAACCCCGCGGCCGGCGTTGACTTGCCGCCTAACAACTCGACGAGATTATCGTAACGCCCACCCGCACAAACAGTACCTTGCGCCCCCAGTTGATCGGTTACCCATTCAAAGACGGTGTGCGTATAATAATCTAATCCTCGAACGAGTGTGGGATTCACGATAAAAGGCACTTCTGCTTGATCCAACAGACTTCGCAATTGATCAAAATGGCGGCGCGACGTCTCATCCAGATAATCGATCAGCTTGGGTGCTTCTGCTAGGAGCGGTTGTAGATCGGGATTCTTACTGTCTAAAATCCGTAAGGGATTTGTGTGCAAACGCCGCCGGCTATCTTCGTCTAGTTCCTTTTCACGTGATTGCAAATAGGTGACTAACGCTTGCCGGTAAGCATTTCGCGAATCAAGCGTACCCAATGTATTTAATTCGAGATGAATACAAGATTCCAAACCTAGCGCTTTCCATAAGCGCAAACACATAAAAATCAACTCAGCTTCAATGGGCGCTCCTGCCATTCCATAAGTTTCAACACCAAGCTGATAAAACTGGCGATAACGTCCTTTTTGAGGACGCTCGTGGCGAAACATCGGTCCCAAATACCACAAACGTTGAATTTGATTATAAAACAAGCCGTTTTGGATGCCGGCCCGCACACAGCCTGCTGTTCCTTCCGGGCGCAAAGTGAGGCTATCGCCGTTGCGATCGGTAAAGGTATACATTTCTTTTTCAACAATATCGGTGGCTTCTCCGATCGTGCGCTTAAAAAGAGCCGTTTGTTCAACGACGGGAAAGCGAATTTCACGATAATGATAAGCAGACACCACCGAACGGCAAGCGTTCTCCAGAAAAGACCAATACGGAATCTCTTCGGGTAAGGTATCGCTCATTCCCCGAATCGCTTGAATGCTTTTCGTCAATGATTAGTTCCTGAAAAAGTTATCTTATTCTTGTATTTTATGGCCGTGGGTTGCTCCGTCAAATTTGTGTTGATCGTTTTATTAGTATTCACTGAATTCACTGACGTTTGTTTTAAGGGCAAATTCTCTTGCGGCGAAGAAATAACTGATTGCAATTGCCCAAGAATATGTTTTTTGCCTTGCCACCAAACGCCCACAGAGACAATCAGCGCCACTAATAAAATAACCGTAACCCACCGAACCATTTTGCCGTTAATCATCCGTTTCGATCTTAAGACGACGGGCACCGCGTGGTGTTTCACGGGTCTTTCTACTTCGGCTTTCACTCGCTCGAACTCTTCTTCCAATCCCATCTCATCAAAAGCTGCCATCACCTCATCGGGAGAAATACCCACATAACGGGCATAGCCACGTAAATAACCGCGGACGTAAATTAACGCGGGAACATGAGAATAATCGTCTTGCTCAAGATCTTTAACCCATTGAATGCTAAGCCGTATCTCTTTCGCGACATCGCTTTGCTGAAGATTCTTCGCCTGGCGAGCCTCGCGCAAGAGGATACCGGGCGTCTTCGCGGCGCTGTCCGAACGTGGGAGATTGATTTCCATATCGATCGCATTTTCCGTCATTGGTCGCATTCCTATGGTGAGGTGTTTATGGGCATTATAACTGACTCCTGGCGTATCTGGAATAAGAAAGCAATTTCGCTCTAACAACACTTCAAAAAGATGTTCTGTTTCGGAATCAAAGCCTTTGGGGAAATAATACCAGAATGAAAGCTTTATCATTTATGGAGGCAATAGACCCAACAACTTTCGGCCCCACGCCAGGCAATCGGGCCGAAGCCTGATTGAAAACCACAACCGCATGACTCATACTTTGCAAATGAATTTTGAAGAATTAACCCGAAAAAAGAAGGCATTGGATCAGTTTCGGCCCTTGCCAGATGCCCTGGTACAGAATTTGGATGATTGGTTTCGGGTGGAGCTGACTTACACGAGCAATGCCATTGAGGGCAATACGTTAACTCGACAAGAAACCGCGTTAGTCGTGGAAAAAGGACTTACGGTTGGCGGGAAAACGCTCAAAGAGCATTTAGAAGCCGCCAACCACGCGCATGCGCTTGATTGGGTGAAAACCCAAGCTAATCGCTCTCCTCAAGATTTAAATGAACAAGATATTTTTACGATTCACCATATTATTTTAAAGGGAATCGATGATGAGAACGCGGGGCGCTATCGCAATGTGTCCGTTCGTATAGCAGGCTCTCGCGTGGTATTAACCCAATCCGATGAAAGTGCCTGATTTGATGACTAACTTCATTCGGTTTCTGAAACAACCATCTGCTTTGCATCCCGTAGAATTTGCCGCAGAAGCGCATTATCGCTTAGTCACTATCCATCCCTTTGTGGATGGCAATGGCCGCACTGCCCGCCTACTGATGAATATTATTTTGTTGATGAGCGGTTATCCGACGGCGATTATTCGCAAGCGCGACCGGCTAGCTTATATTAATGCATTGGAAAAAGCACAATTGGGCGGACCGAAAACCAATTATTTTAATTTTGCTCGTGCTGTTGATCGTTCGCTGGATATTTATTTAAAAGCCGCAAAAATCGGTCATTGATTAGGGGCAGGGATAAGATTTCCACAAAACAATCACGCTTTGTAAACTGTGCTGCGGTGCTCGAAAATCAGCGAAGCTGACTCAGCATAGCGAATTGTCAACAGGCCCTAATGATCGATTGCAGGAATGGGACGGTTAAAATCGTGCCCTTGTTTTTGAACCCAGCGTTGATGCCGGCCCGTTCGATCGTGAAACTGGCCAGCCAATTGACCACAAGCACCGGCAATATCATCCCCTCTTGTTCGTCGCACCCGGGTATTAAAGCCAGCATCCATTAGGCATTTTTGGAAAACGGAAATAGCCGATTCTGTTGAACATCGATAAGCCGTTCCTTGAAAAGAATTAAAGGGAATTAAATTAATTTTACACGGAACGTCGGCTAATAAACGAATTAATTGCTTGGCATCAATCAAACGATCGTTCATCCCCTCGATCATCACATATTCAAACGTCACGCAACGTTTACTGCCTCGGGAATAATAATCTCGGCATAAAGGAATTAACTGGTCTAACGAATACTTTTTATTAAGCGGAATCAACACATTTCGCAACGCATCGTTGGGCGCGTGCAACGAAACGGCTAAAGAAACCGGACTTTCTTCGCGCAAACGACGCATAGCGGGTATTACACCAGAGGTGCTCAACGTCACGCGGTATTTAGATAAGCCATAAGCATGATCATGCATCATTAAGTGCATCGCGGCGACCACCGCTTCGTAATTAAGTAAAGGCTCACCCATTCCCATCATCACGACATTAGTGATTTTATAAGGCGATTTTAACAACCGGGCGGCTAACCACACTTGCCCAATAATTTCGGCCAAAGTGAGATTGCGATTAAAACCTTCTTTTCCCGTTGCGCAAAAGCTGCAATTCAAAGCACAGCCCACTTGCGAGGAAACGCATAAAGTGCCCCGTTTACGATCTGGGATAAAGACCGTTTCAATTTTATTATTGTCCGCTAATCGAAAGAGCCATTTGTGGGTTCCATCAGCCGAAACGCGCTCTAACGCAAGCTCCGGCACGCGGACGAAGGACGCCTCGCTTAACTGTTGTCGAAACGGCTTGCTGAGGTCGGTCATTAAAGAAAAATCGGTTACTCCGCGTTGATGAATCCATTGCAATAGTTGCGTAGCACGATATAATGGCTGGCCTTGCGATGCGATAAAGCCTTGTAATTCAGGTTCACTTAAGTTTAAAAGGTTAATTTTTTCTGTCATGGGTGCATTCTAAGTCATTCATTTTAGAAAAGAAACCTTAAATTACCGTTAAAAATCGATTTGATATTTCCCGCGTTTTTCATTATTCTATCTAGACATTTTATTATATCAATATAATTCTAAATAGCATATCCACAACTCACTCACTTATTACGTCTGTTACGTCTGAGATAAGCCTTAGTAATTTTGGATTTTAACGGTTATTAATCTACAAGGAGATTTTTATGCCTGATGAGACGTTCATGTTAGAGCCTAACCCAGAAAATATTAAATTTGTCGCGTACACACTGGCATTTAATCTTGTGAAAGCGGATAAACCCGAGAAAGAAAACATTGAGGTGCTCAGGTTATTATTAACGGAAGGAGTGAGCGCCGACCAAGAAAGAACTCGAGAGGCTGCGCACCTTACTTTTCAATATAAAATTCCTTTTTGTCGCATGGTATTTTTTACGTTCGTAATTAATTATATCGATAAATTAACCTCTGGTGGAGAAGAAAAAATCCAAGATGAAGAGTGGCGGAACGTTCTAAAGCAGGCCATTGTTTTTTTTCAACTATCAATTAATTCAACTGTCGAAAATCAAGGTAATAATTTAAACGAAACTGATTCGAAATTATTTTCTGACATCCTTTTTGATGACGTTATTAAAGAAAGCATTTAGGAAATTCGCGATTCCTTTGGATTTGATTCTAGCTGCAAACCAAATTTATCCGAATCTGATTTCAAAAACATACACGCTATTTATTGGGCCAAGCTTACTAGCCATCTCTCCAAGGATTGTGAGTTAATATCAAGTTTATTACCAAAAGGATCTATCAAAGAAATTCAAAGCGAGTGTAAAACTCAATTTAACATTCACGATAAAGAATTCGGAAGCCCTCTTGAATCATCTATGGCGAAATTTACTATACGTTTAGATGAGGCTCTGCGCATCGCCTGTAATCAGATAAAAAGACATTTAAACCTGCCTCCCGGACCCAATTCAATCCCTTCTTCCCCTCCAGTAGAAAAAAACGACTACAGCATTTATTTCGAAGAAGAATCGGAAGAAGAATCGAAAGAAGAAGAGGTTGACAAGCATACAACTCCTTCGTCAAGTGGTCGCTCAATAATTCAGGCGCAAGCGCTTGCGTCATCTAAAGTCGATGTGAATTCTCAAGATAACCTTGGAAATACCTTAATTCATTATGCTATTCAAAAAGGACATCTTCCCTACGTTATCACATTAATAAATAATGGAGCTCGCTTAGACCTTCAAAACAAAAAGGGTGAAACCCCACTGGAAACTACGGATGAAAGCGGGAATACAATTTTTCATTTACTAGCACGTACCTTTGGTAAAGACGAAAAAGCCTATTTCAAACTCATTGATACCGTGATGAATTGTGCAAGAGGTTATTCAAACGATCTTGAGATGGTAAAGCGCTCTTTATTAAGAACAAATAAAGACGAGAAAACACCTTATAAAATAGCAACCGAAACAGCCTCCCAAAAATGGCAAGCCCTTCAGAGAACGATACATCAGGAAACTTATATACAACAAGCTTTTAACGATATACTGAATTATTTATACGAAGAATTAGACGAAATACACAACAAATTTTTCAGTAAAAAAGCGCATAAATTTTTAACTGAAAAATTAGAGCAGGTCTACGAAGCAATCCAACAGTTTCGAGAGGGGAAAGATTCTGAATCTATTTTAGAGGATTTGTATGTTAAAGTGGGTGGCACCTCCACCTGCTCGGCTTGTCCCTCAAAATTGCAGAAATTGGTTGATGAGATAAAACACAAAAAAATAAGAGAGATCATCGCTATTCAGCAATCAAATTTCCCCTCCCCTTCAAGCGAAAGCATCCCCGGAAGCGAAATGCTCCCCCTTCACATCCTCATGTGGCAACATAAGTCCAAATCTGCGAGAGCTGTCCTCAATGAAATTAGTGGATCTCATCTTCGATCAACAGATCCATTATTTAAAGGCCATTTACCTGAGAACGAGAAAAAACAGGAAGATTTTACCTCATTTGAGTGCTCTCGAACCCCATTGGAATTAACTTTATACCAAGCTTTCGAAAGTGAAAAAAATAGAAAGCTGCGATTAAAACGTTTGAAAGAAGCGACTCGTACGCTGGGTCCCATTTTGGGTTATCTTCGCGTTAAATATAATAAGTGTTCAGGCTCAGCTCAAGAAACTGCGAAAGAAAAGCTTGATATAGTTAAAGCTTATTATAATCGGGTGATAAAGGGGAAAGCCACACTGACAGATGCTTTGGAAGCTATTAAAGTAAACGAGAAAATACAGAAAAAAAGAAACTCCTATGATTTTTTTCATACGCCGCGGACTTTGCGCTTAACTGAGGAGGCTACGTTGCGTTTATTATCGAATGAAGCTAACGGTCGACAAACCATGCGCGCTGCGTAATTCGTGTCATTACTACAAGTCACAGGGCTTCTCAAGCTTCGTCATTTCCGCGCAGGCACCTAGGCGTCAACTTAAGGGAGCGAGGTAAAGAGGGAATATCAAATAGTTGAAAAAAGTCCGTCGTTCCCGTGCGTAGGCCGTCTACCGACAGACAAAGAATTGAGGGCTTTCACGGCCGAAGTCACGGGAATCCCGGCTAAAAGCTTAAGAAAAGCGCCATCGGTGTTTTTCTTAGCCCCCTAATCTGGGTCCTCCCGACTCCGCCGTGAAGGTTTTGTATGCTTTAATACTACAGCAGACGGCCTCGCGGGAGGACGACACCGCCAGAGCCGGTGGTTTCAGTCATTGAATGACGGCGGTGATAGAGGATTTGAGAAAATGAATTAGTTCTTGAAGAAAGCTGTTATTGCCTTCTAGTTCATTTAATAACTTTTCCACTTGATTAAATAAAACGCCGATGCGATTAATCAATGGTATTTTTTCATCCTCCACTGTTTGATCCGCCAGATCATCTTGCCACTGAAAAATTAAACCAACGGTGGCCCCCAATTTCCGCAATTTTTGAAGCCTCTTTTCATCGAGACAACCTGCTGCAAGCGCGCCTAATTCAATGGCTGTGCTAAACAAAGCACCTGTTTTTAGGCGATGAACGATCTCAATTTGTTCGGGAGTCGCCTCTTTATTTTTAAACTCTAAATCCAACTGCTGGCCGCCCGCCATACCCAAAGAGCCACAGGCATTCGCTAATACGTTAATCAAACGAATATTTTTGTCGCGTGCTAAAACCTCAAAAGCTAAGCACTGCAACGCATCGCCCGTTAAAATCGCTGTCGCTTCATCAAAGGCCTTATGACAGCTCGGTTTTCCGCGACGAAAATCGTCATCATCCATCGCTGGTAAATCATCATGAACCAGTGAATAACAATGCATTAATTCAATGGCGCAAGCCGCGTTGTCGATTTGAGCGGGGTCAACCTCAAAACTAAACCCAGTCGCGTAGGTGAATAAAGGACGAATCCGCTTGCCGCCCGACATCACCGCATAAGTCATCGCTTCGTGCAAACGTTGGGGGGTTTGTCTGATGTCAGGCAATATACTTCCAAGCTTGTGATTGATACGCTCTTGATAAATTGTGATAACGTTCATTGAATCATTTTCCTAGCTCATCGTATTATAGATGTTTCAAAGCACTATCGAAAGCGTTCGTATTCTTAATTTAGTGCTTCTGTCGCCTCAGGGAAGCTGGGGACGGCCGGCGCTTATTTTGAACCAGAAGGAAAATATCAATGAATGAAAAAACCGCTTTTAATCTAATACAACAATACATCGAGGGCTGGAAACAAAATGATTTGCTACTCATTCTTTCAACTCTAGCCGAAGATTGTGTCGTCATTGAATCTCATGGCCCTCAGTATCAGGGCATCCGCGAGATTGAACGCTGGTTTGGGTTCTGGTTAAACGCAAACGGAAAAGTAACCAAATGGGATCTTTTATCACTTTATTTTTGCGAAAAAAAAGAAACGGCTTTCGTCGAATGGGCTTTTGGTTGTGTTTCCAATGGTAGGGAATATTCCCTTCCCGGCGGCATCAGTGTGGTTAAGTTTTCAGATCAGAAAATAGCTTTCCTTCACGAATACCGCATGACCCGAGCGATTTATCGATGGGAAGGGAAACGTTTAAACTCCGATTGAATTAAAAGATTCATCGGGCTTAAAGAAAAAGGCGATCTCTTCTTTTGCTGTTTCAGGACCATCCGAACCATGCACCGCGTTAGCGTCGATGGAGTCAGCGAAATCAGCCCGAATCGTTCCTGGAAGCGCTTCTTTCGGATTAGTCGCTCCCATGATCTCTCGGTTTTTAACAATGGCGTTTTCGCCTTCCAATACTTGGATCATTACAGGGCCTTGGGTCATGAATTTTACCAAATCGGGGTAGAAAGGACGATCCTTGTGGACCGCATAGAACTTTTCTGCTTGTGGTTTACTCAGATGACACATTTTAGCTGCGATAATTTTAAGGCCCGCTTTTTCAAAACGGGAATAAATCTGGCCAATGACATTTTTGGCCACAGCGTCGGGTTTGATAATTGATAGCGTTCGTTCAATAGCCATTGTAAACCTCGTGCGTTAGAAATTAAGCCCTGTGAAGGGATTCAGAATACAAAATTGGGTAATTATAAGCAGTTAAACAAGTAAGTTCCATAAAAACTTAAATCACGTTACAATTCTTTTAAGGAATTAAAAACCATGACGGCATTTGAGATTATACCTTTCATCCTCTTTTTGGTTGTAATAGGTACTGCGATCGCCGAACGAATTAATGTCCCCTACCCTTTGGTATTGGTGGTGACAGGTTTAATCGTTGGGTTTATTCCGGGAATTCCCAATTGGCACCCTCCCAGCGACCTGGTGCTCCCTTTATTTTTACCGCCTATTTTATTCGCTGCCGCACGCCTGATTTCTTGGGAAGACATTCAGAATAACAAAAGCGAAATTTCCTCCTTGTCGATATTACTCGTCATTGCTTCAACCATCGTGATTGGTGTCATATTAGCCTGGATCGTTCCCGGGATGCCACTGTCCGCTTCGTTAGTATTGGGAGCCATTATTTCACCGACCGATGCCATTGCATCGACTTCGATTCTCAACCGCATGCGAATACCCAAGCACATCATTCGCAGCCTGGAGGTGGAAAGCTTATTTAACGATGCGGTGAGTATTGTGCTTTACAACATGGGATTGATGTTCGTATTTATGGGAGCCATCAACCTACTCCATGCCGGGGAAAGCATGTTAATTGTCGGGTTGGGCGGCATCGCGGTCGGTCTTATGTTCTCCTATTTCACCAGTTTAATCGTCAAAGAATTTTTAACCGAATCTGAAAATGAATTGCCGATTATCATGAGCGTTATTTTAGCGTATGTTTCTTATTTATTTGCTGACCGGATTGGCGTGTCGGGTGTGTTGGCCGTTGTCGCTGCCGGTCTTTTTCACAAACGCACGGAGAAAACGATTAAAGCAAGAACGCGGCTATCAGAAAAATCCGTGTGGGATACTTTAATATTTTTCTTAAATGGTTTGATTTTTATTGTCATTGGGATGCAATTTCCCAACTTTTTGGGCAAAGTGAATTACCTCCCTATAGGGCAATTAATCTTATTTTCAACGATTACCGTTTTATCTTTAATTTTACTGCGGTTTATTTGGGTCTTGGCGACCAATTTACTCGTCAATTCGCTTTCACGGCTAAGAAAACACCCAACAAAACGGTATGTATTTTCTTGGAGAGAAGTGCTTATTTCTTCCTGGTCAGGTATGCGAGGCCTGGTATCGCTGGCGTTGGCCCTCGCGCTACCCATTATGCTACCTGACACAACTCCATTTCCTTATCGTGATTTAATTATTTTCTTAACGATTATTGCTATTTTGTTTACTTTACTGGTCCAAGGTTTGACGTTACCTTATTTGGTCAAATTACTAAAATCTGAAAAAAGCGATGCTGCTTTTATTAAAGAAAGCTCTAAAATTTATCGACGATTAACAAAAGAGGCGATCCAACATATAGATCAATTGGACGCGGGCGAACATATTTGTTCTGAAAATGCTAAAAAATTAGTAAATAATTACTACGCCAATCGACTCTTACAATTTAAAGTCACTTACGAAACCGAATGCGATACCCACGAAGTCGGTCATGAAGCTGAAGCCCTTCTCAGCAAAATTTTAAATTATGAACGCAACCGGCTCCACGAAATGCGCTCCCACGGCGAAGTTTCTGAAGAAGTTTACATTCGTATTCTTTCCAAAATCGATCGCGATGAGGTGGGCTTTGCTTCTTACAAATAATTGCCCCTGCGCCACTACAGTTCTTTTGCCCTCTCCTAGTAAAGTAGCCCGTATGAGCGAAGCGAAATACGGGGAAAACAATGATGTCTATCGTCCTCGTATTTCGCTTCGCTCATACGGGCTACTTAGCTCCTGATCCCGCGAGGGGGCCATCGCACCCGCCCCCCTGGGGAGAGGGATTGTGGAAGGGCGGGACCGAAGTTTTTTACAACCTTTTTATTAAAGTAAACTCAATTATTTTATAGAAATGCTAAATAAGTATTGACATAACTTAAAGTTGTTTATTAACATTGCACATTCAACGGACCTCACTAAGGGAATGTCCATCATTTCTCTGCCTTTTTAGTGTTCAATCGACGGACCTTAACTAACCAAATCCAGCCTGTACTGGATGTGTTAACACGTTACTCCAAGTAAAAAGAAGAGGAATATCAACATGTTGAAAAAAATTGTAATTGGCGTGACAGCCACTGCTGCTTTTGGTATTGGCGCCGGCGCATTAGCGGGCGGATCGGTTGATCAATCATATAATAATACCAGTGGTGCTGGTTTTTATGTTCGTGGTGAAGCAGGTTATGGGTTGGTCGATAAAAAATCGGGCACTTCTAAAGTCAATTTCACTGGCGTAACGCTAACCGAAAACTCCCACACTAATACCAAAAAAAGCCGAGGCTTTAACGGTCGAGTTGCCATTGGTTATGCTTTCAATCCTTACTTCTCATTAGAATCAGGGTTTACTTACTACCACCCTGCTTACCGAGATGTAAACATAGCGGGAAGTGCGTTGCCTCTTTTCTCTTCCGTACAAGCCGAAGGCAGACAAAAAATAAACTTGTACTCTATTGATTTAATGGGCAAAGCGACCTTACCTATCGATAACTTCTATGCTTTTATCGAGGGTGGTGTTGCTTATGTGCATACTAAGTTTGTCGCGTTTACAGAAACGGGTACCGCGGTTAGTCCTCTCCTCCCTCCCGTAACTAGTTCTGTGGCTGTTAAGGTTCCGTCAAGCTCCAAAGGCTATATTCGACCGAAAGCCGGCATCGGTGTGGGCTATAATATCACCCAGAACATTGGCGTTGATGTTTCCTACTCACGTGTCTTTGGTCAAGGGAAAATCAATAACACTAACTACTTGCCTAACTTGAACGCAGTTACGCTGGGCTTAACTTACAAGTTCTAAGGAACTTAACACACAAAAAGGGGCTTCGTGCCCCTTTTTTTATATTCCCACATACGATAGGATTTATCGAAATTAGATTTCGACATAGGAAGCGAACATGAAGTTTTTACATTCCCGGCTATCAGCTGTTTTCCTTGCCACTATTTTACTTTTTTCTGTGGGATTTTCAGTTAGCGCTCTTGGCGATGTCGAGAATGCCGCCCAACAGAATCTTGCTCTCGCAAAAGCCGCCACTCAGCAACAACCTGAGACGCCGCCTTCGTTAGTTCCTCCTCCACCCAACTTGGATGTCAAAGGGTATGTGTTAATGGATGCCGATTCCGGTATTGTCATTGCTCAAAAAAATATGACTCAGCGCCTTCAACCGGCAAGCTTAACGAAACTAATGACACTGTATGTCACCTTTCAAGCGCTAAAGAGCGCTCAGATTCATTTAGACGATAAAGCAAAGGTCAGCGTTAAAGCCTGGCGCACAGGTGGCTCTCGAATGTTTTTAAAGGAAGGCGCTGAAGTCCCTGTCAACTTATTAATCCAAGGGATCATTGTGGCTTCGGGGAACGATGCCTGCGTCACCATGGCGCAATATATTGGCGGGACAGAACCCTCTTTCGCCCAAATGATGAATCAAACGGCAGCGCGACTAGGAATGAAAAATTCACATTATGTCGATTCTACCGGTTTGCCTCGTCCAGACCATTATTCAACGCCTTACGATATGGCCGTTCTAACCCGCGCTATTATCAATGACTTTCCGGAATATTATCACTACTTCTCCCAAAAATGGCTGACTTATAACAATATCAAGCAACCCAATCGCAATCGCTTATTGTGGCGTGATGGTTCAGCCGATGGATTAAAAACAGGTCATACGGAAGAAGCCGGCTATTGTTTGATTGCCTCGGCCAAGCGCAATAACATGCGTTTAATTTCGGTAGTTATGGGAGCGCCAACCGACAGCGAGCGAGCGGATGATTCTGAAGCGTTGTTAAATTATGGATTTCGTTTTTACCAAACGCGCCAATTATTCGATGCTAATACCTCAATTACTAAAAAACGCATTTGGATGGGCAAACGAAAACACGCCGAATTTGGTTTAACTCAACCGCTCTATGTTACGCTTCCCGTGGGTGAGGATAAAAATTTAAAAGCGACGATGAGTTTTGCCATCCAGCATTTGCAGGCGCCTATTTTGAAAGGACAGTCTTATGGCGAAATTAATGTGATCTTAAATGGAAAACCCATTAAAAAAGTTCCCTTAATTGCTTTGCAAGATGATCCTCGCGCTGGTTTATTTTCGCGTGCTTGGGATCATCTCGCACTATTTTTTGAGGGAATTTTTAGCAAATCGTCATGATGGACAACACAAACTTAATTCAATTTCCCTGTGATTTTACGCTTAAAGTTGTCGGTCGTGCTAACGAGAAATTTGAAAAAGGGGTACTGGCTATTGTCCGTAAGCATTTCCCTAAATTCACCGATACCTATAAAAAACGCTTGAGCCGCGACGCTCATTTTCTCGCGCTTAGTATTACGGTTCATGTGGAAAGTAAGCTAATTTTAGACAACCTCTACCAAGAGCTCTGCGACAGCCCATTTGTTATTATGACGCTATAACAAAACACCCAAGGAGGGGTAATATGAGTCACCCGATAGAAGAAAAGGTCATTGAACATGTGCCTCGCCCACCAATAGAACCACCCCTTGAACATCCGAAGCCAGCCGAAGAGTCCCTCCAACGTCCTTTGCTTGCTTTAATCGTTACCCTTTTTTTACTGGGATTGGGCGCAGTTTGCATTTCCTTAACTTTAAGAAGTAAAACATCAGACGAAACGCTGGCTGTGGGTGGGTTTCTTATATTTATTAGTTCACTATTATTTGGCACTGGAATGAGAAGTCCGGAAACTCGTCAGCGGTTTATGCAAGAGTTTCAAGGTTGTCTTTCTTTCTGCTGTCTCTTTAGACGATCTCACAATGCAGAAGAACCTCCCGTACAGAATCCCCATAACGCACCACAAGCTCCTTAATGTTCGCTTTAAATGACGTATGGAAATCGCTTTATTAATTACTAAACTTGTTTTTACGGCATTTACTCTCGTTTTAATACCATTTTACTGGAGAGCTCACGGCTCTCAAAACTTTCTTTGGTTGTCGGATATTGCTTTGTTTCTAACACTCATCGCGTTTTGGATGAATTCTTCTTTGCTGATCAGCGTCAGTGTCATTAGCTTCCTTCTTCCGGAAATCGTATGGAATATCGATTTCTTTTTCCAACTCCTGGCGCGACGACGCTTGCTCGGTGTGACGGATTATATGTTCGACCCTAAACGTACGCTTTTTTTAAGAGGGCTTTCCCTTTTTCACATCGCGCTGCCGATTCTGTGGATTTGGGGTCTTTACTTATGGGGATACAACAAAAACGCCTTTGGTATGCGACGTTTTTACTGTGGGGAATATTAACAGCCACTTATTTTTTGACTGACCCTCCTAAAAATATTAACTGGGTATTCCTTCCCCACCGTTTAAAATGGACCTGGATGCCATCGTGGTTATGGTTAATGATTCTTTTAATTGGATTACCTTTCACAATGATCTGGCCACTACACGCCTTACTCAGTAAAATAATGACACCATGAACGATGTCATTATTCGCCAGTTAGCTCACTTAATTCCCTATCAACCGTTGTGGGAAGCCATGCAAACTTTCACTGCCCGCCGTCAATCGCAGACGACGGACGAAATATGGTTCCTGGAACACGAGCCGGTTTTTACTCAAGGGCTCGCTGGAAAACCAGAACACGTCTTAAATTCAGGTAATATCCCACTCATTCGCACCGATCGCGGCGGTCAGGTGACCTATCATGGGCCCGGCCAACTCATGATGTACTTATTGTTAGACCTTAATCGGTTGGGCTTAAGTACTCGAACCTTTGTGCGCACTATCGAAAACACGGTTGCTGAATCCTTACAAGAATGGGGCATACCCGCACAAGGGAAAGAAACCGCCCCCGGTGTTTATGTGGATGACAAAAAAATTTGCTCCATCGGGCTTCGGGTGCGAAAGGGTTTTAGTTACCACGGATTAGCACTTAACGTCGCCATGGATTTGACCCCATTTTCTTGTATTAACCCTTGTGGATTCAAGGGGTTAACGATGACCCAAATCCAAGACTACGTAAATCCTATCGAAATGGATGCCGTAAAACGCACCATTATTCCGTTATTTTTAAAGAATTTCGGGTATAATCAGCCTGCTATTATGGTAGAAACCTCATTGGAGTTTTTAATCGATGACCACCTACGATCCTTCTCAGAAAAGCTTGGGGAAAGAGAAACTGTCACGAATTCCCGTCAAAATTGAAGCCACTCACACGCCCCTTCGCAAACCCGATTGGATTCGTATTCGCTTATCGACTGATAGTAAAGTCAGCCAATTAAAAAAATTGCTCCGGGAAAACCACTTAGTCACCGTCTGTGAAGAGGCCTCTTGCCCTAATTTAAATGAATGCTTTGGGCATGGCACCGCTACCTTTATGATCATGGGCGATAAATGTACCCGTCGATGCAGCTTTTGTGACGTCGGCCACGGCCGCCCTGATCCCCTCGATCCAGAAGAACCGGTTAATCTCGCTAACACTGTAAGTATCATGTCGTTAAGGTATGTCGTCATCACTTCAGTGGACCGTGACGATTTACGAGATGGAGGCGCGCAGCATTATGCGCAATGCATTAACGCCGTGCGAGAAAAAAACCCAGGCATTAAAGTTGAAGTATTGGTTCCTGATTTTCGAGGACGCATGGAAAAAGCCCTCGATCAACTCGCTCAGGGCCTGCCCGACGTTTTTAATCATAACATTGAAACGGCGCCCCGTTTATATAAACAAGCGCGTCCCGGTGCTGATTATCCATGGTCTTTAGCGCTGTTACAGACGTTCAAAAAACGTTTTCCTGGCATTCCCACTAAATCGGGGATGATGTTGGGCTTGGGCGAAACGCGAGAGGAGGTGGAAATGGTGATGCGCGATCTGCGCCAACACGAAGTTGATAGGCTAACCCTCGGGCAATATTTGCAGCCGACGCGTTACCACATGCCGGTGGATCGTTACGTAACCCCGCAAGAATTTCAGGAGTTAGGCGAACTCGCTAAAAAACTAGGATTCAGCAATGTGGCCAGTGGTCCGTTAGTGCGCTCTTCCTACCACGCGGATCTGCAAGCCCAAGGGGAACGCGTTTCCTAAGGTAGCCCGTATGAAGCGAAGCGAAATACGGGGAACGCGCTAATTCATTTGCGTCTTCGCCGAAATGATGAGGATAACCGATTGAAGTTTAATAAGCGTCATTTCTCAACATGATTGAACATTATCTAACTTACATCGACCACTACTTACAAGCAAAACCCTATATGGGCATTCTATTTGCTTTTCTCATTGCTTTTACCGAATCATTACCCCTTGTCGGAACTGTTATCCCAGGCTCCATCACCATGTCAATCATCGGTATATTAGCCGGAAGAGGGATTATTTCTTTAGAGGCGACTTTACTTTGGGCCACCCTCGGCGCATTAGCAGGGGATACCGTCGGCTTTTTCGTAGGGAAATATTACAACGAACGATTACGCTTAATGTGGCCTTTTAAGAAATACCCCAAATGGCTTACGTTAGGCGAAGCTTTCTTTCGGAAACACGGCGGCAAAAGTATTTTGATTGGCCGTTTTGTGGGTCCCGTTAGAAGTTCTGTGCCTTTAATTGCCGGCCTATTGAAAATGAGTTGGCTTCGTTTTTTTGTCGCCGCTATTCCTTCCGCAATCCTGTGGGCGGTGGCGTACCTGTTGCCGGGTGTTTTGATCGGTGCTGTCTCTCTCGAATTACCGCGCCATGTAACGACAGAATTTATATTGATAGGATTAGGCGTAATTGTACTCCTTTGGCTACTCTTTTGGGCTGCTCAACGGTTTTTCACGCTGGTGATCTTAACCATTAACGACTGGATCGACCAATTATGGCGCTGGCTTTACCTTCATCATTCGTCGCACTTTTTCTTGCGCGCCATTACTAACCATCGAAACCCCGCCGATCATTATCAATTGACCCTGACACTTTTGGCCTTTCTAAGCTTGCTGTGTTTTTTAGGGTTGAGCATTCTTGCGCTCACGGTAGGCCCTTTAACCAATTTTAACGAACCTTTATTTTACTTTTTACAAAGTACGCGATTGGCCCATATCGATAAATTTTTTGCCCTAATAACCATGCTTGGCGATGCAAAAGTTATTTTAGGCATCAGCTTGCTTCTTATTATCGCCTTAGGGATCAAAAAGCATTGGCGAGCCGCTTTCCATTTGGTGTTAGTTACTGTATTAAGTGCCGCGGCTGTTTATTTGTTTAAATGGCTCGTCTTTTCGCCTCGACCCCGCGGGTTTTTAGTACTGGACCATTCGTCTTCTTTTCCCAGCGGACACGCAGGTCTCAGTCTGGCGATATTTGGTTTTATTGGTTTTCTGATCGCACAACAATTACCAAAAAAATGGCGCTGGATCCCCTATACAACCGCTAGCATTTTAATTGTTTTAATTAGTTACTCCCGTTTATATTTAGGGGCGCATTGGCTTCAGGATGTGTTAGGTAGCCTTTTTCTGGGATTTGCGATTTTACTCAGCGTTATTGTCTCTTATCGCCGCTATCCGTCCAAACCGTTTAGGAATTTAAAATGGCTGGTCTTTTTAGTTGTTGCGCTCGTTTTGCCTTGGGCGGTAATGAGTAAAACGAAGCTTCATACCGTCTTACACCGTTACGCGCCTATATGGCCTGTGCGGGAGATAAATTATAAAGATTGGTGGCAACACCCCACCCGTTATGTTCCCATTTATCGCTGGAATCGCTTCGGTCACCCGGTTCAGCCTTTCAACATTCAATGGACGGCTCCTTTAAATGACATTCAGCAAACTCTAGAGCATTCCGGTTGGGAGTCCATCCACACTAAAACAGATATCCAAACCGCCTTGGGTCGGTTTGCCAGCTATAAACCGGAGCGGCATTTCCCGCTTTTTCCTTGGCTTTATCGTGATAAGCCGCCCGTATTGTTTATGATTAAACATCTTCCTCACGCCACCACGATTATTGAACTCCGTTTGTGGGAATCGGGTATCCGTTTTGAGGATAACGCCTGGCCGCTTTGGGTGGGTTCTATCAATTATCACATTGCCCCTAAACGGTTAATTACCTTGCGAAGGCCCCATGAAATCTCCCTTGTAAATGGCGGGGGCGTTAATGAGTTGGCGAGGGCGTTGACAAACTATCAGTGGAAAAAAATATTTCTCCACGGCTCTAAGAAACCCAAGAAGATCAGGCCTCTTGAATGGAATGGCGAAATTCTCATCATCCGTTCAACGGGTGCTCTTTAAATATGCTATATTTATCAGTACCTAAAAAAAAGGAGATAACACCATGGAAAGACAAAATGTCCAACAACAACGTGGAAAAGACCAACGACCACAACGACCGGGTGCTTCTAACCCACGTCGACCAAATCAAAGATAAGATATCTTGTCTTAGTTGAGTTGTCGATTTCCCCCTGAGCTTTCAGGGGGAAATCCTATAGACCGTATTGCTGCCAAATCGGCATCACTTTTCGAATATCGTGCATGAATTTCCACAGGCCGACGTTCATTTCAGTTGCGCCTAACGGCGTAGTCACCTGACGAGGAAAACCAATCCCCGTCCCAAATAACCCAGGGGCAATGATCCCCGTGCAAACGTCATAGTCAGATAAATTAATTTCTCGGATAAGAGGCGCCCGCTGGAAAAAACCCACCGCATAAATCGTTTTTGTGCATTGCGGCAAAAATTGGCGAATGTTTTCTTCCGTGGAAGGATAGCGCTCCACTGACGGTAGACATTGTTGAATAATGTTTTCACGGACCCATTTCGCGGTTTCTCCTTTAAGACCTGTATTGTCATATAAAATCCAATCTCCTAACGGAAGCGCAAAACGAATGGGCGCTAAATAAAAATTAATAATTTTTTTAACGCCTATTTTCGTCAATTCTCGTATAATGAGCATGGAAGAATGAGAGGAACCAAAAACAGCAACGGTATCCTCTGCTTGACAACGCTTCGCTAACTTTAGGGGATGAAGCGCATCGTAAATTTCAATAGGACTTATTTTTTCGTTTAATTTTTCATGAAAGGGCAACGTTTTTGGATAAGCTCCCGTCGCTAATATAACCTTTTTTGCTTTTATCGATTTATGTTGAGTCTGTAGATGCCATTCAGCCTTTTGCACCGATAATTCATTCACGTATGTCTGATAAGAAACCACCCGATTTCTCATATAATCGGCGATCCATTGCAGCGGTTCGGCGACGTGTTTTAGCAAACAAAAGTTCGTTTTTTCAAATGAATCAATGGGAAAGGAACAAGTTTTATTGGCATAATTAAAAGCACGATAACCCGTTAAAAATTCAAGAAACAAATGCACTCGAGTGTTAGAAGTTACCTCTCCCCAGTAACGGCCAAAATCGCCGACCTGAAAATGAGGATCAATCCACGCGATGCTTTGAGCATCCACGCCAGCATCCAAAAGCTCCCCCACTGCAGCTGTTCCTGCCGGTCCAGCACCCACCACCGCCCAATCGAAATTCAATTTTTGTGTCATAAGCTCTCGCAAAGTGATTTAAAGACCGCGACGTCTACGCCGCTCCTGTGCATCGATTTTTCGACGCTCCCGCCGGTATTCCGCCTCTTCGTAGCGCCGTTTTTCAATATCGGTTTCAGGGATTACCGAGGGAACTTCAGTCGGTTTACGATTTTCGTCCACCGCAACAAAGGTAAAGTATGCCGATATAATATGAGTCACTGCCCGCGTTTTTGGATTTTCCGCCAACACTTTAAGGCCGATTTCCATCGACGTCCGCCAGGCGCGATTAATCGAGGCTCGAATCAACAACACGTCCCCTCGCCCCGCCGGTGCTAGAAAATGCAGGGCATCGACAGAGGCCGTCACGCAGGTGTGCCCACTGTGCCGCTCGGCAACAACCAAAGCGGTGCGGTCTAACATGGCCATAACAAGCCCGCCAAAGACAGTATCGTTGGAATTTAAATCGTTAGGAAAAATTTTATAGATTTGATCATGAATAACGGATTCAGAAACACGCTTCGGCTTCATTTTTCACCTCGAGGAGAAAACCTATTAGCTGATTATTATGCACCTCATTAAATCCACTTTAAAGCCAACCCGTAGCCTGTATGAAGCGAAGCGAAATACGGGGACAATAGATGACATCATTGTTTTCCCGTATTTCGCTTCGCTCATACGTATATGGACCCACCCTTGTTGTCAACAATCAGTTTTGATGAAAAGAAAGCGGTTGCATTCGTATATCCGGCATCACGATTTAAATTGGCCACCATTGGTGCCTTGATGAATTATGCAAGGTTGATGCTTATCGGGCTATCGGCTTCACAGAGCCACCGTATGAATCAGCTTAATCAACCTCAGGTTTTACCTTACTTTCATCAGCCCTCATTGTTTCGAACTCGGTTGGTGTGTCTCCTTTTGTTAATTCTTTTTTTTACCCACGGCGGTGTTTAGGCGCCACAGCGATACGTTTCTTGGCGTGTTAAAAGCGCCCAAATGATCGGCGCATTTTTATTCGCTAACGCCACACAAGCGCGATTCATTCCGCGGCGCTCAATGAGTGCTTTTAACCACAGACTCTTTTTATCCGTTTTATTTTTTACATGACGCAATAGCGCACGGGCGCCATGAATCAATAACGTCCTTAACATCACATTGCCGCGTTTACTAATCCCCAACAACACCTCCTTATTCCCACTCGAATGTTGTCGAGGGACCAACCCAATAAACGCCGACAACTGCCGGGAACGATGAAATTGATGAATGTCACCCACGCTCGCATAAACCGAGAGCGCCGTTAAATAACCCACCCCCGGGATGCTCTGTACCCGTTGACAATCCTCATTGGCTTTTGCCACCGCTTTTAATTCCTCCTCGTAATCACCAATCGCTTCGTCCCGGTTCAACAATTCGGTATACAAACAATTCAACACCCGTTTCATCCGCGGTGTTAATCCCACCGCTTCGCTCGCTAAAATCAACGGGAGCTCTTCATAAAATCGCTTGGCACCACGCGCCATCGTGAGTCCGTATTCTTGCAACAACCCCCGAATCTCATTGATCAGCGCCGTGCGGCTTTTGACTAAACGATCGCGTATCTTTAACAGCGCTTGAACGTCTTGTTGTTCCACCGTTTTACCCCGCACAAACCGCATCGAGGCGCGGGAAGCCGCTTCAGCTATCGCCTGCGCATCGTTACGATCATTCTTGTTACTTTTGACATACGGTTTGACGTGCTGCGGACTGATCAACTGCGTTGGGATACCCATCCCCATAAACGTCCGATACCAATGGTTCGCTCCTCCACACGCTTCCATCACCACGCAGCCCACCTTAAGACTGGCTACGGTGGATACATACTGAGCACGCTTAACCCGTCTCGTGTAGATCACTTTACCCCACTCATCAATTCCACACAGTTGAAAAACATCTTTTGCAATATCAACACCCAGTATTTTAATATCTTTCATGGACCTTCTCCTTTTTTTGAAAATAGAAATTCTATGTTGGCGCATTATGACGCCGTCTTTAAGGGGTGGGTCCATTTCATTGGGCTACTTAGCTACCATTCGTTAGAAGTAATATCGAAGGCACCTCTTGAGGTTTAGCAATACGCATTAGCTGATAGGCAACCCCGGCTAAGCCCAGCATAAGTCCTGGAAGGGGCATGGTACCTTTTATTTGCAAAGAGATACCATCTTTTTTGATACGTTCTACCACGAATGCCGCACGGGCTTGGTAGGCCAATTGTCGATTTTTGGAAGGATTTCTTTGGCTCACTTCCAGCAAGAAATCAAGATTACCCAGATCACCGTGGCAAAGATTGGTATGAAAACCAAAGCCTTCGTTAAAGGTCGTTTGCATCGCCCGATCGATTTCTTGTCCCATCAAAGGGTCGTCCCAAATGGTTTGCATATTCAATCGAGCCAAGCCAATGCCTGGCGCGCCATGACACCAAGCGATCATAAATTTATTATCGGTTTGGGCGTGCTCACGAATGGCGGTGCGAACATCCGGCCAGTTATTTTTTTTGCATCAAAACGGCAACGCTCATAAGCCAGTGCGTTTTTAATCCATGACTCGATTTTTTTGTCGTGTAAAAATTCATTGGCTTTTGCAAGCGCCCAAGTAAATCCCGCAATACCATGCGAGAAACCAAGCAATGGCTGGTCGCTGTATTTATTTTCCAAACTGTCCGGCAATTTGTCTGGCTCGGGGTATTGCGTGAGGAGATGATCAGTTGCTATCGTCAATAACGCCATCAATGTATTGGAATCGATTAACGCGCGAGCGGCTATTACTGAGGCGATAAAACCGGCACAACCGCCAACAATATCCAAAGTGTGATCTTTTTCGATGAAGGAATCCGCCCAAGTGAGCAAGGTGGCCAAGGTGGGGCGAATACGTTTATCGGGTATAAATCGATTAAAAATCGATAACGCGTAAATTAAACCACCCAACCCGGAAAAACCGCCGACAGAATGAATGGCCTTTTCTTTTTCTGTTGAAAGGACATCGATAATGCTATTTAATCCCAGGCGAGCGATTTTTTCGTACGTTTTGTTTTTATTAATAGAAGCCCCGTACGCAAAAGCGAGCGCAACGCCCGCAACACCTCGATATAAATCGATATCGGTAAATCCAGCCGACCAGGCATCGATACCCACCAAATCAATCGATGGCCACATGATGCGTTCCTCACCGATAATAGCGTAATCCACGAGTTGATCTAATGCTTTTTTCGCTAAAGCCAAGGCTTCGTTTTTAATATTTTCTGCTGGCAATGTGGGTGTTTTAAGCGACCATTTTTTTTCGCGGGGCAAAAAACCGGATTGGTCAAGTTGTAAAGCGGTAAAGCTATTTTCGATAATCGCCAACTGCAAACGTAAGTCTTTTTCATTGAAATGGTGCGTTAAATGTTGTTTCACACGCGTTAGGCCGGATAAACGAATGGCTAGTGAAAGTGAACGTTTTTCAGCGCTGTAGGCTGTTTTTCCATCGGCTGTCGATGAGAAATAGGGAATATTATTTGAGAGCAGATCGCCGATTTCAGCCGCTAAAATATCCTCAGAAAAAATCAGCGGCTTTGCGTTTTCTTTGAGCCAAAGAAAATGTTCAAGGCGCTTTGCTTCCTCGTACAGCAGCAGCTCAGGGGGCGCTAGCGGATACGGAAGTTTCTTCATGTTCCCGTATTCCGCTGCGCTTCATACGGGCTACTTGCTAACAGACTGGCGGAACCGTAAGTGGAAAGGCGAGATTGCCCTTTGGAGCCATCGGCATCTCAACATCCCCAACAGCGGTTATCACTTCTCGATCAAATGTATGTTCAAAAGACATAATCACTACCTCCTCAGTAAAATCAGATTAAATTATCCTGACTTTCAAGCTCACCCCAAAGGCAGCTTGTCTTCCATACCCTTATTATACCACAAAGTGATTTTTCGCTCTTTTTTTGCGCAGCTTGAGGCTGTGATTCAGACAAGGTAAATGACCATTCCGGAGAGCTATTCGAGAATGAAAGCCTCGCTTAGCTTTGACATCTTATGGATTCCATGGCATAAATTCACCTGCTCCCGGAGCAGTGTGTTGAACTGAATGGAAATAACAGCATGAGCAAAAAAAACGTCTTCTACGCCCAATCGGGCGGTGCCACGGCGGTGATTAATGCGACAGCCTGCGGAGTCATACAAACAGCCGCTCAATATCCCACTAAAATTGGAAAAGTTCTGGCGGGACGTAACGGGATTATTGGTGCTCTTAAAGAGGAGCTCATTGATACCAGTCTGGAGTCTCTTGAAAATATCGCTGCTTTGCGGCACACCCCTTCGAGCGCTTTTGGGTCCTGCCGCTATAAACTGAACAATATCCATCACGATCGCCGTCAATATGAGCGGCTTATCGAAGTTTTTAAAGCGCATGATATCGGCTACGTGTTTTACAACGGCGGTGGCGATTCCCAAGACACCACGCATAAAATTTCGCAGTTAAGCCAACTAATGGATTATCCCCTGGTTTGCATTGGTCTACCCAAAACCATCGATAACGATCTCCCTTTTACTGATAATTGTCCGGGCTTTGGTTCTGTTGCTAAATATATTGCTGTTTCCACTCAAGAAGCGGCTTTGGATGTACGCGGTATGTGTGCGACCTCGACCAAGATTTTTATTCTGGAGGTCATGGGGCGCCATGCGGGCTGGATTGCGGCGTCGTCTGCATTGGGAAAATCCCAACCTGACGACGCGCCACACTTGATTCTATTTCCCGAAGTTCCCTTCCAAACCGAACAATTCCTAACAAAAGTAAGCAGATCCGTTGAAAAAAATGGGTATTGTGTCATTGTGGCTTCTGAAGGTATCCGTCATCCCGACGGACGATTTGTAGCGGAATCCGGATTGCACGACGCTTTTGGCCATGAACAATTAGGCGGGGTGGCACCTATTTTAGCAAGGCTGATCAAAAAACGACTTAATTTTAAATACCATTGGGCCGTTGCGGATTATTTACAACGAGCGGCCCGCCACATTGCCTCTCAAACGGATCTTGATCAAGCGTACGCTCTAGGAAAAACCGCCGTGGAATTCGCGCTTGCTGGAAAATCCGATGTGATGCTCACCATCCAACGCGAAATGGGTTCTGATTATAAGTGGCGCATCGGCACGGCTCCCTTGTGCGAAGTCGCTAATGTGGAGCACAAAATGCCAAGCCATTATATCAGCGAAGACGGATTTGGCATCACAGAAGCTTGCTATACGTATCTTAAACCTCTGATTGAAGGGGAAAGCTACCCCCCTTATAAAAATGGGGTACCCGATTACGTCACCCTAAAAAACCAGTTGGTTGCAAAGAAATTGAAGGAAGCTTTTGCTGTTTAGCTTACTGGCCTTCCTTTTTCTCCAAAGCAGGTGTTTTTTCAGAATGGATGATAACAACAAACTTCAATTTGCGTCCGTTAACGGGAACGGTCCAGGGGCGGATACTCTGTAAACTAATTTTTGTCACCTGGGGCACTCGAAAAGCGTCTGCATTTACAGCAAACTGCCAAATTTCAAAACCTGGCGCGCCGACTAAATTCCCACTTGGTCGAATGTACTGATGGCTTTCCGGCGAAAGCAACTGGTAGTCGTAATCGACGAGGAACCACGAATAACCCGTGGTTGGGTTGGACTTTATTTTAAGCACAATGTGAGGAGAATCAGCCGAAACCACAACGGGTTTATTAGGATCGGTAAACTCAGTTTCTGGTGCAGCGAGAGCCGCGGTTAGTGAAAACAGTAAAAAAAGGCTTAGTAGAATATTTCTCATCGTTTTTTTCTCTCTTCCATTCCTCACAATATCCCAAAAAGGATTTCTTACCAATTATACATAGTTCCATCTAACTTACGATTAATCGGCAGATAAGCCCGCTCATAAGGGTATTTTGCGGCGAGTTTCTCATCGAAATCTACACCTAGCCCCGGCTCGTCTTTCACGTTGAGATAGCCATTTTCAAAATAATAGTGATGAGGAAAAACTTCGTCAGTTTCAGGAGTATGACGCATAAACTCCTGAATGCCAAAATTATTAATCGCCGTTTCAAAATGCAAAGCCGCTGCCATCGTAACGGGGGAAACATCCGTTGGACCATGGCAACCGGTTCGCACGTGGTAAATATCGGCAAATGAAGCGATTTTCATCATGGGCGTCAGGCCCCCACCGTGCACAATCGACATGCGAATATAATCGATTAATTGTTCCGTAATTAGGGTGGTGCAATCATAAATGACATTAAATACTTCACCAACGGCCAGCGGCGTGGTGGTGTGGTTGCGAATAATACGAAAACCTTCTTGCAATTCAGCAGGCACTGTGTCTTCTAACCAAAATAAATGGTACGGCTCTAATTCTTTCCCCAAACGGCCGGCTTCAATGGGCGTTAACCGATGATGGCAATCGTGTAACAGATGCGGATCATCGCCATAAACATCACGTAATTTTTTAAATAATTTAGGAACGTGATTGAGGTATTTTTCAGTAGACCAAACGTTTTCAGGAGGCAATCCTTTTTCGGCGGGTTCGTAAAATAGTTTATCAGGGGAAACACCATAAGTGCTTGGCAACCCAGGAACGCCGGTCTGAGCACGAATGGCGAGATAACCCTTTTCAATATATTTACCCACTTCATCAACCGTCTCTTCGACATCTTTTCCATTCGCATGACCATACACCATCACACCTTTTCGGCTACGCCCGCCTAACAAATTGTAAACTGGCGTCTTCAAAGCTTTCCCTTTGATATCCCAAAGCGCCATATCGATAGCGCCAATAGCTGACATCGTCACTGGACCGCGGCGCCAATAAGCGCCTTTATAAAAATATTGCCAGATATCTTCAATTTGCGAAGGGTCCTTACCGATCAAACAGGGAAGAAGATGATCTTCTAAATAAGAAGCGACAGCCAGTTCACGACCGTTTAGCGTTCCATCACCTAAGCCGTATATTCCTTCATCCGTGTAAATTTTTACCGTTACGAAATTGCGACCCGGGGAGCATACAAAAACTTTTGCATCGGTAATTTTCATAGTTTCACTCCAAATAATTATGCGACGTCGTCATTTAAAAATATCTAATGGAATTTCATTAATTAAATTCCGGCCAATCACTGGATATTGTTCCAACTCATAAACCACTGCGTTTGCCGGCGCGGAAACGTCCGACGCCCAAAATACCGCATGTCGTGCGACATCCTCAGGATGAATCAAGCGCCCAGAGGGCGCGTAGGTTGGCGGAATTTTAGATTCCCAATTTTCTGGAAATCCTTGGCTTTCTTTAATTTTGCTTTCATTTTCGGTTAGCGTCCATCCCACATTGAGCTGATTAACGCGAATACCTTCTTTGCCCAACGCATTGCCTAAACTACGCGTCATCGTCATTAATGCACCCTTTGTCATGGAATAAACTAATAAAACAGCCTCACCACAATAAGCATTAATCGAACCGATATTAACCACGGTGCCCCCCCCACCTTGTTTTCTAAACGCTTTCACAACCGCTTGCGTTAAAAATAATGGCGAACGAAGATTAAGGCGCACGATCCAATCAAACTCTTCCACCGTCACGCTGTCGATATCGTTGCGCGGGGATTTGGCTGCGTTATTAATCAAACTATCCACGCGACCGAAATGGTCCAAAGTCGCCTCGACTAACCCCAAACTGCTTTGAATACCTTCATCGGAAAGCTGCGACAGATAATAGGCGGACTTTTCCTTACCTAATTTTTGAACCATTTCACGGGCCCGCGATTCATCGCGACCGTGGATCATTACTTTGGCTCCTTGAGCCACGCAAGCTGTCGCAATGGCAGCACCGATACCTGTCGTGGAACCTGTTACGATAACAACTTTATCTTTTAAAAGCATGCCACCCTCGCTCTAATTGATGGGGTTATGAGTATACGCGAGCTTTACGCGTGTGCCAATGAGTGATAGGGTTAGGGTGTTTTTCGATTCTTGACGTTCTGCGCAAGCCAGTGCGGGTAACGAAAGTCTATAGAATTAGGGAAATGGACATACATAATATTCTTAAAAAAAACCCTATCCTTCCTGTCATCGTACTTGATAAGTATGAACACGCTTTACCGCTTGCCGATGCTTTAATGGAAGGCGGCATCACCACACTTGAAATCACTTTAAGGACACCGGTTGCGCTCGAGGCGATCGAACTTTTAAAAAGCAAAATGCCCGAATGTATTGTTGGGGCCGGAACCGTTGTAAAACCGGCGCAATTTTTTGAAATCAAACAGGCGGGTGCGGATTTTGCGGTAAGTCCTGGGATTTCAAGTGAATTGATCGAAAGGGCGGAGAAAGAAAATATCCCTTATTTACCTGCGATCGCTACGCCCTCTGAGATATTATTAGCGATTCAACACAAACTCTCTCTTTTAAAATTTTTTCCGGCCGGATTAAACGGAGGGGTTGCAGCATTGCGTAATTTTATGAGCGTTTTTCCTGCTATCCGTTTTTGCCCAACCGGAGGAATCGATCAAGGAAATATGATGGACTATTTTTCGTTAAAAAATGTCATTTGCGTTGGAGGCTCTTGGCTTGCGCCGAAGAATCTCGTTGAAAGCCACCGATGGAATGCTATTACCGAATTAGCACAAAAAGCGATTAAAACATTAAATAATTAAGGAGAAAACGATGGCTCTCACGCCCTCTAAAATGATTCCGCTCGGCACCAAAGCCCCCGATTTTAATTTGCCCGACGCCGTCAGCGGTAAAAAAATGTCGCTCGCTCAATTAAAATCAAATAAAGCGACAGTCATTATGTTCATTTGTAATCATTGCCCTTTTGTCCAACATATCCAAGAAAAATTAGTGGAGGTGGCAAAAGAATACCAAGCTAAAGGCATTCAGTTTATTGCTATTAATTCTAACGATATCGAAAACTATCCCGAAGATTCTCCGGAAAAAATGAAAATAACGGCTGAAGAATTTGATTATCCTTTCCCCTATTTATTTGATGAAAGTCAAGAAATTGCAAAAGCCTACCAGGCGGAATGCACGCCTGATTTTTATGTTTTTGATAAAAACCTCGCTTGCGTTTACCGCGGCCGATTCGACAGCGCCACCCCCGGCCGCGACACTCCAGTCACCGGAGAAGACCTTCGTAGCGCATTGGATAATATATTAGCTGGAAACCTTGTCGATCCCAATCAACAACCCAGCCAGGGGTGTAACATTAAATGGAAGAAATAAATCATGCCAGGCGTTCCTCCGATATTTTGAAAGAGATTGCTCAGCATAAACCTGATGGAAAAATAACTTATCATGATATTTTGCAAAAATTAGGCTATCGTGCCTTTGGGCTGGTGTTATTATTTTTCGCATTGCCGAGTGCCTTACCGTTTTCGGCAATTCCCGGCGTTTCTTTTATTTTTAGTATCCCTATTGCGATTTTCGCCTTTCAAATGATCATTGCTCAAAAAGCACTTTGGTTACCGAAATTTATTGGCGAACGCACCATCCCTTACGAGAAGGTATCAAAAATTATTCATAAGGTTTCACCTTTTTTAATTAAAATAGAGCACCTATTAAAACCGAGACTTTACTTCATGACGAAAGGCTTCATGAAAATTATGAGCGGAGTTGTTCTCTTTTGCCTTGCGATTTTTTTAACCTTGCCGATCCCTTTCAGTAATTTTTTATTCGCTCTTTTAATAATAGTTATCAGTCTTGGACTTATAGAAAAAGACGGGCTTTTCATCATCCTCGGGTATATAGGAACGGCCCTTTATATAAGCTTTATGTATGTATTTATTTTCGGAGCGATTAAAGCGCTTTTCTAACGAGACAATGGTTGTCGTTATCTACTCTCATATCATTACCCACCCGTGGTGAATCGTGAAAAACTTAAAACCCGTCGTCCTCCCGCGAGGTCGTGTGCTGTAGTATTGAAGAATACAAAACCTTCACGGCCGAGTCGGGAGGACGGAGATTTTTCAACTACTTTATAGTCCCTCTTTACCTCGCTCTCTTAAGTTGACGCCTATGCGCCTTCGCGGGGACAACGAGGGTTTTTTAAAATTAAGACTAATAGGAAAAAATAACCTAGAATGGGAAAATTTATAACAAGGTTTCGTTGTTAATCGTCATTACCACTCGTGGGTAATAAGATGTTACTACAGATATTCCACGTCCACGATTTCGTATTCAACCGGTCCTTCAGGAGTCGTCACTTCAATGACGTCTTCGATGTACTTACCAATCATCGCACGAGCGGTGGGGGAAGAAATTGAAATTTTATTTTCTTTGAGGTTAGCTTCGTCTACGCCCATAATCTGGTAAGTCACTTCGGTTTGTGTCTCTAAATTTAATAAAGTCACTGTTGCCCCGAAAATCACTTTACCTTCATTCGGGATTTGAGAAATATCAATAATCTGACAATTAGCAAGTTTCGCTTCAATTTCCAAAATACGGCCTTCAATGAAACCTTGGCGCTCTCGTGCGGCGTGGTATTCGGCATTTTCTTTAAGATCGCCGTGCGCTCGTGCCTCTGCAATGGCGGCAATCACTTTCGGCCGCTCCACCGTTTTAAGTGTTTCAAGCTCGGTTCGCAACTTGGTAACGCCATTCACAGTAATGGGAATAATTGTTTGCATTGCTGTCATTTCACCACCAACCCAAAAAGAGCAGTGTAACATAATGTGGGATTTGCATAAAATACCAGGACAGCTATATTTATTCTATTGCTTTTAAGCAAAAGGAGGTAACGGAAATGTGAGTAATTAAAACTTTATTGATTTCAATGAGTTATGCTGTACTTATGTTTCTAGGGATGGCTGCCTATGCACAAAATATGGAGCCTGACTTCACGGCCCGTTGGCATAGATAGCTTGCGACTTCTGAGGCAAATAAATGTATAGTGCAAGTGAACGGAAAGAATACTGATGGTGGTGTGGTCCGTCTCGCTGCTCCCAAATCTGCCGGAATTGGAGCGCACATAGCCAAATTGCGCCTCCGTAACTTTAGTAACTTTTGTTTGCCAATGCACCTAGAGGACATCACGGTCGGCACGACGCTTCGTTACAAGGAAAATACCCTTCGTGTAGTTAAAATAGACAACGATATCATTTACCTAAGGGAACCCAGAGAACCCAAATAAACATCTATAACTTTAACGATAGACAGCCCATCCCCTCGGGCTGTCTTTTTTATAAATCCTGCAAACGATGGATTTCCCCTGAATGAGTGGATTGCAAAGCGGAAACGGCTGCTTCCCCTCCCGCTAAGGTCGTCGTATAGCACACTTTGTGCTGCACGGCGCTGGTTCGGATGGTATGAGAATCTTCTATCGCCTGCTCTCCTTCAGTGGTATTGATAATAAAACTAATTTGGTCATTTTTAATCATATCAATGATGTGAGGACGGCCTTCATTGACTTTATTTACCACGGTGCACGGGATTCCGGCCACTTGGAGGGCTTTGGCGGTGCCGCGCGTTGACACGATTTCAAAACCCAAATCCGCAAGGGACCGAGCGACGTTAAGCACCCGTTTTTTATCCGCATCACGTACACTAACAAAAGCCCGTCCACTCGTTGGCATGACGTCCCCCCCTGCCAATTGTCCTTTGGCAAAGGCTTGGCCAAAGTTCTCCGCAATGCCCATCGCTTCGCCAGTGGATCGCATTTCTGGGCCTAAGATAGGGTCCACTCCTAAAAACTTATTGAAAGGGAAAACCGGTTTTTTCACCGCAAAATAACGCGGTCGAAACTCTCCCATTAGCTTTTGCTCCGTTAGGGAGACACCAACCATCGTGCGCGCGGCAATTTTAGCAAGCGGCATCCCCGTAGCCTTAGCCAAAAAAGGAACGGTGCGCGAAGCGCGCGGATTAACTTCAAGCACATAAATTTCATTTTCCTGGATAGCAAATTGGGTGTTGATAAGTCCCACTACCCCTAATTCTTTGGCAATTAACCGGACTTGCTCGCGCAATTGTTCCTGGATTTCAGGGCTTAAACTGTGCGGGGGAAATGCGCAAGAGGAATCCCCGGAATGAACGCCAGCTTGTTCAATATGTTCCAAGATACCCCCAATTAACACATTTTCGCCATCGCAAATCGCATCCACGTCCACCTCAATGGCATCGTCTAAAAATCGATCCAGTAATAAAGGTTCGCCCTCAGAGACAATTACATCTTTGGTCATGTAACGCGTTAATTCTTTTTCACTGTAAATCACTTTCATCGCACGGCCGCCCAACACATAGGAAGGACGAACAATTAAAGGATACGCAAATACTTTTGCCAACCGCAGTCCTTCTTCGACGCTTCGTACAGTGCCGTTAGGCGGTTGTCGTAATCCTACTCCTTGAATTAAAGCTTGAAAACGTTCCCGATCTTCCGCACGGTCAATAGCGTCTGGAGTGGTTCCTACGATAGGAACGCCTGCTTTAGCCAAAGCGCTGGCTAATTTCAATGGCGTTTGTCCGCCAAATTGCACAATAATTCCCCTTGGTTTTTCAATCGCCACGATTTCTAAAACGTCTTCCAACGTTAGCGGTTCAAAATACAATCGATCTGAAATATCAAAATCTGTAGAAACTGTTTCGGGGTTGCAATTCACCATAATGCTCTCATAACCCAGCTCCCGCATAGCCAATGCCGCGTGAACGCAACAATAATCAAACTCGATCCCTTGGCCAATACGATTGGGTCCGCTGCCCAAGACCATAATTTTATTTCGCTTGGTCGGGGCGCACTCATTTTCTTCTTCGTAAGTCGAATAAAGATAGGCGGTATCCGTCGCAAATTCAGCAGCGCACGTATCAACCCGTTTATAAACCGGACGAATTTTTAATTTGTGACGATACCGGCGAACGCGGTCTTCAGTGGTCTGTAACAATTGCGCCAAGCGTTGATCGGAAAAACCTTTGCGCTTTAAATAAAATAATTCATCTCGTGATAATTTTTTTAAGGATTTATTCGCAATGGATTTCTCTAGCTGGACAAGCTCTTCGATTTGAACTAAAAACCAGCGGTCAATTTTGCTGTAATCGTAAACTTCTTCACAACTTAAACCGATGCGAAAGGAATCTGCGAGGTACCATAATCGTTCGGGACCTGCAAAACGTAATTCTTTTTTAATTTTTTCGCGGATTTTTACATCGTCTGCCGATAACTCTTCCTCAATTTTTATTTTGGGCTCTAAGCCGTAAACGCCCACTTCTAAACCACGAATGGCTTTTTGTAACGATTCCTGAAAAGTTCGCCCAATTGCCATGACTTCACCGACAGATTTCATTTGAGTAGTCAATCGGGGTTCGGCCTGCGGGAATTTTTCAAAATTAAAACGGGGAATTTTGGTGACGACATAATCAATTGTGGGTTCAAAAGAAGCCGGCGTTCGGCCACCGGTAATTTCATTTTTCAATTCATCTAAAGTGTAACCGACTGCTAATTTTGCAGCGATTTTTGCGATTGGAAAGCCCGTGGCTTTGGAGGCGAGCGCCGAAGAGCGCGACACCCGCGGGTTCATTTCTATGACGATCATGCGTCCGTCATCGGGATTAATCCCAAATTGCACGTTAGAACCGCCTGTCTCCACCCCGATTTCACGCAAAATGGCAATGGCAGCGTCTCGCATACGTTGGTATTCTTTATCCGTTAATGTTTGTGCAGGCGCTACGGTGATTGAATCACCCGTGTGAATGCCCATGGGATCGAAATTTTCAATGCTACAAACAATGATGCAATTGTCATTTTTATCCCGCACGACTTCTAATTCAAATTCTTTCCAGCCGGCAATGGATTCGTCGATTAATATTTCGGTGGTAGGCGATAATTCCAAGCCACGCGTACAAATAGCTAAAAATTCATCGCGGTTGTATGCGATACCCCCGCCGCTACCACCGAGTGTAAAAGAAGGGCGAATAATGGCAGGAAAACCAACCTGCTCCAGTATTTTCCAAGCATCTTCCATGGAATGCGCCAACCCTGAGCGTGGCGTTTGCAAGCCAATTTTCAACATGGCTTTTTGAAATAACGAACGATCTTCCGCTTTATCAATAGCTTCGCGAGAGGCGCCGATTAATTCCACTCCATATTTTTCCAAAATACCTTCACGCACTAAATCTAATGCACAATTTAGACCGGTTTGCCCCCCCATGGTGGGTAATAACGCATCGGGCTTTTCTTTTTCGATGATTTTTGCGATCACTTCCCAATGAACGGGTTCGATATAAGTTGCATCCGCTAAATCGGGGTCGGTCATAATAGTGGCGGGGTTGGAATTGACTAAAATAACGCGATAACCTTCTTCGCGTAATGCGCGACACGCTTGAGTGCCTGAATAATCAAATTCACAGGCTTGACCAATAATGATCGGGCCTGCGCCGATTATTAAAATACTTTTTATGTCGTTTCTTTTTGGCATTGTTTTTTATTTCAATTTTAGGCTTCGTCATTCCCGCGTAGGCGGAAATGACGGGTAAGTTTTTAGTCTTTACCAATTGGTCTAGGTGGAGTCCCTCATTAATTTAACAAACTCCTCGAAGACCCTCCGCATGTCATGCGGTCCTGGGCTTGCTTCAGGATGTCCTTGAAAAGCAATCGCCGGCTTCGTTTTATGAGCAATCCCTTGCAATGTGCCATCGAACAACGAACGGTGCGTAACGCGTAAAGTAGCCGGCAAACTATTCTCGTCCACCGAAAAACTGTGATTTTGGCTTGTGATAAATACACGCCCCGTTTCCACCGCTTGAACCGGATGATTCGCTCCGTGATGACCGAACTTCATTTTTTCGGTTTTAGCGCCACATGCTAATGCCAACAATTGAAATCCCAAACAAATGCCTAATAAAGGAACGCCTTTTTCCAGGAATTGCCGAATCGTTGCAATGGCATAATCGCAAGCCGCTGGATCACCAGGTCCGTTAGAAAATACAACCCCATCGGGCTTCAAGGCAATCACTTCTTCAACGTTGGTTTCGGCCGGTACGATTGTGACTAAACAACCCTGGTCAACTAAAAGTCGCAAAATTTGTTGCTTTAAACCAAAATCGTAAACGACCACTTGGTAAGCTCGAGAAGATGCGTGGGGAGCGGATGCCTGATTCCAACTTCTTTCCTGCCAAGTTTGTGCCCTTGTCGTTGAAACAGCCTTTGCTAGATCTTTTCCTTTCAAGCCTTCGTAAGCGCGCGCTTTTTTAAGGGCTTGCTCTGCTTGCGCGCCATCTCCTGCAACGATACATCCGTGTAACGCTCCTTTTTCGCGGATCAATCGGACAAGACGTCGGGTATCAATACCTGCAATACCTATTATTTCTTCGGATTTTAAATAATCACTTAATGCTTGTTGAGCGCGCCAATTACTCACGATCGGTGACAATTCTCGGATAATTAATCCGGCTGCCCAAATCCGCCGCGATTCTTGATCGTCCATATTGACACCCACATTGCCAATATGCGGGTAGGTAAACGTTATGATTTGTTCGGCATACGAGGGGTCCGTCAAAATCTCTTGATAACCGGTGAGAGTGGTGTTGAAAATGACCTCTCCGACCGTCTGCCCATCCGCTCCAATAGAATATCCATACAAAACACTACCATCCGCTAATGCCAAAATCGCCGGCTTTCGCCCATTGAGCAAATCGAAATCGCCCATCGCGGCAGCACCCTCTTTACCTATGTGAAAACAAAACTTGCAAAAGGATAAGCGATTCAAGGAGGAATGGGAAGGAAGAATTTAGGGCGGCAGCTTAATCTGAAAATTGTTTGACCAAGCCGTGAAGGTTGAGTTACTTTAGAGTCTTTCTCGATTTCGAATACGTTAAAGGCCACATGTTCAAGATCACTGAAAAAAATCGCAAGTGGTGGATTTTCGTTGCCATGTCGGGCGCGTTATCGGTTGTATTTTTAGATCAAACTGCCATTTCCGTCATCCTACCTCCTATTCAAAAAGATTTAGGCCTGAGTAACGTTCTACTTCAATGGGTCATTAATGCTTATTTATTATCATTGGCTGCATTAGTCATTTTCGGCGGTAAATTAGGTGATGTTTTGGGTCATAAGCGTACTTTTTTGGCGGGAATAATTATTTTTGTTTTAGCCTCTATCTCTTGCGCCGCCGCACAAACCAGTTATTGGCTCGTGACCAGCCGGATTATTCAAGGCGTCGGAGGCGCTTTTATGATTCCGGTGACGAGCGTGATGATGGCGCACGCTTTTTTGGAAAGTGAACGAGGCAAAGTTATGGGATTATACGTGGCCGTTGCCTCTGTCTTTCTTTCCTTGGGCCCGTTATTAAGCGGTTTACTCGCTCATTATTTTAATTGGCGTTGGGTATTGGATAAATGTTCCGATTTCTTTACTCAGCATTTTTCTAACCATTATTGCTGTTCCTGCGCGGGAAAATCAGCGGGATACCTCAAAGCCTTTGGATTGGCTGGGATTCCTTACTTTTAGTCTTTTTATTGCTACGCTGGTTGTGGCTCTTATGGAAGGCGTTAATTTGGGTTGGAGTTCTAAAGAGATTATTTTTCTTTTTGTTGTTGCCGCATTTTCTGCGATCGCTTTTATTTTTGTTGAAAGAAAAGCGGCTGATCCAATCGTTTCTCTTCATTTATTTACTCGAAAAACCTTTTTAAGCGCCAGTTTATGCTTGCTTTTCTTTACCTGTGCTTTTAGTTCTTCTGTTTTTTGCGATTCTGCTCCAGAAAGTGATGGGATATTCGCCGGCGGCCACGGGTTTATTTTATTTACCCGTGACGATTCCGGTTATGTTTATGGCGCCGCTCGGCGGAATGCTACGGGATAAATACGGCCCTCGCCTTCCTGTCATGATGGGGTCAGCGGCGGTTGCTGCGGGGTCTTTTTGGATCGCGCTGTCGGCATTTAAGGGTCACTATTCAGCGATGCTTCCGGGGTTTTTGTTATTTGGTTTGGGCCCAGCTTTGGTTTATTCGGCTTAATGGCTACCACCATCAGCAGTGTACCATTGTCGCAAATGGGAATGGCATCGGGAATTTCCAATGGCATACGCCAGTTAGGACGAGTTTTAGGGGTGGCGATGATCGGTTCTGTCATAAGCAACATCGAACACTCTCGTCTGATCCATTCTCATCTCGATACGACGGGAAAACTCTCTCAAGTGTCCGATCAACAACTCACTCATTTGCTATCAAACCCTGCAGCGGCAAAACATATTTTATCAGGGCTTTCACTTTCCGAAATAAATCATATTCATCTAGCGCTAAAATCGGTCTTCACATTTGCTTTCTCAATGGGCATGATTCTTGCGGGTTTTTTACTAATTTTGACACTCGGCATCAGTTTTTTCTTGCCTAACAAACCACTGCGGCTTTTGTGGGATGAAAAATCAAAATTAGTTTGACGAAATAACGTGGAGCCCCGGCCGAAAAACCAAATACTCATCTCACTGGACAAATTTGTCCAGTGATCACTAGACAAATTTGTCCAGTGATGATAGGGTATATCGATGCTAGAATCTTACGCTATTCACAACCTCTTCCGAGAAAGCCTAAACGCTTTTAAACAACTTGACCCCCACTTGCGCGAATTATCCGAATTGCGTTACCAATATTCTCCCCACTGGTGGGAACCGCTCACGCCAAACACACCTGGGATTTATATTTTGACGGGCGGGAGGCAAGTGGGCAAGTCAACCTCTTGCAAGTTACTCATTCGTGATTGGCTCGAAAAAAAATGGTTGCCGCCTAAACAAATTTTTTATTTACCCTGTGACGAAATTCAGGATGCAAAAACGTTGGGGGAAATTTTACGATCTTTTTTGGATGAAGCATCCAATCAGTCTTTTTTACTCATTATTGACGAAGTTACCTTTGTTGGAAATTGGGATCGTGTTATTAAAGCGTTGGCGGATGAAGGTCATTTTAAGAGGGGACTTTGCCTCTTAACAGGTTCAGATACTCTGATTTTAAAAGAAGCTGCTATGCGCTTCCCTGGCCGACGAGGAAAAGCAAGTCAAACTGATTTTCATGTTTATCCTTTACTTTTTTCAGAATATGTTAATTTACTTTCTCCTCAAAAAGAACCGACGATCGAAATGCTCGCTACTTTCTTCAAGAATTATCTTCAAGCCGGTGGCTACTTGCGAGCGATCAATGATCTTGCAGAATACAATGAAATCACGACAGCGACCTATGCAACCTATGAACAATGGATTCGAGGCGATTTTTTAAAACAAGGCAAAAATGAAGATACTTTGCTTGCTGTTTTACAAGCTTTACAAACGGTTGGAGTTTCACAAATTTCTTACTCGTCGTTAACGCGGAAAATTGGTCTTGTAAGCAAAGAAACATGTATTGATTACTGCCGATTATTAGAAAGAATGGACATCTTAATTAATTTACAGGCCTTTGACCCTAACAAAAAACAAGGTTACCCTAGAAAAGATCGAAAATTTCATTTTGCCGACCCTTTTATTACTCATACAGTTTCTCATTGGTTACAGCGAGAAGGTTATCTAAACTCAATGGTCACCGAAAATACTCTTGCAGAAGCATGCGTAGCCAATCACTGTCACCGCTTAGCAAAAACTTTTTATTTCAAAGGAAAAGGCGAAGTGGATATCATTTGGCTAACAAAAAGAATAGTTCAAGCCATTGAAATTAAATGGGCGACCAAAATTCTCCCCCATGATTTAAAAACCTTGAAACAATTTAAAAATCGCATAATTCTCACTAAAACACCCCACACGGGCAAAATTGACAATACCCAAACCATGCCCGTTTTTCAATTTTTGTATGAGATAGGACACGTCCAGTGAGTATTATCCATTTACCCAAAAAAATTCTACTCATTATCGCTATGGTGGCCTGTTACGCCATTATTTTTATTGATGAATCTGGTATTGCCGTCACTTTACCGACCATGCAGCAAGCAATCGGTTTATCGAACAACGCCTTACATTGGGTGATCAACAGTTATTTGCTCACTTTGTCCGTGCTGTTATTGTTGGGTGGGAAATTATCGGATATTTACGGTCATCGTCGAATATTTTCGCTTGGAATTATCATTTTTCTTCTTGCTTCTCTTATCTGCGCCGTGGCGCAAACGCATTATATCATGCTCACAGGACGTATTTTACAAGGGATCGGAGCGAGTTTGCTAATGCCTTGTATCACTGTCATTGTTCATCGTCACTTTCCTCGAGAAGAATTTGGAAAAGCGTTTGGAATAATTGTAGGATTTTCTAATTTATTTTATGCGCTGGGGCCTTTTATTGGCGGTGTTTTAACTCAATATTTAAGTTGGGGTTGGTTTTTTGGTATTAATATTCCTATTGGAATTATTTGTTTGTTTTGCACTTATCTGACGGTAACTGCCGATAAAGGCGGCAACACGCATTTTACCGATATAAAAGGTCTGCTCACATTTATGATTAGTATCAGCACATTGGTTTTTGCTGTTATGCAAGGTGGTGAATGGGGCTGGTCGAGTGTTTGGGTTGTCGTTTGTTTTGCGGTGGCGCTAATTAGCGCTTTTTATTTTGTAAAAATAGAATGGTACTCTTCAAATCCATTGCTGGATTTACGATTATTTGTTATTAAAAAATTCTTTTCCGGAAATCTTATTTTGTTATGCTGTTCAATCTGTTTAACTCTCGTTGTATTTTTAGCCTTATGGCTGCAAATTAGTTTACGGTTTTCACCCGCCACCGTTGGTGTTGCATTGTTGCCCACAACTTTAACTTTTATTTTCGTACCCGCGTTGGCAGGTGCCTGGCACGATAAAGCCGGCTCAAGACCGCCTTTATTAATTGGCTGCTTGTTAATTTTGTCGGGTCTTATTTGGATTGCGGCCACCATGAAATTTGAAAGTTATCCGTGGTTAATCCCCGGCCTTATCGCTTTTGGGCTTGGCATCCCCTTGGCCATTCCCAATAGCATTCTGAGCATTATGGAATCTGTCCCTTCGACCCAAAGCGGCATGGCATCGGGAACCTTCACCACTGTTCGACAATTCGGTTTAACGATGGGTGTCGCGCTCTTAAGCGCTATTGTCAGCAGCACTACTGACACTCGCATTTATACGCATTCCTTGTTTTATGGCGTTATTGTGATGACCCTCTTCGCCGGGTTTGCGCTAGGATTAAAGATAATTTATCAAAAGGTTAGGTGACAAATCAGCCATTACCCAAATTTGGGTAATGGTCATTGCCCAAATTTAGGTAATGGCATAAAATATATTCATGGACCCCCGATTCTCTAGCTATAATGCTCACCTCTTGGCTCCAAATAACCTTTGGGAGGCTGACAGCCACCTGCGTCTTTTGAAAGGACAACCCTATATTTATCACAGCCCCATGATCCAAGATTTGCCTCGAACTATTCCAGGAATTTATACGATTGGAGGGGGACGGCAAATTGGCAAAACAACTTTGTTAAAGCAATGGATAGCCGCCCTTATTGCTGAAAAAGTAGATCCTCAGGCTATCATTTTTTTTACCGGCGAGTTAATTGACGACCATCATGTATTGGTGGATTTATTACAAACCTTTATTTCCCAACACCAAAGCCAGCCTCGACTATATATCATTATTGACGAAATCACCTATGTTGAAAATTGGGATAGAGGAATTAAATTTCTGGCTGATGCGGGTTATTTCCATAATTGTATTGTTTTATTAACCGGTTCAGATTTAACGCTCATGCAGCAAGCGCGCATGACTTTCCCTGGAAGACGCGGCCGAGCAGACAAAGTGGATTATCACCTTTATCCACTTTCGTTCAAAGAATTTTTACAGTTGAAAAATACAATACCGAATCTTAATAGCCACTTAACAAGTGCAATACCTTCTGATGAGATCCTTCATCTTATTTACCGCGAATTCAATTATTATTTAATTCATGGCGGTTATCTGACGGCTATTAATGACATAGCGCGCAATGGTAAGATTGCCTTATCAACGCTAAAAACCTATTCCGATTGGATACGTGGCGATGTGCTAAAACGAGGCAAGCAAGAATCCTATCTTAAAGAAATTATTACAGCCATTATCAAACGATATAACAAACAAGTGACATGGCACGCCATTGCCGATGCGCTCTCCATCGACAGTCATAAAACCGTTGCTGGCTATTGCGAGTTATTATCTAGAATGGATGCGCTTTTTATTCAAAGCGCTTTGCTGCTCGACAAATTAACGGCCGCGCCTAAAAAAGCACGAAAGCTTACCTTTACTGATCCTTTTATTTTCCATGCTTTAAAACAGTGGGTCCTTCCTCCTGAAGGTAATCCTCATGAACAAATTGTAAAAGATACTGAAGATTCTATTATCAGCTCGTCGTTAGTGGAAGCGATTGTGAGCAATCAATATCGGCGTTATTATCCAACTTATTATATTAAATGTGAAGGCGAAATCGATGTTGCCTATGTTCATAAAAATGCTGTGTGGCCGATTGAAATAAAATGGCGTAATCAACTTCGGCCGCACGATTTAAAGCAAATTAAAAAATATAAACGAGCCAGAATCTTTTCTAAAACGAATGTGCTGACTCGAATTGATAGTATTCCTATTGAGCCCTTACCGCTGGCTTTGTTGAAGGATGATCGAGACCATCCTCTTGCTTGAACTATTTTAATTCCTGCTACGCCACGCAGATTTTAGGCGACTCTTACCTCCTTCGGGTTAGCTTCGAAGAAGGGTTGGTGTACCGATCTAAAAAATCAGCATGATTAAGCGGCTGAATGTTTTTTTGTTTGTTGGGTAGGATTTTCTTTTTATGGTCGACTGTGGTGTCGAAGACGATGAAACGTATCATTTCATTATCGTGAAGCCTGATATCCCACATTTGGGTGGAGGCAGGTCGAATTTTATTTCTCCCAACGCGGATTTTGCTGTGATAGATTTTATTATTATCTCCATCGAGTTTAAACGATTGCAGAGTGATTCCTTGGTCTGTGCACGAATCATTTGCTATACGAGGTGACTTCAGGAAAGCAGTTAACGGTTTATTACCAGAAAAAAATACTTCGAGGTCTGGACTTATAGCAAAGAACAGGCGGATTTCGCCGTGGGAGGGCACGGTTGCTTTACCCGCAAACCGAGGCGTCGTAAGTGTAAGTGTTTTTTCGGATAGTTGTGTGCCATCCCAAACGCCCCATTTACCAAAATCGATGGTAGTTTCTTTTGATTCCGGTTCTGTCAGATCGCCCTGAGGGCGGATAACATACTTGGGCCGCGTTTTAGGCTTTTCTGCAGACATCCATGCAAAAAAAGAAGAAGAAGTATGGGCATTCTCTTCAACAGGTGACAATTTCTCTTCTTGCGAGCTCTTTGAAAATAGCTTACGGTGAGCGACAGGAGATGAATGACGCGAAGTCAAACAAATAATTTTTTCAATTTGTTGGCAATCTTTTCCTAGCAATTCCTTGAATTTATCAGCTCGAAGAATGATTTCAAATTCAGTGTAATCAAAAAAAGATAGATCATAATTAGGGTAGAAATTTTGCCAAGAACAAACCGGTATCTTGTTTTTAAATCGAAAACAAAAAGCTTCTTCACCCCGGCCGAGGTAATGGTAACCCATCGTGTATCTTTGTCGAAACGGAAGCACCTTTGCTAGGTTCTGTAAGGTTATTTGTATTTTTTGCAATTCTTCTAGTTTATAATTCAATAAGTTGATAAATAATTCTTTTTTTGCTTGATCAAGGATCATATTTGGATTCTCACATAATAATACCCTTCTATTATCAGTAAAAACAGATGACCCAATCGCCAGTTCAACGCAACATTCGGCAAAAGCACGCGCAAAAAAATCCGCTGAAAGTGCGTAAGGTCGCGATTCAAATGTTATTGTATACACAGGATGACTTGAGCTAATTTTTATTCTGCCTCCCTCGATAGCGTCAATCAAGTCTTTTAATTTTTCGAAGCCTTGTTCAAAGGTAATATTACTTTTTTCCCTTAAATGAACGTAGATAAGAAATGAAATAACTCCTAAATACGATATAAAGAGAAGCAATAATAGGGTTTTGGCGGTTAGCGTAAGCGTACCTTAGACCAAATAAATGCACCACGACCGTCAATTTATTTGTTTCTGATAAAGCCCGTTCATGAACATTTGTAATTTTTGTAGCTTGTTGCTTTGTGAGCCCATAATCAGTAAGCGATGCAATGACTTCCGTACTTTTTATTTTTGCTATCCAGTGCAGAATTAACAAGCCAGCCAAAACCACTATGTTGCCATAGAAATTAAAACTAAAATCTTCAGTTTGTTCTTCGCCGGTAAAATGAGACAGAGTCGCATTCACGGTAAGGAGCGCTAAAACAAAAAGAAAACTAACATGGTATTTACGATGCAGTTCATCCCAACGAGCGGCTGCCTTAGCGCGATCATCAATAGTAGCTTTTTCTTCGATAAAATGTGGTTGCTTAAAACGTCTTGGCATTAGTATTTCTCTCTTCGTACAATGGTTATTTAAGAATGGAATGACTATAACAGTCTTTTCTTAGAAGAAAGTTAAGAAACCCTGCTGATGCAGGCTTTTTTATTTGGAAGTGAAGAAATCTTTCACACTGTCAAACCAGTTTCGCGTGCGCGGGCTATGGTTTTTTTCGTCTTTTTTTAGGAGTTCGGCGAATTGTTTGAGATAATCTTTTTGCTCAGGGCTTAGTTTTACGGGAGTTTCGACGACGATATGGCAAATTAAATCGCCGACAGCGCCACTGCGTAAAGCCTTGACGCCCTTTCCTCGCAAGCGAAATTGTTTTCCGCCTTGGGTTTCAGGGGGGATCGTTAATCGGACGCTTCCATCGAGAGTAGGAATTTCCATTTCGCCGCCTAACGCAGCGGTAGTAAAATCAATCGGCACTTCGGAGTGTAAATCGTTGCCCTCGCGATGGAAAAGAGGATGAGGTTTGACACGAACCTGGACGTAGAGATCGCCGGGCGGCGCTCCAAATAATCCGGCTTCACCTTCACCCGCCAAACGAATACGATCGCCCGTGTCGATGCCAGGAGGAATCTTTACCGATAAGGTTTTTGTTTGCTGTTGGCGGCCTTGCCCGTGACAATCTGTGCAGGGATCTTTAATCACCTGACCCCTACCCCGACAAACGGAGCAAGTTTGTTGAACTTGCAGAAAACCGTGCTGCATTCGCATCTGGCCCGACCCATTACAGCGCGGACAAGTAGCGGGGCTGCTGCCTTTCGCACCGCTGCCATTGCAAGTTTTGCAGTTGATCCAGGTCGGTACTTTAATCGTTCGGCTAAGACCATGAACAGCTTCTTCCAAGCTCAAGACAAGTTCATAGGCAAGATCAGCACCGCGCTGTTCGCGTGCCTGGCCGCCACGAGCGCCGCCAAAAATATCCCCAAAGATGTCGCCGAAAATATCGCCAAGATCGCCAAAACCGAAACCGCCAGCACCAGCGCCACCAAAGGTTTGCTCGACACCCGCATGGCCGAATTGATCGTAGGAAGCACGTTTGCGTGAATCACAAAGGACCTCATACGCTTCTCGCGCTTCTTTAAATTTTACCTCAGCGTCTTTATCGCCGGGGTTGCGATCCGGATGGTATTTCATCGCCAAACGGCGAAAGGCCTTTTTAACTTCGGCTTCCGTCGCGTTTAGGTTGACGCCAAGAACTTCGTAATAATCGCGTTTTGCCATGAGGTATTTTATTTTCCAAGTTTTGCTTTTTGCTCTTTATCCGTAGCCCGTATGAGCGAAGCGAAATACGGGGAGACAACATGGAATTCCCGTATTTCGCTTCGCTCCAGACGGGCTACTCCCGTACGGTGCCTTCGTCAGTCTATTTATCTTCGTCCTTTTTCTTTTCGTCTTTGACTTCTTCAAACTCAGCATCGACGACGTCTTCTTTTTTACCGCCGGCTTGGGCTTGAGGCTCACCCTCAGCTTCGCCTCCCGGAGGAGCGCCGGCAGCGCCGCCTTTTTTAGCATACACGCGCTCAGCCAGTTTTGAGGAATGCTCCGTTAGCGCTTTTGTTTTAGCTTCAATAGCGTCTTTATCATTTCCTTTCATGGCTTCCTTCAACTCATTCACCGCTTTCTCAATAGCGCTCTTTTCGTCGGCTGATACCTCACTACCGAGGTCTTTCACCGATTTTTCAGCAGCGTGAATCATCGCGTCCGCTTGGTTTCGCGCATCCACTAATTCATGGAACTTCCGATCGGAATCACGGTGCGCTTCGGCGTCTTTCACCATTTTTTCCACTTCCTCATCGGAAAGCCCGCTGGACGCTTTAATTACAATGGATTGTTCTTTGCCTGTGGCTTTATCTTTCGCCGATACGTGCAAAATGCCATTAGCATCGATATCAAAAGTAACTTCGATTTGCGGCACACCGCGCGGCGCAGGCGGGATATCGGAAAGGTCAAAACGACCCAACGATTTATTGGCGGAAGCCATTTCACGTTCCCCTTGCAATACATGCACGGTGACCGCCGTTTGATTGTCGTCCGCAGTTGAAAATACTTGGTTTGCTTTAGTTGGAATGGTGGTATTTTTCTCAATGAGCTTCGTCATCACGCCGCCCAAGGTCTCAATACCCAAAGAAAGCGGAGTAACGTCCAACAGCAACACGTCCTTAACCTCACCGGACAATACAGCACCTTGAATAGCAGCGCCGATGGCAACGGCTTCATCAGGATTTACATCTTTACGTGCTTCTTTGCCAAAGAAATTTTTCACCGCTTCTTGGACCTTTGGCATCCGGGTTTGTCCGCCCACTAAAATCACATCATCGATTTCAGAGACTTTAAGACCAGCATCCTTAATGGCCACTTTGCAGGGTTCAATGGTGCGCTCCACTAAATCCTCGACAAGGGATTCTAATTTTGCGCGCGTGAGGCGAATGTTTAAGTGTTTGGGACCGGAGGCATCTGCCGTGATATAAGGCAAGTTGACGTCCGTTTGCTGGCTCGATGAAAGCTCAATTTTTGCTTTTTCAGCCGCTTCTTTCAATCGTTGTAACGCCAGGGGATCGTTGTGCAAGTCCACCCCTTCGTCTTTTTTAAACTCGCCAGCCAAATAATCAATTAAGCGAAGATCAAAATCTTCACCGCCTAAGAAGGTGTCTCCGTTCGTTGCCAATACTTCAAATTGGTGTTCGCCATCCACTTCCGCAATTTCGATGATGGAAATATCGAACGTACCGCCACCTAAGTCATAAACAGCAATTTTACGATCGCCTTTTTTCTTGTCCATCCCGTAAGCCAAGGCTGCCGCGGTAGGCTCGTTGATGATCCGTTTAACATTAAGACCGGCGATTTTACCTGCATCCTTGGTCGCCTGACGCTGGGAATCGTTGAAATAAGCGGGAACGGTAATGACGGCGTCTTTCACTTCGTGGCCCAGATAATCTTCCGCCGTCTTTTTCATTTTTATCAAGACTTGGGCGGAAATTTGAGGTGGCGCCAATTTTTGAGATTTACCCTCTTTATCTTTGACTTCTACCCACGCGTCGCCATTATCCGCTTTGATAATCTTGTAAGGCACCATTTTAATGTCTTTTTGAACCACATTGTCGTCGAAACGACGCCCAATTAATCGCTTGATGGCGTACAAGGTTCTGTCCGCATTAGTAACCGCTTGACGCTTGGCGGAAGCACCGACCAATACTTCCCCATCTTTTGTATAAGCCACAATCGACGGTGTCGTGCGGGAACCTTCGGCGTTTTCAATCACACGCACCTTACCACCCTCCATAACGGCAACGCAGGAGTTGGTGGTGCCTAAATCGATACCAATAATTTCAGCCATGTTCTCTTCCTCTCAAAAAACTGGGTTCGTATTCGTCTGATAGTTACATGGGGACAGCAAAGCGAATTTCAAGGGAAATTTGAGGAATGTTTCTTAATGGAAACTTAAGCTTTCTTCATTACAATAGGGGAAGGCGACAGGAATAGAAAAGGGTATTTTAAGAAAATGCTAAAGAAAATTTACGCCCCACTGGCTGGTACCGTCACCGATATGCAGGTGACGCGTTACGATCGAATTCGCCGGAGCCAAACACTGCTGCAACTTAAAGCGGGAGAAACACTCACCCCCATTGTGGCCTCTTACGACGGGTGGGTACGCCATGTTTTTATAAAATCCGAGCAAGCGGTGACCACCGGTCAAGTGCTGTTTATTATCGACGTCGTTGATATTAACGATTTTCAACCGGATTCTACGGAAGTTAACCCTCACACGGAATTGGGTGAAGCCGGGCGCCGTGGGCTTGAGCGCCAAGGTCAGCGCTCATTTGGTCATCCTGCAGGACCGTTATTTGATGCTCCAGAAGCCAGCAATGGAATGGGCCATCGAGGCTCAGTGAAACCTCATCCTCACTTGATTGGAATGAAAGAAGGCACACCCAATAAAATGAGCGCCAATGCAGCCACGAATAAAACAGCCATAGAGCAAACGGCAGATAATGCTACTCACGATCCAGAATTAGCTAAACAACTTAGTCAACAATTACAACAGCGATTGCAAATAGGATCTGCATTGCATAAATCACCCACACTTAGTCGATAATTATGAATTTATCAGACACGATTATCATCGGTTCCGTAGAAGATCTGAAACATCAGATAAAACAATCGCCTGAGATTAATTACCTGGATGAGTATGGTTATACGCCACTTATTCAAACGATCATTGTTGACGAGATTGAAAAAACAAAAATTCTTCTCACCGCCGGCGCAGACGTTAACCAAAAAGATATCACCGGCCGCACTCCGTTACATTGGGCCGTGGCTAATAATAAGCATGAATTAATAGCGCTGTTAGTCACCAATGGCGCTAATCCCAATGCTTATACGATTGCCAGCGAACCTATTTTAGCAAAACCGATTTTACGTCACGATAAAAAACTAAAAAAACTACTGGTTAAACACGGCGCCAAATATACCTTCGCCAATGATTATATCCATGCAAAATTATTAGGTCATCGTTTTGAATTGATTGGAAGTGTGGATATTCTTGATGCGGATGGTGTTTTCACGGAAGTTGATTATGAAGGTTTTTATTTGGAGTTCAGCCTCGATTTAATTCGGGATTCGTTATTAAATTTCTCCCACAATTTCGCCGCCCGTCCCATTAACTCATGGTTTAGCTATATTCAAACAATAAGTACCGCGTTGGAGCAAGCGCGCGAGGTATTACAATACGATCATTACTTAAAAAATCCACAACAGCAACAGGAAGCCACCTCCCGGCTATTAAAAAACGACCCTCTCCTTTTACCTATCAGCCAAGAAGGCCATGCGATAACGGTCGTAAAATATAAAAATCTTTTAGCCATTTGCGATCGCTCTTTAGAATCGGAACCTTTCGATTGCATTCCTATTTATTTTATCAATCGACCGTCAAATATAACGGTACCCTTGATAGCCGATCTTTTGTTTCGTAAACAATCCATCCAAGATATTCAAAACACATTGCAAAAACAATTGTCTTTGCAGGCTATTGCACAGATTCCTTTAAAAAATCAAGTCATTGGCAATTGTTCATGGGCAAACGTAGAAGCCATTATTCCCAGCCTCACTTTGATGTTACAACTGCAATCTCATGAATCGCCGCAGCCGCCCTCTACGGCTCATTTGATTGCTGATAGCTTAGAACTTTTTCATCGCTGGCGGGATTGGGATACACATCGCGCATTATCAGCGGTCATCCAAGAATTTGAATCAGCCTCACCAGCCCGTAAAGCGTCGATTGCGGCTCTGCTAGCCGGTGTCCTTTTCCAACGGTGTTCTGCGGATGATCCACAACATATTGAACGCGCAAAGCCGATTATAAAAATCTTAAAAACAAAAGGATATGAATATATTCTCGAAAGTTATATTCAATTTTATGTTTATAACCGTTCCACGTATGTCGGGCAAAATTTACAACGCTTGTTGCACGCTTACGAGCTGGACGAGGTATTTTAAGAAAAAAATCTCTGGCGCTTACGCCAGAAACAAGAGCGAGTCGCCAAAAGGGAGCATTGTTCCCTTTTGGCGGTTCCCGAAGGCAAAATTCAAAATCGGAAAAATCTCGGTCACTTGCGGCCGAGATTTTTATCCCGCCACAATGACTCTCGCCGCACGCAGAACCCGACCATTGAGTTGATAACCTTTTTGAAGTACTTGAATAATCGTATCTGGTTTTGCATCAGGTACTGCTTGGACAGACATGGCTTCATGAAGGGCAGGATCGAAAGGATCACCCGGGTTTGGGTTAATGACCTGAACGCCGTGTTTCGCTAACGTGTTATGCAATAAATCAAGCGTCAAGCTCATGCCATCGCGCATGCTTTTCACTTGAGGATCTTCTGAGGCTGGACTCTCAAGCCCATGAATAAGACTGTCAGCAACGGGTAAGAGGTCGGTAATTAATTGTTTTGAACCAAATTTAATAATATCCGCTTTTTCTCGTTCAATGCGCTTGCGCAAATTATCCATTTCTGCTTGAGCGCGCAGGTATTGGGTTTTATATTCATCGACCTTGCGCTCCATGCGAGTGAGCTGACCTTCTAGCTTTTCACGGCTGGGAAATTCAAGGCCCTCTCGATGAGGCTCCATCTCTTGAGAACCATCTCCCCTGCCTTCCTCTTGCTCTTCCTCAGCTTCCATCACTTTTTCCCATTTATTTTTTGCTTTGGTTTCAGATTCTGGATTGTTTTTGCTACTCATACAGCCTCCCAATGATGGGACATACTACAATAAAAATTTGATTTTCACAAAAAGATTCACGCTTTCTTAAGGCTTAAACAAATTGAATTGCAAGTCTTTGATGCATTTAAAGTGCTTGTTATTACTGGTGGCTAATACCCAATTATTCTCAACGGCTGTAGCGGCAATAATTGCATCACCGGCACGCAAACCGCTGGGTAAAGCATACTCTTCGATATAAATAGCTGCCCGGTGTCCTATCTTTTCAGAAAGTGGCTGGATTTTAAAATCGTATTCGCGAAGAAAAGCATGCATGATTTTGTGTTGGGATTTAGCGGTGGCGCATTGGAACATTTCCATGTAAGAGTAGATGGAAATCATTCGCTCTTCTGCTTTTTCAATCAACCCTGCCGCTTTTACGTTGCCTCTTTGAACCCAAATCAATATGTCCGTATCAAAGATCATTGTAACGACCACCGCGTAATGTATCCATCTGCTCAGTGACACTTTTCTCTTCATTAGCAAGCATGCCAAAAAAGGGGTGCTCAGTGATCTTCTTTTTGCTGCTGGGCTTTCGATAAGGAAGAATTGTCCCTTTCACTTTACCATGATAGAGGATTTCAATTTCCTCATTTCGCTCCAGTGCTTTTAGTACAGATTTCATGTTATAACGTAAATCTAAAATAGATGCTTTCATGTTCGCCTCTAAATATGTATATATGTAATTATACATAATTGAAGAGAATATTCCAATCCCAATCGATCCCGCTAGAATTCTTAGCACAAAAAAGCTATGCTCAAAATTGTGAGTAAACCATCATTCAATCGGATTGCCTTAATGGGGCGCGAAGGCGTCGAGGGAGTGCCCGAAACGTTAGCCGCGTTGAAAGATTACCTTGTCTCGTTAAACAGGGAAGTTATTTTGGAAGAAAATGCAGCACATATGATTGATGGGAGTCGTTTACTCACTGTCCCAGCCAACGACCTCAAAAAAAAAGCAGATCTACTCATCGTCGTTGGCGGCGATGGAAGTCTCTTAAATGCAGCTCATATCGCCGTGCCTCAGCAACTCCCTGTGCTTGGCATCAATCGCGGTCGTTTGGGTTTTTTAACTGATATCCCTCCGAATGAGCTTACCCAAATCAGTGACATTCTCGACGGCCATTACCGCGAAGAGGTGCGTTTTTTGTTAGAAGGAACGGTCGAAGAAGGTGATGAAATCGTTGCGCAAGGCATCGCCCTCAATGATATCGTGTTGTTGCCTGGCAATGCTCCCAAAATGATCGAGTTTGATATCTTTATCAACGACGAATTTGTTTGCAACCAGCGCGCCGATGGGCTAATCATCACAACCCCGACCGGCTCAACCGCCTACGCCCTGTCCGGCGGAGGACCTATCTTGCATCCACAGCTAAATGCGATGGCCTTAGTCCCTATGTTTCCCCATACTTTAAGCAGTCGCCCTATCGTCGTCGATGCAGAAAGTCAAATAAAAATTACTATTTCCCCTGAAAATGACGTTTCCCCTTACGTGAGTAACGATGGGCAAGAGCGCGTGTCCATTAAACCGGGTGGAAACGTTTATACCCGTAAATATCATTACCCATTGCACCTTATTCACCCCACTGATTACAATTATTACGACACATTGCGCCGCAAGCTGGATTGGGAAAAACGAGCGGCTAAGGTGTAAAGGCATGCTCACGCATATTCACATTAAAAATTTTATTGTCGTAGAATCTTTAAGTCTTGATTTTGATAAAGGTTTAACTGTGTTAACAGGAGAAACCGGGGCTGGAAAATCCATCATTGTCGACGCCGTCAATCTTGCTCTGGGTGAGCGAGCGGATACGGCTATTATCCGCAAGGAAGCCGATCAATGCGATATCAGTTTATGCTTTGACATCTCGAATAACTCCGATGCGCAAGCTTGGTTAAAAGCAAAAGATTTTGCGGATGGTTTTGATTGTATTGTACGACGAATTATTTTTCCCGATGGGCGCAGCCGCAGTACGATTAACGGCCACCCTTGTACACAGCAATTAATCAGAGAGTTTGCTCACTTTATCTTGCAAATTCACGGCCAACATCAACATCAAACTTTATTAAAACGTGAAAGACAGCAACAATGGTTAGATAATTTCGCGCATCACCATGAACTGCTTGATAAAATTCGACAGGATTATTTCCAATGGAAAAATCTCCAAACGGAATTAAATCAATTAAATGAACAAGCCAAAAACCGTGATCACGAATTATCGCTTCTCCGTTATCAATTTGAAGAATTAGAAAATGCAAATTTACAAGAAGGTGAATGGAAGACTCTAAGTCAACAACACCAACAATTGCACAATGCCCAATCGCTTATTGAAAAATTAACGCAAGCGATTACGCTTACCGTGCAAAGCGATGAAATATCAGCTTCGCGACTTTTGCAACAAGCGATTGAACGAGTGAATGAAATTAAAATGGAAGATTCGCAATTGGCTGCAATAAAAGAGATGCTCAATACCGCCGCTATTTATTTGCAAGAGGCTGGAACCGAGCTTAATCATTACTGCGAACGATTGGATTTGAGCGCAGAGAATTTAACTTTATTAGAAACGCGTTTATCCCTACTCTACGATTTAGCGCGCAAACACCACATCAGCCCGGACGATTTAATTGATATGAAAAAATCTCTCCAAAAACGCATTGAAAAGCTCGAAAATATTGAAGAGCAAATTCAGAGCTTAAAACAACGCCGGGTTGAAATTCAAACTAACTATGAAAAAACAGCAAGCGAACTTTCAGCGAGCCGAAAAAAAGCTGCAAAAACTTTAGAAAAAAAGATCACTGAAAAAATGCAGCTCTTAGGAATGAGTAACGGCCAATTTATGGTTCGATTTGAAAAAGCCGAAACGGAAATTTCACCCCAAGGGAAAGAAAAGGTGACTTTTTATGTCAACACCAATCCCGGGCAAGAATTTTTACCGTTACAAAAAATTGTTTCCGGTGGAGAACTTTCTCGCATTAGCTTAGCGCTTCAAGTCATTACCGCACAAAAAGAAAATACATCAGCATTGATTTTTGACGAAGTGGACACCGGCATCGGCGGCAAAACGGCGGGCATCGTGGGCCAATTATTGCGTGAACTCGGCGAAAAAGCACAGGTGTTGTGCATCACGCATTTGCCACAGGTTGCCGCACTGGGACACCATCACCTTTACGTCAAAAAAATAATCGGAAAAAACAGCGTCTCTACCGCAATTGAGCAACTAACGCAAAAAGAGCGCGTAGAAGAATTGGCGCGAATGCTAAGTGGAACTAAAATTACCCAACAAACAATCGCGCATGCGGAATCTTTATTATGTGGAGATTCTGTTTAGGGTGCGATTGAAAGCGTAGGTTAGACCGCCTCGCGGGCCCGGTAGCTAAGTAGCCCGTATGAGCGAAGCGAAATACGGGAAAACAATGATGTCATCTATCGTCCCCGTATTTCGCTTCGCTCATACGGGCTACTTTACTTGTTGAAAACCTACACTTTCAATCGCACCCTTCTGTTTAAGACGTGAAATGGCGCTTTCGTTAAGCCTGAAAATCAAATTTTCCGTGCAGAAACAATACTCTTATTTTCTGGGAGATTTATTCCTGTGGAAGGTTGAGAAGTAAAAAGAGTCATTGTATTATTATCCGGTTTTGATTTTTGCTCTAATTCTGATTGTTCTATGCGCAGGCATTCAACACAGTTCTTAACGAAGGTTTCATAAGGCCAATTTCTAATCTCATTAGGCTTTAGAAGATGCCAGCCACAAAGAATTTTTCCACGCATACGATCTATATTAATTTGATCATTTCCTAGATTTTGGCTCCCTAATACTGTGCTGATTAAAAGATTCCAGGAATCATTAGGTCTTTGAGATTTTCTCGCTTGGATATAAACTTCTTTTAAAGAATCAAATGCTATTTTAAAAAAAGATTCTTGTTTGGTCGTTATGCTATCATTGATTAAAAGATGGATTATTTGCTCCACGCGCCAAGTCAAAATATCTGGATTAGTTTCGTGGATACACGCCAACTCCCTTATTAGTTCGCCGAAGTTTTCAGGTTCCATCGTGTTTTGGAGCTTCGAAAGAACGAAGTCGATAAAATTCTTTTTTATTTTTATTAATTGATTTAATTCCTCGGGTGAAAAGGATTTAAGGGTATCGAGCGCTGCTTCAAAGGCCGCCTCGGAAGATTGCGCGTCTCCTGATACAGGATAGACAACTTCCAAAATTGGTAATATTTTTTATATATAATTTATACTGTGGTTCTTGATCGTCAAACACAGGTCTCTCAGTTCGGCTAACACGAAACAATAACTGTTCAAAATCTTCTATTTTTGTAGTACTCTCGAGAGCAAGTTCCAGAATATTTTCATAGTAGGTTTTATCTCGGTAGTATTGAGAACACAAGAAACTTTCTAAAGCATCTGGAGTGCACTGAAGCAGCCTTGGGGTTATTTTATTTAGCCCGATATATAAACACCAAAAAGGGCTACCCTCGTCGCCATCTAAGATGCGGTGATCTTCTTCCGTTCCCTCTTCTAAAAAAGCGATTAATTCATTATCAGGTAAACGACAAATATATTCAATCAACTCTGCTAATTTCTCTTTTAGACGATTCGAATAGGGTGATTCTAGTTGATTAACATAGTGGAAAAAAAACAGCACGACAGAATCATTTTTTGCGAAATAATTATCATAATGAGTTTCAAGAAAGCTTATCCCTTGAGAGAGAGGGAGGTGGTTGATAATTCCATCGATCAGAGTAAATATTATTTTTTCATTTAGATTTGGTAAAACCGGAGAATATTCCTGATGTCTTTCAAACCACGAAAAGTAATTTTCTTTAATTATATCGATGGCACATCCGAGTGGTGTGCAGGATAGAGTGTTATCTTCTAATAAATTTTGGAATTTTTCGTCTAGACCATCAAAGTGCTCGTTTTTTCCCGGCTCGGGCCGTTGTTGGAGCAACTGAAAAAACATCGCCGCAAAACCTGGATTAGGGTATGCGTCTTTTAACCAGCTGATTAGCTGTTCAAAAAAATCTCTGGACTTCCGAATTTCTTCATTCCCCAAATGCCAATGCCTAGAAGTAGAAGAATAATAATCAGAAAGTTTCATCCATAAAACCGTCGCTCCTTTAAAGGGACCTTCACTCACCGAGCGGCTTAAAACAGCCAGGGCTTCTTTGGGTGTGTGGTAATTCTGAAACTTAAATGTGGAGGCAATCTCGGAAATTTCCTGATAGGAAACCATTGGCCGATCCGGTTTTTTTTCTTCAATTTTCAGTTTCTTGCTGGGTGGTGGAGGTGACGGTTGACGAGACATAATGTATTTTCCCTTACGGTAGGTTCATCTAATTAAAAGACTTACTCGGTGATGCGAAGCGCCCTGCTTGAGCCCACCAAACAGGACAGATAATCGCCTCTGCGGAATCTCTGCTAGCTGCAAAGATCCCGCTTAGAGGGTTACATTAACAGACGTAGTGAACGTATCTTTCTACGTAGCAAGTGCGATCGCCGTACCAAGGGTTGTATCGGCAATGACGAACGTAAGTTACTTGTCGGCAAGCATAATCATGGCTTGCAGCCGCACCTGCCATCATTCCCAATGCTGTTCCAAAAACAAGACCAGCAACGAGAAGGCCACCACCATGGTGATAGTGATGGTGATAATGGGGATAGTAATGACCATAGGCGTAAGAAGGCGTCACCGCAAAAACGCTAGTGATAGCCACTAATCCCGCCAGGGTGCTTACTAATTTTTTCTTAATTTTCATAAAGTTACCGACTCTTTCTATTAATGTTCCGCAATAGCGCAACGGGGTAATATTACCTTATCGCGATAAAATGTGCAATTTTTAAGCACGCCCGCTGCCCCTCAAACGACTGTTTTTCGCAATCATGGCAAATGCCATAAATCGTCAGGTTATGGTCCGTCATTCTGAATTTAGATTTCTTCGCAATGACGGCTTGGCGATCCTCTATTAGAGCATCTACAAACTCTTCCACTTTGCTGCAATGCACGCACACCAAATGATCATGGTGCTCCCCTTGATCGATCTCAAAAATAGAATGACCGCCTTCAAAATTATGCCGTTTGACCAGGCCCGCTGCTTCAAATTGCGTGAGCACCCGATAGACAGTAGCAAGCCCCACGTCTTCTCCCATTTCTATTAATTTACGATAAACGTCTTCCGCACTCATGTGATGCGGGTCCGCATTCTCTAAAATTTTTAACACCTTAATTCGCGGCAGAGTGACTTTGAGTCCTGCCTTTCGCAATTCTTGATCTTCCAAAGCGACTCCTAGCAGATTTACTGTCGAAGGCGTATTTTATCACACACCTATTAAAAATCCCTGATTGGATGGCATTCAAAAACAGATGCGATATAATCACGACTCTTCAAATAAAAAGGAGCTTCTATGCAGCGCGCAATAACTTTGTTTTCTCTTTTGATCTGTATGGGCATCACTCTAACCGGCTGCATTTACCGTCCGCCCGTCCAGCAAGGCAATGTGATTACCGATAAAGACTTAGGTGCTTTGCATAAAGGCATGACAAAAACCAAGGTAGAATCCCTGTTGGGAACCCCTGTATTGACCAATATGTATGCTGACAACCGTTTGGTGTACGTGTATATTTTTAAAAAAGGCCATCACAAAATGCACTCTACGCGCCTAATTGTGTATTTACGTGATAATCGTGTCGTGAGTTTCTGGACGGATAAAATCAACCCAGCGACAGGGTTATCCTGCCTCACCCCTAACCATTCGCCGAATTTTACCGCGTTTAGCCCGCAATAAACGCGCTTGCTTAGGATCCATGGTTAAGGGGCGGTAGATCTCGATCCGGTCGCCGTCACGCAGCCCCGCATCGAGTGCCGTACGTTTATTATGAATGCCGACGATCGCTTGAGATAAATTAATCTCAGGAAATTGCTGTAAAATCCCGGAACGTTTAACGGCCACCACCAAGGTGCAACTTTCTTCAACCGTTAACGGGATCTCAACTTGTTTTTCGGGAGTCGCGTAGGCGATAATAATGGAGATCATGCCTTTTTCCCATAAACGACATCCGCCCGTTCACAAAAAGCATCAACTAACAGGGTGGCGACTTGGTTAAACAGTGGCCCAAACATTAACGCTAACCAGCGCGAAGCGAATTCAAATTCCAAATCGAGAGAAACTCGACAACGGTCGCCCTCCAAGGGTTCAAAACGCCAAAAACCCTCCAATTGCCGAAAAGGCCCATTGATTAGCTGGATTTCTATCATTCTATGAGGCTGAAGCCGATTTAAAGTAGTAAATGACTTGCTGAATCCCCCCCGGGCAAACGAGAGCGTGGCACGTATTTCTTCATGCGTGCAGCTATCGATGCGGCTTTCGCTGCAAAAAGGGACGAATTCGGAATACGATTCCACATCGTTAACCAATTCGTACATTTGATTTTGAGGATAAGAAACAACTTTACTTTTATTGATATTGGGCATACCGTTCCGATAATATAGCCAACACCATGAACAAGCAAATTTCCAAAAAACCGGCACAACGAACTATCGCTTTGAATAAAAAGGCATTACACGACTATTACGTTGAGCAGCGATTTGAGGCGGGGCTGGTGTTGGAAGGTTGGGAAGTCAAAAGTATTCGCGCGGGCCGCGTGCAGTTGCGGGATAGCTATGTTGTTTTTAAAGGCGGTGAAGCCTGGTTAATTGGTGCGCACCTCTCCCCGCTCCCCAATGTCGCAGAATATATGAAAGCTGACCCTCAACGTTCGCGGAAATTGCTTTTGAACAAGCGTGAAATTGGAAAACTGTTTGGAGCAGTTCAAAAACAAGGCTTAACGGTGGTTCCGCTGGATTTACATTGGCATAAAAATCATGTCAAAGTTGAAATTGTCCTTGCAAAGGGCAAAAAAACCCACGATAAGCGAGAAACCATCAAACGCCGCGAGTGGGAGCGCGAGAAACATCGCGTGTTGAAATCTCATGGATAAACGCTCCTCACTTCCACCAATAGTCCGTCATATCACTTGCGACCAAATGACGGAGCCTGCTTTTCAAGGTGAATATACCGATTTAAAAGAGACTGGCCGTTATCTCTGTCGACAATGCGGGATAGCATTATTTCGTTCACAAGATAAATTTCATTCGGGCTGCGGCTGGCCGAGTTTCGATGCCACTATTGCGGGAACAATAAAGCGATTGCCCGATCCCGATGGACAGCGCATTGAAATTCGTTGCGAACGTTGCGGGGCCCATTTAGGACATGTCTTTGAAGGAGAAGCGTTAACACCTAAAAATACACGTTATTGCGTAAATTCCTTGAGTTTGGATTTTGTAACCGATAGCCAGATCCGCGATACCGAAGAAGCGATTTTCGCCGGCGGGTGCTTTTGGGGTGTGGAATATTATTTTAAACGTTTACCGGGCGTTGTAAAAACTGAAGTCGGCTACACAGGCGGACATAAAAACAACCCCACCTATAAAGAAGTGTGCAGCCGTACGACGGGGCATGTCGAAGCTATCCGCGTTTTATACGATCCCCAACAAATTAACTATGAAAAAATCCTTCATTATTTTTTTGAAATTCACGATCCCACACAAACGGATGGACAAGGTCCTGACCTTGGCGATCAATATCACAGTGTTATTTTTTATTATGATAATCAACAAAAGCGAATGGCTGAAATGGCAATAAAGGTGTTAACGGAAAAGGGTTATCGCATTGCCACTCGATTAGCGCCAGTGAGTATTTTTTGGCGTGCGGAAGATTATCATCAGGATTACTATCAAAAAACGGGGAAACAGCCTTATTGCCATCACTATGTAAAGCGTTTTTAATTAAGGATTTTGCTTCTTACAAAACGCAATACAGCGGGTGTGTGGAATTACTTTGCCGCCACAATTGGAATAACATTGACGATAATCCGATTCACAACCGCAATTGGAAGAACAATAAGAATAATCCGCAAAATCATCAATCGTTTTTACGACGGGCAAATTCTGTCGCCTTTGTTCTCGCGCATATTCATGATACGCAAAATAAGCATTCCGCTGCGCTTGCATTCGACACCGCTGCTCCCGAAAACTACAACGCGATTGACAATCAGATTTTTGCGCCAAACATTCGTTAACACATTGACGCCCACGGAACGATTTGGGTGGGATGTAGGTATAGCTGGTTTCGTAGATAGGAATGCACCCATTTAGAAGGAAAGCCAGCCCTATGAGAACAGAGAGTTTTCGTAAGTTCTTCATTTCAGTATCTGACTGAGAAACAAAAAAAATATCTATACCAGTGCTCTTCAAAATGTGAAATTATCCCAATCGTCGTCCCGAGCAAAGCGAGAGTACATATACGCTCTAGGCAGTTCTGTGAGCGTTTACGCCCCACATAAAAACCACAAAAATCGAAAAACACTAGGTTAAGAGCCGGGTTAAAAAATGCCGCAAGTACGAAAGAAGTGGATAACATCGAACCTATACTCATAATTAACAGTAGACGGATCTTCAGGTATTTTTAGCTTAATAAAAATTTTAACTATCTTGCTTATTTCATTATTACGGGATATAAATTAAAGCGCCTGCGCGGGATATGCGGCTGGCTCGCGCTTTGTTAAGTGAGACAGCGAAAAATACTGAATCTTCATCCAGTTCAGTTTCCTTTATTAATAATTTTGAATGTTAAAATTTATTTTAATTTGGAGATCAAAATTATGAATGACAAGGCTACTTTCTCCAGCATTGACGTCGCTACTAATCAAGATATGGAAGCCATTCTAAAGGCAACTTATAAACATGAAGAGCAATTACCTAAAATACTCATTGAGCTTCTAAGTGATGAACGCGAAGATGCTTTCCCCGTTAGTAGATACGAGCATGCGCTACAAACTGCAACCCGAGCGTATCAAGACGGTTGTGACGACGAATTTATTGTCGTCGCTTTGCTGCATGATATAGGCGAATTATTTTCACCATTTAACCACTCCCACGTTAGTGCTGCTATTCTTAAACCCTATATTTCAGAAGAAAATCATTGGATTTTGAAAAATCATGATGTTTTCCAAGGCTATTATTTCTGGGATAAGCTAGGATTGGACAAAAATGCCAGAGAAAAATTTAGAGGGCATCCCTTATTTGAAAGAACGGCTCTTTTTTGTGAAAAATATGATTGTCCTGCTTTTGATGTAAACTTTAAATCAATGCCTATCAGCGCATTTGAGCCGATGGTTAAGAAAATATTTAGCCAACGAAAAGCATTTAATCCTTCTGTCAATATTAATTGAAGCCTACTTTGACTAAGGGTCCGCTGCTTTTTCTTTCAAAAATAAAAGTGAGATAGCACCTGAAGCACAACCAGGCCAGCTGTTTTATTCAGGACAAAAGATTGAACATTTACTCCGACTGGCAACTGGGTTATAATAGAGGGTGAAGTTCGGGGGGCGACCAGGCTTCGACGTGGATCCTGAAACCCGAGACGCATGTCGAGCCGGCAACGAAGGCTCGTAAATCCATCAGTTGCAAACAGATAGTTGCAAACGATAGTAATTATCTCCAAGAAGCTTACGCATAAAGCTTCTTCCGTTGCTGGGATTCGCTTATAGATCCCTACCAACGGCCATAGCATATAAGCTCGCCCTCAAGCATGGCTCATGACTTGAAGGTTAAACAGAAGAGCTCGCAGTCAATTTCCCCTGCACGTCGGGCGATTGACTGTTAAATCATAGACGATGCTAAGCATGTAGTGTCAACGGCGGATGATTTACGGACGCGGGTTCAATTCCCGCCGCCTCCATCATTTAACCTCTTAATTTAAAAGATTAATTTCCAATTCTACCAAAAAGGTTTCTAGAGAGCTCTTGGCAGACAACGAATTTAGAGATAAACCTACCGCCTTGCCCCTCTAACTCAAGAAGAACTAGGTATGTCGATCCTAGGTGCGAGCTTAAAATCAGGCTTGAGCTGAAGTTTAAGGTTCATGTGGAACAGGGTAAAAAAGCTTCTGATTATGGGGTATCGTGAACGGCCTAATCTCTTAGTAATACTTAAACTGAACTTCTCCCGTCAGGTCTATGTTTATCAACTATATATAACCCAATGATTCTCCAATTTTAGATAAAATATCTATTAAAAAAAGTATTTCATAACAAGCTGAGCGATCGAGGGCGGGAAAATATTTTTATTTTCAAGTAATTTAATAGTATTTTCACATGAAAATACTGAACGGTTCAAAATCATTTCCAACCAGGAAACACCAACATGAGGGATAGGTTCTGTCATGAGAGGTAATAAAGAAAGTAAATTTTCATCTTTATTTTTTTTTGAAAACTCTATAACTCTTTTCAACCACTCCTCATAAGGCACGTCTTTTATTTCAGCACCCAACGAATTAAGCTCCGCAATTAACTCAGGTATCGACGCAGGATGTGGGTGTGTTAAATGAAAAACTTTGCCAGCGGCTCTAACATCCTGTGAAATTAAAGAAATTGCTTTACTGGCATAATCAGCAGGGACAAAATCAACGAGGCCTTTTTCCCTAGGGGCCAGACGGAGCTTTTGACAAACTAATAACAATTGCGTTAATAAATCTTTCGAAACATGTTTTGGCGTATCTAATGCAGAAGACACGGCTCCCGGTCGAAAAATAGTGATCGGGACTCCCCTTTTCGAAGCCAATGATATTAATTGTTCAGCAACCCATTTACTTTGCGCATAACCACCGACAGGGATAGCTTATTTTTTTGAAAGATATTTCTCGAAAGTCGTATTTTCCGGCGATAAAGTTGCGCTATCAAAAACTGCCGTCGTAGAAATAAAATGGAGTGTCTTGATTCGTTGTCTAAAGGAAAAATCTATAATATCGCGGGTAGCATTGACATTAGTTTTTCATACCACATGTCCCATTTTATTCGAAGTATTGACTTTGTGCTCAGCATGAGTTGGAATAAAAATTTTCTTCGCCTATTTCCCCTATAATCGATCGCGCAGTATATCCGTTGTCATCTAAAAATAGATAAAATAGTAAATCGCCCATTAAAAAAAGGTTATTAAAAAATTTTTTTAGGGAGAGGTTCCCTTCGAAGTAAGCTGACACATGCCTTCATTCAATGAATGCTTGTCTCCAGCAGAGTGTAATTTTAACATATGGCAATAGAGCTGTCGTAGTCGCCCGTTTCTTAACGCAGGGTCGTCTTTCAAACTCCTTAATTTATTCCATTGTCCTTTCTCCCAAGGGTTTCCTACTATATTCCTTAATTTTTCCGCCGCCACCATTTTTTCTTTAATTGAAATTCCCTCTCTAAAAAATAAAAAAGAACTAGGAGTCAAATTTCCCTTTTCTTTTCTTTCGTTTAATTGAATTATGTATTGCTCTAGTATTAAGCACAGAAACGCTTTATTTTTTGGCAGCGAGGGAACGGTGAAATTAGGAATATCGTTAATTAATAGTTCCCAAGAATTCTTTATAAGCGTGGTAGCTTTTTGCCATTCTTGAACGTTGTTAACGCTGAATGAAGAGGTATCAACGCGATCAATTAATTCAAAAAAACGTTCTTGTACTTTAAGTGCGATAGTCTTTTTAAGAAGCGGTTTTTCTGATAATACAAAATCCGAAAAAGGAAAAACATCGAATATAGGGTGACCTTTTAAACTTATCAACACGTGTAAGGCGCGATTGCTAATTCCAACTACTTCATTAAGACGCTTTCCTGTTTTATTTTTAAATTCGAGTAACAATTCCAAAAACGCGAAACTTCGTTCGACGTCGCGGGCCAATAACGCCTTATCCATAGGGCGATTCCGCTCCTTAACTTCAATACCGTATTGCGTAGAGCAAAAGAATGATCTTAAAAAGTGAATTGTTAGAAGTTTGTCGTCTTCTATAATAAATCTAAAAATAGCCCTTAATATTTTTGGATCATCTTGCAAAAAGGGTTGGAGTATTATTGCAAGATCTTGGGGATTTTTAATGAGAACGCGTATCCTATTTTTTAATTCTTCAAAGATAATAATACGTTGATCGGCAGAAAAATGCTGAAATATAGTTCTAAAATCTTGCGCATCCTTAATGAGGGAGAGCACTATTTTTTTAAATTCATTGAAGATCGAAAATCGTTGATTGAGAGGGAAGTGCTGAAAGAGGCAGGCAAAATCTTGAGCGCTCTTAACGAAGGGAAGTATCACTTCTTTTAACTCATCGAAGACGACAACACACTTGTCAGAAGGAAGATGCTTGAATAGCTGTTCAACCTCTTGTACCCCCTTGATGAATGAGGATAATTTGTCATTTAATACCCTACAAAAAATTCTACATGACTCTGGTTTGAGATCCATTAAAATGGCTATCAGATCTCCCTGCTTTTTTAGAATAGAAGTAGTAATATCGTCGCGAATGTTTATAAGAAATTCTTTGAACAAAAGAGGGTCGACTTGCGCAAAGAAGTCAATAAAGTTTTCTGCGGTGGAAATAAGCATTGTGAAGTTTCGAGAAATGCCTTCCCGTTGGAGGTAAGCTACATCTGCCGCATTGAAATATTTAAAAATTCGAACAAATGTTTCAAAATCATTTAGACGTTCTAAATCAATGCCGAGAGTTTGAATGACTGAGAGCGTAAGTCCAAGAGAGTCTTTCCCAGAATATTGGCCATTTGTTACGACCCTTTTGAGATCTTCTTTTTTATCCTCAAATTTATCACGGAGTTCCATTGCTTGATTATTTTTTGTGTCAGAGTTAATTCTCACCACTGCCAAATTTTTTGCATGTGTCCCTATTAATTTCCGCACATCTTCGGAAAGAGCCGCTATGCATCTTTCTCCTTCTTCAACTTTCTCTGTTGTAGAAGTTACTTTTTTTATCCGGTCGATTAATATTTTCACAGGGGCCGGAATATTTTCTGGTTTTAGTTGATCTGAATATTCTATAAATGCGATAATATCCAAATAAACTCCTTCCGCTGCTTTGGCGTCCCTCCCTCGATAATGTCTGCCGTTAATACTCAATTTTTGAGCGAGCATAGTGAGCTTTTCTAACAAAGAAGGTTCTTGGGCGATGGTAGAAAAATATTTTTCTCGTGTATCCCAAATAGCTTGAGTTTTTTCTGAATGAGACACCAGGCGTTTTGTATCTACATCAGAAAGATAAGCGGAGTCGTTAAATTCAATCTTTGAGGGAATGCCAAAGTTTGGGGTTTCTCCTTCATGCTCGGGGAGTTCATAATAACAATTTGGTAATCTATCATACTCAAAATCGATGCTAATATCAGTTAATAAAGAAACGGGGACCAAGTAATCATAGCTTTCAGCTCTAATATAAATATGAGTTTTTATACAATTCTCTAAATCTGTTTCATCCAAGTTGGGGTGTTTTGTGGGAGAAAAACTATCACACTTAATTGTAGGCATTAAAACGTTAATCGAGGCTTTACCCGTTTGATTTTCGACGTACTCGGTTATTTTACATAAGTGTTCAGTGATTCTATGAGTAGGTAAGGCCGTGTAACACAATAAACTTCCTTTAACTATCTCCCAATTTATTTTTAGAAATTTTTCAAGATTACTAATGAGCTTTTCTTTATCCTTAGATTCAGCATAGGATTCGAATATTTTATCTAGATTTTTTATTACGAATTGCTCGTACTTTAAAATTACATAATCAATAAAATCGTTTGGGTTATTGTTTGTATGTTTATTTTTTTCAATGGCATGATCATGATGGATTCTCCGAAAAAAGAGTGAGCTTGAAAAGTGAAGAATGTCAGAAAATTGAATGCTTAGAATAAAACCTTAAGCTGTCGACTTTACGTAGGTATTAAAATAACTTTCAGCCGAAACAGGGAAATTGAGCATTCCGCTTTTCTGTCTTAACTTCTTGAATAAGTGAGGTTAAAGCTCCGAAAGTTTCAAGAATAGCTAATTGCTATTTTGTTTGAGTGCAAACTTGAGTGAACGTTCCATACTAACTTTTTCCTTGATTTTTCCTACCAAGGTTCCGTTTTTTAATACTCCAATTAATAATAAACCTCCTTTTACTACCAACCGGTAGGGGTTGTCAACCCTCTCAAAAAATCAAGAAATGAATATCCCTTGTTCAGAAGCTTATCCGCAATATTAACTTTCATATTCAATCCCAATAGAATGCCACGAGTGATTGAGCAATGAAGATTCGTTCAATCCGGTTTCATCTGGGCATCTCTGTTTGGATCCTCATTTCTTGGCTCATTTTCTTCATTAAAGTTTCTTTCTATCACGATCGCTTGGCAGGCTTCGTCTTCAGGCGGGGGAAAAAAGCAGGCAGCGGATAAGGAGTAGGCCTAATAGGAGGTTTTGGCAGTGGAAGGGGAAGTGGCGGAGGCGAAGGAGGCGCCGGCGGTCGAGAAAGTATGGTAAGGTGATGCAATCCACTCCTTGAGAAAGGGGACTGTGGGGGCAACAAAAATTGGTTTCCTAAAGGAAAGGCAGTAAGAGGCGCTAAAGGGGAAAGTTGAGGGGTTGGCGGTGGAAAGAGAGGTTGGATATTACCTTGTCTTTCCTCTCGTCTCCTATTGCGTAGTCTAGCGCGATTTCTTTCCTGAGTTAAGCCTTTTTCCTCAAGAGCCTCTATTCTAATATTAAACATCTCAGAAAAGTTTCCCAAATCCTTTTCTAGTTTCTTTATTTTCTTTTGCTGTTCTTTTAGAACTTTCTCTAATACTCTAATTCTTTTCACCAACTCTCCCGATTCCTCTATACTTTCTTTTCCTTTCATTGAAAGGCCGCTTTCGTCCCCTAAAGTGGGGCTAGGCTGTTTTCTTTTGGTTTTTAAAGGGTTCTCGGAAGAAAAACTGGGGCTGTCTTTAGGGTATTTTTCCTCTTTCCTTCTTATCATGAGGTAACCTCCATTTTTATACACTCTCTACAACTCTACCAGAGCAATATTAAATAAAAATTAAAAATTTGGTGGCTTCTGAGAAAGCTGGTATGAGAGTTTGTTAGGAGATTCTTCCTGATATCGACAATTATTTTATAAACCTTCGGATAAGGTAAAATAAAGCAGTCAATTAAGAACATAGCACGTTCTCTTACTAATTGTTGGGTTTTATCTAAATCAGCGCTGTGTGGTTCTTACTAAAATTGATTTATCAGGATTAACAATGATTGCCAGCTTTTCCTCTTAGAAAAGAGCAATAAGTAAAGATTTCTTTTCCATAATTTACTTGATGAATAAATCATTTTTCATAACAAAGAGTAATTATATTTTGAACGGTCTCTGGATTTGCCAACGTGGAAATATCCCCCAGATTTTCCGTTTCACCATTCACTATTCGACGTAAAATGCGCCGCATAATTTTTCCTGAACGCGTTTTTGGCAAATCATTTGTCCATTGAATACGATCCGGCGTTGCAATGGGACTAATTTTTTTGCGAACTAGCGCAATTAATTCATCGGATAAAAGTTCATTAATGGTTGCACCTGCTTTTGGCGTTACGAAAGCGAAAATACCCTGACCCTTAATCTTATGAGGAAATCCAACGACGATGGCTTAACCGATTTTTCATTCTGCCGTCGCTAATTTCCGCTTTTTTCCAGCCATCCACTAAAGACTAAATATGCTTCGATTTCAGAAAATGGGCGTGCTCTAACTGAAACCCAGCCGCGTACAAATTTTCCGCCATTGAAATTAAATATTTCTGGCGATCATTTTGGGTTCGGTAGGAATCATCACGGTTATGGTCGATAATATTGATAACGGAATTAATAAATTTTCTACGTCTGCTCATAGGACCTCTCTCAAAAAACGGATTGATTGTTAAAGTACGAATAACTTGCAATAACTGTTAAACAACGGTAAGTGATGTTGCATCCCGCCATATACGATGATGTGAACGTACGGTTAAAAACCGCTATGACCCGCACAGACGAAACGGGCTCGCCTGGGAACAGTTATTATTTGCCTCCCTGAGAGCAATAACTAAAAAGGAATGTTTAATAAAGAACGTGACAAGCGCGTTCAATTTTAAAAAAGCAAGCTTTGAAATTTGAAAGCTGCTTGAAGTAAAAAGTTTCACCCATATCCAAAGGGCGAAAAGGGCCGCCACGATAGCTATCTGACAACTTTCATGGCACATTGTTTTTGCACCAGAAATGTTATCATTTCCTACCGATTTAAGGTGCATCGGCACTTTTTTTAAAATCTAAAAGCGAATAGCTCGCGAAAATAAATTGAATCAATTCGTTTTCGTAAACTGTGCTTAAACACGAAGGACATTTCTAAAATAGAGCGATAAGTGATTTATTGGTAACGGCTTATTTAAACGCACTGCGTGCGTCACATGGATATTTTTTCAAAATGCCAGCGTGACGCAGCGGTAAAGCTAAATCGTATCAATGGGGTGTTGCTAACACATAAATTAGCACTGCATTCCGGTACAAGAACAAAAAAGCACCTGCATTTTCTGCATCTGATGTCTTCTTCATCCAATAGTAAATACATTAGGTAATAGGTCAAACCTTTCTAGCTGATGAGAAAGATCGACAATAAATTTAAACAGTTTACGCTTTCTTAAAAAATCCGTTTCTGGATTCCTCAGTACATGAACACCTGCAGGAAAACCTATTGTGTAATTAGAAGCATTAAGGTATTTACGGTAATGACACCAATATAAGCCTCTTTCTACTCGTTGAAAAACAGATTTTGTATCCTCTAGATAATACGTATCAAAAGCAATCAGTTTTTCATGAGTCAAAATCCCTGTCCAAGCATCTTGAACCAAAATTGATTCTGAACGAGCTAATTGTTCACATATTCTGCCATTTTTCTGTATAGTGCTTCGATGATTTTCTACCGACTCTTTAGTTTCTCTTTCCATTTGCATAGTGCACAGGTGCAACAAATGCTTTGCATTTTCATCTTTAACGTTATCGCCATTATTACATGATCGGCATGAGGGAACAGTTATCGCATTAAATTGATTCAATTCATTTGATGTAAAAAAGCATCGAGGTGGCACATGATCTTTCGACCTATTCTTTTTGTCTAACTCAACAAAGCAATATACACACTTCGGGTCTTTGCTGTTTTCATTAACCTGGTGCAAAAATGTTACCTATGTCTTCGGAATGAACCTGACCATTTTGATCGGGACGGCAGGATTTGAACCTGCGACCCCTTGCACCCCATGCAAGTGCGCTACCAGGCTGCGCTACGCCCCGAACTGAGTCTCGTATTATAATATCGTTGGATTAATTTGCTACCATTATCGCTAAAAACTTTGAGGGGAATGGAGATTTATGCCATTTCCAAAGAAGCAGCAATTTTTTCAAGTTCAGAGACAGCTCGGCGCATCGTTTCGTAAACTTTGTGTTCTTGCTTATCTTTGGAAGATTCTTCGGATAGTTTTTGTCGGGCGCCGTCGATGGTATAGCCTTCCTCGTAAAGCAGGCGGCGGATTTTTCGGATAATTAAAACGTCTTTCAGTTGGTAATAACGGCGATTGCCGCGGCGTTTTAGAGGAGACAAATGGCTGAATTCTTGTTCCCAATAACGCAAAACATGGGGGCGTAACTGACACAGTTCGCTCACTTCGCCAATAGTAAAATACAACTTGTCGGGGATCGTGGGCAAGTCGATGTCCTGTTTAGGATTCCCCTTCCTCTTTTGGTTTGACATTTTTCTCCACCCTGGATTTAAGTTTATGGCCGGCACGGAAAGTAACCACCCGTCGAGCGGTAATGGGAATTTCTTCTCCCGTTTTCGGATTGCGGCCAGGTCGTTCGCCTTTATCGCGCAAATTGAAATTACCAAAGCCAGATAATTTCACCGGTTCGCCCCGTTCTAAAGAGAGACTGATCTCTTTAAAAAATAATTCGACAAGGTCTTTGGCTTCCCGCTTATTTAACCCCACTACATTAAACAAATGTTCAGAAAGATCGGCTTTCGTGAGCGCCATCGGACTATGCCCTCAATTTTGCATTGAACTTGCGCTCTAAAGCGGCGAGCACGCGCTCAATGATTTGTTTTACTTCTCCATCTATTAGAGTGCGCGAAGGGTCCTGAAACGTCAACCCCAAGGCGACACTTTTTTTCCCAAATTCAATATGTTTCCCGCTTTCATATATATCAAAAACTTGTGTGATGATCAATAATTGCCCGGCTGTTGATTTGATTTCTTCTTCAATATTTCCCACCGGCACATCCCGATCAACCACAATAGCAATGTCGCGACGAATCGAGGGGAATTTCGATAGGGGGTGGTATTTTGGCAAAATTGAAGTCTTAATGGCATTCAATTCCATTTCAAAAAGAAAAGGAGCCGCTGTTAACTCCAACTGATCAACCAATTCAGGATGCAGAGCTCCTAAATAGCCAATACATTGATCTTTGTAATAGAGAGCAGCCGATTGACCGGGATGCAAGGCAGGATGATGACCCTCGGCAAAGCGGAAATGGGCTTCTGTGCGCGTTAAAGTGAAAAGCGCGCTGAGATCCCCTTTGACATCATAAAAGTCAACGCGGCGTCCCTTTTCTGCCCATTGGAGACTATGCGCATCGCCTGCCACTAAACCGCCTAGTTTTGTCACTTGTTGCCATTCATTGCCTGCTGCGTTAAAACACATGCCTATTTCAAAAAGCCGGATTCGATGAGTTTGGCGCGCTTGATTGTATTTGAGCACTTGGATTAACCCCGGCCATAAACTGGTCCGCATGACATTCATTTCAGCTGTAAGTGGGTTAGAAAGAGCAATGGATGTAACTTCAGGATTAAGCAAAGTCTGCAACTCGTCATTCACAAAACTATAGGTCACCGCTTCGTGATAACCCCGATCGGTCATTAAACAACGCAACCGAGCCGACGACAGTTGGGTCTCTGAAAAGGGCGCAATGGTATATTCCCCTTCCATCCTAAGTTGAGGAATCCGATCGTAACCGTATAAGTGCGCTAACTCCTCAATCAAATCAGCTTCTTCTTTAATATCAAAGCGATGACTAGGAACGGTAACAACCCAATTGTTTTTTTCTTTCACCACCCTCATGCCCAGTAATTCAAGGAGCTTCGAAACTTCGTCCTCGTTAATTTCAATACCAAGGAGCCGTTTGATTCGTTCAGGACGCAGAATAATTCTTGGAATTTTTGGCAAGTGAGTTTCACTGCACACTTCAATAAGCGGGCCTGGAGAACCGCCAGTAATTTGGATCAATAATTCGGTCGCGCGTTCCATTGCTAACGTTTGAAGTTTAAAATCAACACCCCGCTCAAAGCGATAAGAAGAATCCGTTTGCATGTCGTAATGGCGCGCTGTCAAAGCAATTTCACCCGGTGAAAAATAAGCGCTTTCTAAAAAGATAGCTTCGGTTTTTTCGTTAACGGCGGAATTAGCGCCCCCCATAATCCCCGCCAATGCCTGGGGGCGACTTTTATCTGCGATAACTAGCATGCGTTCCGTGAGCGCAATTTCGGTTTCATCAATTAAAGTAATTTTTTCGTCGGCTTTTGCAAAGCGGACTTCAATTCCTTCTACCAATCGACTCAAATCAAACGCGTGCAGGGGCTGCCCCAATTCCAACATGACGTAATTCATCACATCCACAACCGGGTGAATGGTGCGCAAACCGCTGCGCCGTAGTCGCTCGCAAATCCAAAGGGGTGTTTGCGAATGGCTGTCAACACCACGAATCACACGACCTATATAACGGGGGCATGCCTTCTCCGCTTTGACTTCAACGGGGAAAACATCATTAATTGTCGCCGAAACCGTGACTAAATTCGGTCCTTTTATCGGCAAACGATTAATAGCTCCCACTTCGCGTGCAATGCCACGCACACTGGCGCAATCTCCGCGATTCGGCGTTAATTCAATATCGAGAATATAATCGTCCAGCGTTAAATATTCCTGGATATTTTTTCCAATGGGTGCATCTGCGGGTAGTTCCATAATTCCTTCATGCTGCTCGGACAATCCCATTTCGCGTTCGGAACAAATCATTCCATTGGAAACCACCCCGCGCAATTTAGTTTTTTTGACCTTCAAATCACCAACGACGCCACCTACTAAAACGACAGCGACTTTTAAGCCGGTGCGAACGTTAGGAGCGCCGCAAACAATTTCTAACGGCTCATCTTCACCCACATCCACGCGGCAAACCGACAAGCGATCCGCATCAGGGTGTTTTTCTCTGGCGATCACTTCACCCACAACAACTTTCTCAAGCGTCCGTGCGGCCGGTTTAACGGAATCGACTTCCAACCCCGCCATGGTCAATTGGGCCGTTAACTTTTCGGTGTCCACGGGTGGGTTCACCCATTCACGCAACCATTGTTCGCTCAATTTCATTAAAATTGCCCTAAAAATCGCAAATCATTTTCAAAAAACAACCGCAGGTCGGTGACTTCATAACGCAGCATGGCCAGCCGATCCAATCCGATACCAAACGCGAAACCGCTGTATTCATCAGGATCAATATTAAGATTACGCAAAACATTCGGATGAACCATGCCGCATCCCAAAACTTCTAACCATTTATCGGTGCGAGGTTGATAGATATCCACTTCAGCAGACGGTTCTGTAAAAGGAAAATAAGAAGGCCGAAAACGCAGCCGAACGTCTTTTTCAAAAAAACAATTTAAAAATTGTTGTAATAACCCTTTTAAATTAGCAAACGTGGATCTTTTATCGATTACTAACCCTTCCACTTGATGAAACATCGGGGTGTGGGTTTGATCTAAATCACGGCGGTACACGCGCCCCAAAGCAATTAAACGAATCGGAACGCCTTGCTTTTCCATTTCTCGAATCTGAACAGGCGAGGTATGCGTTCGCAATAATTTATCACCTGAAAAATAAAAGGTATCCGCCATTGTTCGCGCCGGGTGATCGGCCGGAATATTGAGCGCTTCAAAGTTATAATATTCATTTTCAATTTCGGGACCTTCGGCAATTTGAAAGCCTAACATTGAAAATAACTGAGAAACGCGCTCGGAAACACGCGAGATTGGGTGAATGGCGCCTAAGTGGTCGTATCGACCGCGCAAGGTGATGTCAACTTTTTCTTTATTTAACTTTTCTTGGAGGGATTTTTCACGAAGTTGAGTGGATTTTGCATTCAATAATTGCTGGATTTCGCGCTTAATCTCATTAACCGCTTTTCCTAATAACGGTCGTTGGTCGGCCGGCATTTGGCCCACGGATTTAAGTAATTCGGTTAACTTACCTTTCTTTCCTAAATAATCAACGCGAATCTCTTCGAGCACAATTTCGCTTTGAGCGTCGGCAACGGATTTTTTTGCAGATTGTAAAAGTGCGTTTAATTGGTTCTGCATGCTTCGCCATTGTATTTATCCGTCATCCACAACTTGACCGCGGACGACGGTCTGGCGGGGGTGACTGGTTTAAACGTTAACCGCCTAAGGCCTGCTTAGCTTTTTCTGCTAATTTTCCAAAAGCGGCTTTATCATACACCGCTAATTCCGCTAAGTTTTTACGATCGATGGCAACGGATGCTTTCATTAAGCCATTAATCAAACGGCTGTAAGAAAGCCCATGCTCACGCGCGGCTGCGTTAATACGGACAATCCATAAAGCGCGAAATTGGCGCTTACGCTGCTTACGATCCCGATAGGCGTATTGGGCAGCTTTGATAACCGCTTGCTTAGCCACGCGAAACACTCGGCTTCGCGCGCCATAATAACCTTTCGCTTTAGTTAATACTTTTTTATGCCGCGCTCTTGCGGTGACTCCTCGTTTTACTCTTGGCATTTTATTTCTCCAAAATTCATAGTGCTTTAGAAGAACGTCGCACTAATAATAAAATTTAAAATTGTATATATCTCGGGTGCCGCCCGTCCGCTGCTCCTCCCCCAAGGGGAGAGGAGCTCAATCATATCATTCCCTACCAGTCACAGCCATTTCAATTTTAGGCTTCGTCATCCCCGCGAAAGCGCATAGGCCTCAACTTAAGCATAAAACCCTAATGACTGTAAAGTTGATGCCCTCTTTCGCCTCGTTCCTTTCAAAGCTCCTTGATACAACGGGTTCCTACCATTACCCACCCGTGGTGAAGAGCGAAAAACTTAAAACCCGTCGTCCTTCCGCGAGGCCGTCTGCTGTAGTACTGAAGAATACAAAACCTTCACGGCCGAGTTGGGAGGATCCAGATTAGGGGGTTAAGAAAAACATCGATGGCGCTTTTCTTAGCCTTTTAGCCTGGATTCCCGTGACTTCGGCCGTGAAAGTCCTCGATTCTTTGTCTGTCGGTAGACGGCCTACGCACGGGAACGACGGACATTTTTTCAACTATTTGATATTCCCCCTTTAGCTCGCTCCCTTAAGTTGACGCCTAGGCGCCTGCTCGGGATGACGTGGTTTTACGTTTTTTAGTCATTTACCACTTGGTAATCAATCCCTCAACATCTCACTTACGGCCCTCATATCACTGGGGGCGACTTCGTGTATTTTACGCAGACGGCGTTTACGCTTTTGCGATTTTTTCGTCAATATGTGATTATGATTTGACGCTGCCCGTTTAATTTTACCAGAACCTGTAACTTTAAATCGTTTCACGGCTCCGCGATTAGTCTTTAATTTCGGCATGATCTTCTCTCTTCGTTTTATTACCTTCACCTTTAGCCTTCATAACCACCATCGTCATCTGACGGCCTTCCAGCCTCGGCTCCTGTTCAACAACAATATTCCCTAAATCGCGCTTCACGCGACCTAATAACTCTAAACCCAATTCGCGGTGCTGCATTTCGCGTCCTCGAAAACGCAAGCTGACTTTTACTTTATCGCCGCGATCCAAAAAGGTAGCAATTTTACGCAATTTAACTTGATAGTCGCCCACATCCGTTCCAGGACGGAATTTAACCTCTTTAAGGTGGACCAAGCGCTGCTTCTTCTTCTGGGCCGCTTTTCGTTTGCTTTGCTCAAATTGGTATTTACCAAAATTCATGATGCGGCAAACGGGCGGCTTAGCGGTGGGAGAGATCTCTACCAAGTCTAATCCAGCTTCTTCGGCCATCGTCAAGGCACGATCGGTTCTCACAACCCCTACTTGCTCACCCTTTTCGTCAATCAACCGCACTTCCGGAACGCGGATTTGGTTATTGACGCGTGTTCGTTTTGATCTGATATTTTATCTCCTCTTAAAACAAAATCTTGCCCTCGCTAACTCTCCCCACCGACGGGGAAAAGAGGGCTTGGGGCTGGCGACTTTCTACTACGCTGACTAATTTCCGCTTTCAATTGGCGCGCAAATTCTTCTAGCGTTATCGTGGTCGATGCCTCGTCTTCTAAAGCACGCACGCTTAAGGTTTTATCGGCTACTTCACGATCACCGATCACAACCAGATAAGGCACACGCGCAATAGTGTGTTCGCGGATTTTAAAGCCGATCTTCTCATTTCTCAAGTCCGAATGCGCTCTAATTCCCAGATTTTGAAGATTTTCTACGGTTTGGCCCACATAATCTGCCTGTCGATCGGTAATATTCATAACCACGACCTGCACGGGCGCCAACCATAAGGGCAATTTACCGGCAGATTCTTCCAACAAAATTCCTAAAAATCGCTCAAAAGAGCCTAAAATGGCGCGATGAATCATGACAGGCGGCTTTTTAGACCCATCTTCCGCAATATAATGCGCCCCTAAGCGCTCCGGTACGGAGAAATCGACTTGAACTGTCCCGCATTGCCATATTCGCCCCAAACAATCGCGCAAAGAAAACTCAATTTTAGGGCCGTAAAAAGCCCCTTCCCCCGGTAAAATATCCCATTCGACGCCTTTGCGGTTCAAGGCTTCCGCAAGCGCCTGCTCGGCTTTAGTCCACACTTCGTCGCTGCCCACTCGTTTTTCAGGGCGCGTGGAAAGTTTGTGAATGACTTCAGTAAACCCGAAATCCGCATACACTTCGTGTAATTGATCAATAAAGGCTGATACTTCGGATTGAATTTGATCCTCCGTACAGAAAATATGCGCATCGTCTTGCACAAAGCCACGCAATCGCATTAAACCGTGCAGCGTGCCCGAAGGCTCATTGCGATGGCAAGCGCCAAATTCAGCGTAGCGAAGCGGAAGATCGCGATAGCTTTTAACGCCTTGATTGAATATTTGGACGTGAGCCGGACAACTCATCGGCTTAATGACATATTGCTGGGGTTCCAACGGTAAGCTGAAAATATCATCGCCAAATTTTTCCAAATGCCCCGATTTATCCCAGAGGCTGGCATCAATTAATTGGGGCGTATGAACCTCTTGATAACCGTATTTATGCGTAATGTGGCGAATGTATTCTCTCATTTGCAGGATAATGCTCCAGCCGTTAGGATGCCAAAACACGTTTCCCGGCGACTCTGGCTGGAAATGAAATAAATCCATTTTTTTAGCTAGTAAACGATGATCCCGTTTTTCCGCCTCTTCCAGTCGATAGAGGTAAGCCTTTAATGCTTTAGTATCTGCCCATGCGGTTCCATAAATGCGCTGTAACATTTCATTATTACTATCGCCTCGCCAATAAGCACCCGCTAATTTCGTTAATTTAAACGCTTTTAACATTCCGGTACGGGGCACATGCGGACCTCGGCATAAGTCAATAAAATCGCCTTGCTGATAAGCCGTTAATATTTCTTCTTTTGGAATGTCGCGAATAATTTCGACTTTGTAGCGCTCACCCATTTTTTTAAACAGCGTTAATGCTTCATCACGACTTAACACCCTTCGTTCAACCGCTAAATCCGCTTTAGCCAGCGATCGCATTTTTTCTTCAATCTTTTCGAGATCCTCCGGGGTAAAAGAGCGTTCAAAGGCGAAATCGTAGTAAAAGCCGTCTTCCACCACCGGGCCTATGGTTACCTCTGCTTTCGGGAATAATTCTTTTACCGCATGCGCTAAAAGATGAGCCGCGGAGTGGCGGATAACCTCCAACCCTTCCGGGTCTTTCTCCGTGATAATCCGAAGAGACACATCTTTATCAATAATAAAAGAAACATCGACAAGATGATCATCGATTTTGCCCGCCAACGCGGGTTTCGCAAGCGAAGTTCCAATGGATTCCGCCACTGCCTGAACGGACACCGGTTTTGAAAATTGTTTGACACTGCCATCCGGCAATTGAATCGTTGGCATTGCGAACCGCCCCTTTAAAGAACGCATGATAGTAACATCCCGCTATCAATTTGACAATTTGGGGATTGGGTGGAATCATAGGCGTCAAAATTTAATTCCTTTGCTTTCATCTTAATGCCTGGTTTCGATCCCAAAACAAATATCAGTACGATGGAAAAAGAAGGGTTCCGTTTTAAAGCGGTCGGCATTGATATGAATCATAAAGAACAAGCGATTGAAGTAGCTCGTCAATTACATCGCGAAGGCTATCAAATGATCGAGCTTTGCGGCGGCTTTGCTCCTAATTGGATCAGTAAAATTGAAGAAGCGCTAGGGAATAGCATCCCAGTGGGCGGCGTTTTTTATGGCCCTGAATTTCGAAAGTCGCTCGTTAATTTATCTCTGTGAAAATCATTAACTCCACAAATCCAATTGTACGGCAGAAGGCATTTTTCGCTTCAAACTTTGGGTATCCAGCACGGGTGCTGGTTGCGAATTTAATCCAAATCGTTTACAAGCCCCGTAAAAACGTTTTTCTAATAAATCAGCAAACACCCCTTCTCCGCGCATACGCCGACCAAAGGTCGCATCGTACGCTTTACCCCCGCGCATTTGGCGAATAAGGTTCATCACATGGTTCGCCCGGTCGGGGAAATGCTGTTCCAACCATTCCTTGAATAAATCTTTTACTTCATAGGGCAAGCGGATTAAGGTGTAACCGGCGTGTCGCGCTCCGGCCTCGCTAGCGGCTTTCAAGATATTTTCTAATTCCATATCATTAATCATGGGTATCATCGGCGCTGTCATTACACGCACAGAAATGCCTCGTGTCGTTAAATGTGAAATGGTGCGTAATCGTGCTTTTGGGGTAGAGGTACGCGGTTCTAATATTTGTTTTAATTTATTCGAAAGCGTAGTCAGGCTAACCGCCACACTCATTAATCGACGATTCGCCATCTCCTCCAAAATATCTATATCACGTTCGATCATCGAACTTTTGGTAATAATCACCGCAGGATGGTTATATTGATTTAACACTTCCAAAATATTACGAGTCACTTTTAATTTTCTTTCGACAGGTTGGTAAGGGTCTGTATTCGCGCCTAAAATAATAGGTTTACAGACATACTTGGGTTTAGTGATTTCCTTCGTTAGCAATTGAGCCGCATTTACTTTATAAAAAATTTTTGTTTCAAAGTCTAAACCCGCGGACATATTCATATACGCATGACTCGGTCGCGCATAACAATAAATGCAGCCATGTTCACAGCCGCGGTAAGGATTAATTGATTGTTCAAAACCAACATCAGGCGAGTCATTGCGCGTAATAACCGTTTTCGCTTGATCTTTAAATAAAACGGTTTCTAACGGCGGCAATAATTCTTCTTCGGCATTGGTTTCCCATCCGTCATCAAATCTTTCATACTTCTCTTTCTCAAACCGTCCTTCTGGATTGCTGATAGCCCCTCTATTTTTAACAATCATATTTCACCCAACTTGTCAGTTAATTATGCACAATATAATAGCTCTTTAGCCGCTCGCAAACCGCTCGAATAAGCGCCCTGAACCGTTGAAAACATTTCTTTATCGGTTGCTTCTCCTGCAAAGAATAATTTATCCTCGATAGAAGAAGCCAATTCATCAAAACAATCGGGTGAGCTTTCTTTCGGTAAAAAGGAATACGCACCACAAGCATACGGATCACCGCGCCATTGAGTAACGGTAATATTTGACGGCTCAATAAAATGGTTTCCATATATTTTTTCAATGGAGATAGGGCAAACTGATCGCATTGTTGTTTATTTGATTTTTCAATGGTTTCGGCCAAACTGCCACCCGCTAATCCCACAAGAAAAGGCACATCCATTAACTTCTGATAGTTTACGTAAAACGCAACAGTGGGTTGGCTGGCCGGCAAATATTGCAAGCTAAGCGCTTCTTTTTCCCAAAAGCAATCAGGAAATTCGATAATTATTTTATTTAAAAGGCCGGAACCTATTTGCATAATCGCATTTTGTTTACGTGGGGGGGAGTGCGGGAGAAAAAATGACTTTTCCTTTTTGTAATACCCCAATGGGAATGGTAACAATGACGGCTTTTGCATAATAAGCCCGGTGATTAGCAATTACTTCAACATAATCATCCGAGTAATTCACATGACTAACTGGCGATTGCAACACAATTTTGAGTTTCTGTACTAAAGGATCGATCACACGATCGTATCCACTTAAAAGATAGGATTGACCACTTTCTTGAAGCGCTTGCTGCAAAATATAAGTGGAAACTTTGTCAATGTCGGCTCCCGTCCAGCCGCTGATAAGATTAGCTATCCAGTTGTTTACCGATTCTTTCTGATCGTAATTCAGTTTCAGTGGAAAAAAGTGTTTTTTCTAGTATTTCCTTTACACTTTTTCCCACAACGGCTTGATACTCAATCATTTTAAAAAAATGATTAATAAATTTTTTCAACTCTTCTAGCTGAATAATCGACAGCTTTTCACCTTCCGTTGAATAAAAGAAATGTTCTTCAGGCTTCGTTAACATTCCACTGTAAGGAAGGGTTTTAAGTTTGAGCTCTTCTAAGGTTTTCACCAACGCAGTTTGACCCAAGTCGTGCACCCAGCTTACCCCTAAATCAAGCGGAAAACCGTGACTGCGGTCTGTATAGATACGTCCGCCAACACGATTTCTAGCCTCTAATACGATAACATCAAGACCGGCATCAAAAAGTTGACTGGCTGCCGAAAGGCCGCTAATACCGGCTCCGATGATCAGCGCATCAAAGATTCGTTTATCCTTTTTAAACTCAGAGCCAACCATATTTCACCGCTATCGATAGGTAATATTTTCAGCAGAATGATAGCAGGCCGCGCCAATGATCGCCATGCACAAACCCAATCCACCCAAACTGCCGCTGAGAGCGGTAATTTTTTGATTTAAAACCGGTTTTTTACTATCCCGCTATACTATAGTTATAGAACCAATCAAAGGAGGAATCGTTATGCAAGTAAAGGAAGTTATGTCCAAAAAACCAGCTTACTTACCCCTACGAGCAGCGTGAAAGAAGCTGCCAAGAAAATGAAGCAGTTGGATTGTGGATTCATCCCCGTCGGAGAAAATGATAAATTAATTGGAACTGTCACCGACAGAGACATTGTTCTGCACGCTGCCGCTCAAGGAAAAGATCCTGGAAACACAGCCCTGCGTGATGTTATGAGCGAAGGTGTCGAATATTGTTATGAAAACGATGACTTGGATGAGGCCACCAAACGAATGGAAAGAAAGCAAATCCATCGACTGATCGTACTCAACGATAAAAAGAGAATGACGGGGATCTTATCCCTCGGCGATATCGCAAGAAGGTCCCAAGATGACGATTTGTGCGCGCAAGCCGTTGAAGGAATCCTCGAAGATAGAAAAAAATGGACTCATTAGTCGATAAAGACACCCGTCGATATGAGCCACGGGGTGTTTTCCTAAATTTCATTGCGTTAGCTATTGAATCCAAGCTCAATACCCCTTATTGTAGCTCCCTCGTTTATCCCTCATCATCCCGTGAAAACGGGCTCCGTTAGGAGTCTATTACTATGGATATATTTTTATTAATCATTGACTGCATCGCCTTGGGCATCGGCGCTGGACTTGTTTACGGCATTTTTGGTGGCGGGTCTGGCTTAGTGATGACGCCCGGATTTTATTATGTATTGCGTCACTTTGAACTGGCCCAAGGCTATCAAATGCAAATAGCAATCGCTACGACGGCCGCCGTTAGCGCTTTATTGGGAATATCGGCCACGCGGGTGCAATGGCAAAATAACCTTATTGATTTAAGCATTTTTAAAAAAATTTTTCCGGGGTTATTAGTAGGCACCCTTCTAGCCATTATTTTACTGAATATTGTTCCCAGCGCTTACCTCAAACGCCTATTCGGATTGGTGGTAATATTGGTCGCCGTCTGGCTGGGGTTTTATCATCAAGACCGTGACACTAAAACCTGGTCTTTATTCTCTTTTTGCAATCGAATAATGACGACGATTATCGGTCTACTCTGGTTTTTATTGGGCATTGCTGTATTCACGGTCCCTTATTTACATAAATGCGGCGTCGATCTTCGGCGCGCCATCGGGTGTGCAACCTTAACAAGCACTGTGTTTTCAGCCATTGCTGCTTCGTTGTTGATGGTTACGGGATTGTTTAAAGTCGGGATTTCCGGTAATCACATTGGATTTGTGAATATTCCGTTATCCATTATTGCTCTTATTCCCAGCGCTTTAGCGGCTCATTGGGGTTCAAAACTGAGCGTGAAATTACCTAAATTCCATTTGAAAATAGTTTATGCCGGTTTGTTATGCGTAGTAGGGGTTTTAATGTTGTGCTGATTGTCGTGTTTGCTATCAAGTTTTTGCACTAATTTTTCTATTTCATACAATACATTAACCAAATGTTCCAAACAAAATTCAAAAGCGTGGATATTAATAATTCGATAAGTGGGGCCTTTCGATTCCGATAAGGACTGGATTATTTTTTCTATGCTCTCATAAAGCTCTTCCTTTGAAGGAGGCATCACCGCCGGCGTTTGTTTTGAGCAAATCGCATGAATGAAATCGAACAAATCGACTATCTGTTGGTTAAGTTTAATAATATCTTGATTTTGAAAAAAATCATGAATTTGAACAGACTCCGTGAGTATGGTTTGCCGCAACATGTAGATGCTTCGTAATAATTTCCTTTCTAACAAGAAAATAGCTTGATAGGTAAGCCGATATTTTTTGACACGAGGATCTTCGTTTACGGCTTCTTGCAATAAGGTATGTTGCTTAGATACATCGGTAATAATATTATTTTCAATCTTTTCCTGTTCAGCTAGTGATTCCTTCGTTAATTTATGGGTTACAAACAGTTTATAAAGCGCCTGAAATTGTTTTATGGTGTTCGCGATGCTGAAACGAAGGAGTTTTTTCGCATGGGCCGGAAATATGAAGCGGGTCACCAAAATAGCAATAACAATTCCAAGAAATATCTCTAATGTGCGATCCAGGGCCGTTTTTAATGTGGGGGTTCGGGCATCCAATATCATGACCATGGTCGTGGCGCCCAGCAAACCAAATTGGCTAATATCACTAGAACTACTCGCCAGATAAGAAAAAACGGCGAGTAGTAATATCAATAAAATATGAATAATCGTGGGTTGGTCACCCAACAAATAGAGCGTCCCAGCCGCCAAAACAGCGCCGATAAGGGTCCCCAGCAAACGGAAATAAGACTTTTGTATCGTCCCGCCAATCCGAATAGTCGTTGCCATGACCACCACGATGGTGATCAGCACCCACTGCGGCATTGATAAGTGTAATAATTCACCGATAATAAGGCCAATTAAACAGGCAAGCGCTGTCTTAAAACTGGCAATAACGCGCTCTTTTGAAAGTCTTTTTAATTTAATATTCAACGCGTTATAGAGTGCGCTCATATGGAGGATAATAGGCTACTCATTAAGAAAAGTCGAGCTTATCTCGTTTACCGTATCCAGACAGGGATTATCTCGGCATCCCCATACTCCTCGCTCGCTTGGCTAAGCGTATCGTCCTCTTCTACTCTATTCTGCCATATTGAAAACTTCATTTTTAGGAAAGGCAATGGCGGGAAACTGGTTAAGTCATTAATATCAGGCACTTTTTGCGGGTCCTTTGGACTATCCCCAGAGGATAGCGAATGGCCATTATGATGAGAACCTGCGGAATGAAAGGATATGACTACTTTTTTGCGAGAAGGGTAAAGACGGCTCATAAATTTCCTTAATTGAATATGAATATATTTAGTGGCTGAACTTTAACACCACTTTTTAAATTAAAACAAGCAAAACAAACCTTAATTATTCATTAATGATGGGCTCGCTTACGCTTCTAACTTGACTAAGTTTAAGAAACTATAAGACAATTTATAAAAATTAAACTCTGAAGAGTATGGAGAATGCGAACGCAATCAGAATCAACATTAGATGAGGTTATTGAGGCCATCTGTCGCATATTAGACCTTTTTCCCGCCTTTTCGTTAACACCTGTCGAAAAAAGTTCATTTCATAGTTGTCCACCTCCTTACCCACTACTTGATTATTTTTCAAGGTTTAAAGCAATTAAATATCCAAAGACTCGTAAATCCATCATGGAGTGGGATGTTTTTATTCACGCTTTTATCCTAATTAGAAGAGCCGAAGAAATTAAAGAAAAAAAGAAGAACATTACAATTACTCGAAGCAACGTCTATCGTCTCTTTGCTATTGCATTAATGGTTTCAGCGAAATATTTAAATGATTATCATCTTACAAACAAACCTTGGGTTGATTTTGTCGGCGTTTCCTTAGAAGAATTAAATGAACTAGAAGCTGATTTTTTATTTTTAATCGATTTTTCACTTTTTGTTAAAGAAGACCTTTATTACGAAATCCAAGCAACAATTAATCAGCTACATTCTTTCTTTAAAGAAGTCGACAATATCATTTCACACTCGTCGTCTTTTGCAATCCCGCTTCCTCTCATTCAAAACTACGATCTTTTTAAAAAGGAAAACCATCTTCTTTTAAATTCGCTACCATCAAACCTACAATATCTCGTCCCAGACGATTATCCCCATACCGATGGATATCAAAATTCTCTTTACAAATCGCCCCTGCCATCTTTCTTTCAGTTAATATGGCATCATCGCAATAACCCCCATTATTCACTTTTTTTATTGGTTGAAATACTTACTCATTGTTACCAAATTTCATTTGCTTATCAACAGATCACTTCATTATTTATTCAAAGCTGCACGAATACAGAGAGTTTGAAACAATTATTTTCTCATTCACAAATTACGCTCACTATTGAAGACATTGATTATTCAATTACTTATTGCGAATCCTATCCAGACCGAGACCTCAAAGAATTAATTATAAGAAGATTAGACTTCCTATCGCAGAATCAATCACTGGCGGATTTCATTCGTAAAAGATTGGATCGCCTTAGAAAAATTGCCACCCCTCCTTCGATATTAAGTAATTTTTTTAAAAACTCTTCACTGGTAAATTTTCACAATCGAGAAAATTCGAGGCGTTCTCTATCAGGATTCTCAAAATCATGATTTGGATTCTGAAGCGTACGTTTCTGACAACGGATTGTTATCTTGGGAGGATTTTTTCGATGGAAACAACTCTGACAAAACGAAACTGACTAGAATCAAAAAACCACCGATAACCGTATTCAAGTAAATCGCCTCTCCATTTAATAGATAACCAAAAAGGGCAGCAAAAATTGGTTCGAAAGCGTAAATCAAAACGGCTCTGCTCACGGGAATATAACGTTGATAACGCAATTGCAAATAAAATACCAAGCCAGTCGCAAAAATAGCGCAGAACAAAACAGCAATAATGACTGGCCAAGAAAATATTGAAGCGGTAGTTTTGTAGAACGCTGTCAATAAGGGAAAAATTAAAGAAAACAATATTTGATAACTTAACGCCAATATTGTATCTTCCGGTTTCAATTTTTTTGAAAAAGCTTGTAACGTCACGATATATAAAGCGTAAGCCACAGCGCAACCTAGCGTCCAAAAATCTCCACCTTTCATATTAAAAATATTGGCGCCCGTTAAGATGAAAATGCCACCTAAACACAATAACGCCGTCACAAAATCAAACCAGCGCGGTTTGCTTTTAAGAAAAATTAATGCCAAAAAAGGCACGACTACAACGCTTAGTGCCGTGATGAATGCGGAATCCGCAGAACTGATACTCTCAAGTCCGATGGATTGAAAGACGTACGTCGCACTTTGAAAAAAGCCCAACACCAACGTCCATTTAATCATGGTAAACGTTGTTTTTTTCCTCTGTAAAAAGATGACCGGCAATAAAATCAGGCTCGCAACGCTCGTACGCAAGACGACAAAAAGCGAAGGTGAAATAGACCCCAGAGCGTCTTTAATGAGAGGAAAAGTTAATCCCCACAGTAATGTAATAAAAAAAAGGGCAAGATGCGCCCTTACTGAAAGTTTCATCGGAGTAGTCTAACATAGAACGCCCGTAGCCCGTATGAGCGAAGCGAAATACGGGGGATAATGCCGAAATCTCGTATTTCGCTTCGCTCATACGGGCTACTTGAACCCTTAGTATTCTAATTCAACTTGGTCTTTCCCGTATAATTTACTCAATTCACTCAATAACTTATCATCCAGTTTCACTCTCCAAGTCTCGCCTAAAAGCAATTCGGCAATCGCTGTTTCGCTTTGATAAGCAATGGCCACGGGACATCGGCCGCCGACATAGGGCTTTATAAGTGGTGGCAGTTCCGTCAAAAGCTGATCCACTCCATCCTGACCGGCTACCCGAATAAGCAGCCGTTTTACCATCTGTTCCCGGACCTTATCCAGCGTTAATAACATATCGGCCACCATTTTCTGGCCACCCGTGTAATCATCTCTGCCAACCGTTCCGCGGATGACTAAAATCGCATGGTCGGTTAAATCGGCAGCGACCTGTTGGTATAAATCGTTAAACAGCGTGACATCAATCTTTCCCGTTTGATCTTCAAGAGACAAAATCGCCATCCGTTTACCACTGCGCGTTGTAATCGTACGCATACCCATCATCATTCCTGCGACAACGACTGAATTTTTTTCTGAAAGCGATAAATGATTGATGGGTACAGCGCCCACTGCTTTCATCTCTTTGATACAAGCTTGCAAAGGATGACCGCTTACATATAATCCTAACGTTTCTTTTTCTCCTCGCAAACGATCGCTATCGTTCCACTCTGGCACTTCCGTATAATCTTCGTCGATCCCCTTAACTTCTTCACCAAATAAATCGTGTTGGCCTAAGATCATATCCCGATTTCTTTGCTCGGCTGCTTGGAACGCTTTGGTTAACGATTCAAATAAAGATGCACGTGAAACGCCAAAAGTATCCATTGCGCCTGAACGAATTAATGGCTCTACAGCACGACGGTTTACCTTACGTAAATCCACACGAGAACAAAAATTAAAGAGTCCTTTAAATTCACCTTCAGCTTCGCGGTAAGCAACTATATTCATAGCGGCGGCTTCACCCACACCTTTTATCGCCCCTAAACCGTAAACAATTTGACCTTTAGTATTTACCGTAAAAGGATAATGACTCCAATTAATATTCGGCGGCAATAGCTCCAAATTCATATCTCGGCATTCATTAATAAATCCAACTACTTTATCCGTATTATCCATATCCGACGATAAAACAGCCGCCATAAACTCCGCCGGATAATGCGCTTTTAGCCACGCCGTTTGATAAGCAATCAATGCATAAGCCGCTGAATGCGATTTGTTAAATCCATAGCCCGAAAATTTTTCCATCAAGTCGAAAATTTGATTTGCCAACGCTTCCTTTAAGCCTCGCGCTTTCGTACCCTCAAGAAAAACAGCACGCTGTTTTGCCATTTCTTCGGGTTTCTTCTTTCCCATGGCATGGCGCAAAACATCCGCGGCACCCAAAGAATAACCCGCCAACACCTGCGCAATTTGCATGACTTGTTCTTGGTAAAGAATCACCCCATAAGTGGTGCGTAATATAGGTTCTAACGCAGGATGAAGAAAATGGACCGACTGCTCTCCGTGTTTGCAAGCAATAAACGTTTCCACCATACCCGACTGCAAAGGGCCGGGTCGGAATAAAGCAACCAATGCCATAATATCGGCAAAATTATCCGGCTGCAGCCGCCGAATTAATTCTTTCATGCCTCGAGACTCTAACTGAAATACAGCGGTTGTGGCACAGCTTTTTAAAAGCGCATACGTTTTTGGATCATCCAGAGGAATCGTACCAATATCAAGTTCTGTTTCATTTTGAATTTTACGTTTGGCATTAATATTTTGCACTGCCCAATTAATAATGGTTAATGTTCGCAAGCCTAAAAAATCGAATTTAACTAAACCGACGGCCTCTACATCATCTTTATCAAATTGCGTAACCACATGATCGCTACCGGGTTCAGAATAAAGCGGAACAAAATCCGTTAATTTAGTAGGGGCAATCACAACGCCTCCAGCGTGTTTGCCGGCATTCCGCGTCAGCCCTTCTAGCTTCATTGCAAGGTCAATAAGATTTTTAACCTCTTCATCTTCCGCGTAGCGCTTAGCCAGTATTTCTTCTTGCTCAAGCGCTTTTTCTAACGTCACGCCTAATTCAAAGGGAACTAATTTTGCGATTTTATCCACATAACCGTAGGGCAATCCCAACACACGGCCGACATCGCGCAACACGGCGCGCGCTGCCATCGTGCCATAAGTAATAATTTGTGCGACTGCCTCCTGACCATAACGTTCAGCCACGTAATCGATAACGCGATCGCGGCCTTCCATACAAAAATCGATATCAAAGTCAGGCATCGAAACGCGTTCCAAATTCAAAAAGCGTTCAAACAACAAATCATGTTCTAAGGGGTCAAGTTCCGTTATTCCGAGTGAATAAGCCACCAAAGAACCCGCACCGGAACCTCGCCCCGGACCTACCGGAATATGGTGTTGCTTTGCCCACGCGATAAAATCGGCCACAATTAAAAAATAACTGGCAAATCCCATTTTTGTGATCACCGTTATTTCGGTTTCTAAACGTTCCTCGTAATCTTTGTGGGTTAAATTATTTTTCATTTCTAATCCAACCAAACGGCGGGTTAAACCTTGTTTAGCTTGAGCACGAAAATAATCTTCTACTTTCAAATTGGCAGGGACAGGAAACTTAGGTAAAAAAACTTCATCCAACGACAAAGGAACGCTGCAACGTTTGGCAATTTCTACTGTATTTTCTAATGCTTCTGGAATATCCGAAAAAAGCGCTGTCATTTCTTCAGCACTTTTAAAGTATTGTTGATCGCTATACTCGCGAGGGCGATTGACATCTTGTAAAAGATAACCTTGATGAATACATACCCGCGCTTCATGCGCTTCAAAATCACCCTGCGACAAAAAACACACCTCATTCGTAGCTACGACAGGTACGCGATGTTTTAGGGCTAATTCAATGACTGAATGGATATACTCCTCTTCTTGGTCCCGTCGGGTACGTTGTAATTCTAGGTAAAAGCGACCGGGAAAATGGTTTATCCAACGCGTTAATCGTTCCTCCGCCAATGGCGAGCGACGCTGCAACAATGCCTGTCCAACGTTCCCTCGACGAGCGCCGGACAAAATAATTAATCCTTCGTTGGCTTGCACCAGCCATTCCCACTGAATTAATACGTGATCGCGCTGTCGTCCTTCCACGTAAGCGCGGGATAATAACTGAATGAGGTGACGAAAACCAATTTGGTTTTGGCACAAAGCCGTGAATCGAAAGACATCATCGCCTTCAGCTAATAATAATTCCGATCCAATAATAGGTTTTATTCCTTTGTTTATTGCCTGACGATAAAATTTAACAAGTGCAAAAAGATTAACTTCATCGGTTAAAGCAACAGCCGGCATTTTTAAATCCACAGCGCGCTGCAATAATTGATCGATGCGTACGACACTGTCCACAATAGAATATTCACTGTGAATTTTTAAGTGGACAAAAGAAATTGTCAATTTACAAACTCCTTGCCTTTACTTCATAACACCGTATCAATTTCTGCTGCTCTTGGTGGCGGTCAATGGCTAATTCAATTAATTGATCCAACAAATTCGGACAAGGCAATCCGCTGGCTTCCCACATTTTTGGATACATACTAATGTTCGTAAATCCAGGAATAGTATTTATTTCATTCACCAGGACTTTATTGTTTGGCGTAACAAAAAAATCCACCCGTGCCATCCCCGAACAATGCACCATCTTAAAAGCATCGATGGCTATTTGCTGAATCTGTTTAGTCACTGATTCCGATAAGTCAACAGACGTTGTCGTTGTAGCGCCGTTAGGATCGAGATATTTCGCGTCATACGAATAATAATCGTGATGAGGAATAATTTCGCCGGGCAAAGAAGCTTTTGGAGCTCCATTCCCCAAAACAGCACACTCAATTTCCCGTCCGCGAATCCGCGGCTCAACCATCAGGCGATCGTCATAACGAAAAACTTCCTTAACCGCTTTTGTAAATTCTGTTTCTGTCTTTACGGGCAAAGTCGCTACTGACGAACCTAAACTCACCGCTTTCACAAATAACTCAGACGTACCCCACCGATCGAGAAGTCGCTGATACACACCTTCTGTGGCATCTCGGGGTGAAAGCGTATGCCAATCCACCACAGGAATTCCACCCGCTCGAAGCACCGTTTTGGTAAGGTCCTTTTCCATACAAACCGCAGAACTTTGCACATTCGCGCCCACATACGGCAAATTTAAAAGCTCCAACAACCCCTGCAAAGCTCCATCCTCTCCCTGGGTCCCGTGAACCATGGGGAAAACACAGTCTGCCGAATAACGGCGTCCATCGCCGTTTAACGACTGCCAAGGCTTTGCAGCATCTCCAAAAGCAATAGTAATCGGTCGTGCGCTCCCCTCTTTGACCAGATGGTCAGGCGAATGCGCTAAAAACATTTCCGGTTGGTCAATCAAATACCATCGACCCACATGGTCAATAAAAATCACAGAAATCAAATACTTGGCAGCATCCAAGGTGTTTACAATATTCTTTGCTGACTGAATAGAAATCTCATGTTCAGTAGACTGTCCTCCACAAAGCACTGAAATGTGTAATTTTTCTGCCATCATGGTTCCTTAAGGTTCGTATCAATGAAAATAGATGATAATAGGAAATCAGCAGCAATTCTAATTCTACTTTCTAAAGTAGCCCGTGTGGAGCGAAGCGAAACACGGGAGTCGTATCATTATTACGTATTTCACTTCGTTCCATAAGGTTATTCCTCCGGAATGAAAAGTTTCAACTGTCTCACGGGTTCAAAACTTTTTCGATGGACGGGGGTGATGCCAAAACGATGAATAGCTGCTAAGTGGGCTTTCGTTCCGTAACCTTTGTGAATGGCAAAGCCGTAGTCGGGGTATTGCGCGTCATATTTTAGCATTTCTCGATCACGCGTAACTTTTGCCAAAATGGACGCTGCACTTATCGCGGGTACGTTCTGATCGCCTTGAACAATGGCTTGTGTTTCGTACGGCAAATCAGGGCAACAATGCCCGTCAATTAACACTTTATCGGGTTGAATGGACAATTGATTAATGGCGCGCTGCATAGCTAATAAAGTGGCTCTAAAAATATTCAATCGATCAATTTCCTCTACATCCGCGCGTGCAATGGCAAATGCCTTACAATTCGTAATGATTTTTTCGTACAGCTCTTCGCGTTTTTTCAATGATAATTTTTTGGAATCCGCAAGTCCTTCAATAATTATCTCGGGATTTAAAATAACAGCAGCGGTAATTACCGGACCCGCCAATGGCCCGCGTCCCGCTTCATCAACGCCGGCAATTAGTAAATTAGAAGGTGTTTTTGCAAACGGGGCATCCATTCCTTGTTCCTTTATCGTAAAAAACGAGGAGAATTTTCAACACCGTAAGCTTTTTCAATGGCTTTCTTAAACGCCCAAACGAGAAAAAAAGCCAAAGGAATCCAAGCGGCCCCCTTCACGGTGTCCTTGACTACAGGCAGAGTAAAAAACCGTAAGTCATTAATCGCAAATATTTCGAGACTTTCTTTTCGCAGCATTCCTACCCCTACAAGCAGTCCTAACAATGAAATTACCACAGTCAATTCTAAAAGGACGGCGGCAGTGACTTCCGAATCTTCATTTCTATGCATTTTTTTACTCCCATTCAATCGTCGCCGGCGGTTTATTAGTCATGTCATAAACAACGCGGGAGACTTCTTTAATTTCATTCACTATTCGATGACTTACCTTAGATAAAAATTCATGCGGCAAATCCGCCCATTGTGCTGTCATAAAATCCACCGTTTTTACAGCGCGCAAAGCGATAATATAGCCATAATGCCGCGCATCTCCTTTAACGCCCACGGATTTCAAAGGCATAAAAACAGCAAAGGCTTGACTGACTTGGTGGTAGTAATCGGATTTTTTTAATTCTTCAATAAAAATGGCATCAGCCTGTTTCAAAATATTAATATATTCTGCACTTACTTCTCCCAAAATGCGGATCGCGAGTCCGGGACCGGGAAACGGATGTCGGTAAATTAAATCTGCGGGCAATCCTAATTCAAGTCCTAATTTGCGCACTTCATCTTTAAACAATTCCCGTAGCGGCTCGATGAGTTTCAATTCCATATTTAACGGCAGTCCACCCACATTATGGTGCGTTTTAATAATATGGCCTTTTCCCGTTTTTGTTTTTGCAGATTCAATAACGTCGGGATAAATAGTCCCTTGCCCCAGCCATTTTACATTTAATTTTTTAGCTTGTTCCTCAAATACACGAATAAATTGTTCGCCGGCAATTTTGCGCTTCTCCTCAGGGTCTGAAATTCCTTTCAACGCTTTCATAAAACGATCTTTTGCATCAACGCAAATAACCTTGGCTCCTAAATGTTTTTGAAATACATTCAAAACTTCATCCACTTCATTCAACCGCAACAATCCGGTGTCGACTAAAACACAAACTAATTGATCGCCGATGGCTTTATGAACCAGCGTCGCTGTCACCGCGGAATCCACGCCCCCGGATAATCCCACAATAACCTGTTCTTTGCCGACTTTTTCCTGAATATCTCGAATGCTGTCTTCGATAATATGTTTAGTAGTCCAATTGGGTATGCATTGACAAATGTGAATTACAAAATGCGCTAAAATACGATGCCCTTGAGGGGTGTGCGTGACTTCAGGATGAAATTGCAAACCGAAAAATCGCCGTTTGAAATCCGCCATCGCCGCTAGAGGCGAATTGTCGGTGCAAGCTGTGGCTTCAAAGCCTGGCGGTAATTCGCTAACAATATCACCATGGCTCATCCAAACGTCTAACAAAGGTTCGCCTTGAGGCGAAACTTGATCTTCAATACCGTCAAATAAAAAAGCGGGATTTAATACCCGCAATTGCGCATGTCCAAATTCAGCTTTAGCCGTCCTATTAACTTTTCCGCCGAGCTGATATGCCATCGTTTGCATACCATAACAAATACCCAGCACCGGGCAACCAATTTCAAAAATAAAAGCGGGTGCGCGAAGCGTATGACTTAACGTGACGGTCTCCGGCCCACCTGAAAGAATAATGCCGTGTGGATTAAAGTCGCGAATAGTTTCCTCATCGATATCACAGGGCATTAATTCACAATAAACGCCAATTTCCCGCACTCGCCGCGCGATTAATTGAGCGTATTGCGAACCGAAATCAAGAATTAAAATGCGATGTTGATGGATATCTTTTAGCATGTGATTTTCCTGCTTGCGAGAGGGAACACGCTGCCGCTACTCTTCTACTGAATAATTCGGTGATTCTTTGGTAACGGTTACATCGTGCACGTGGCTTTCTCGCACGCCAGCGTTGGTGACTCGAATAAATTTGGTTTTTGTCCGCATTTCATCGATGGTTCTACAGCCCGTGTAGCCCATCCCTGATCGCAAACCACCGATTAGCTGATGAACCACCCCACGCAAGGGGCCTTTATAGGGCACACGGCCTTCGATTCCTTCCGGAACGTATTTTTCTTGTTTATCAAAAGACTCCTGAAAATAGCGGTCCGATGAGCCGTACTTACCAAACATTGCACCAGCAGAACCCATACCGCGATAGGCTTTATAGGAACGCCCTTGATATAAAACTTCTTCTCCCGGCGCTTCTTCCGTACCAGCAAATAAACCCCCGATCATTACAGCGTGCGCTCCCGCGGCTATCGCTTTACAAATATCACCCGAAAAACGAATGCCGCCGTCAGCGATAATAGAAATATCTTCCTTTTTAAGTTCAGCGGCAACAGCGTTAATGGCCGTAATTTGCGGAACGCCAATGCCCGCAACCACGCGAGTGATACAAATAGACCCGGGGCCCATCCCCACTTTAACAGCATCAACACCAGCGTCGGCTAATGCTCGAGCAGCAGAGGCCGTGGCAATATTACCCGCAATGACGGGAATGTGCGGATAATTTTTCTTAATCCATTTCACTTGTTCTATGACGCCTTTGGAATGACCGTGCGCGGTGTCCACTACAATGACATCGACACCTCCAGCAGCGAGTGCAGTCACTCGATCCGGCGTCTCTCCGCCCGTTCCTACCGCAGCGCCTACCCGCAATTGTCCGGATTTTGTTTTGCAAGCGTTGGGATTTCGTTCAGAGCGTAAAATATCCTTCACCGTGATTAGACCCCGTAATTCAAAACGATCGTTAATAACGAGCAATTTCTCTACTCGATGTTGACGGAAAAGGTTGATAATTTCGTCGCGAGAAGCTCCCTCTTTAATCGTAATAAGGCGATCTTTGGGCGTCATTAAATTAACGACTTTTTGCTGCATGTCTGTTTCAAAGCGAATATCACGGCTGGTGATGATGCCAATAAGTTGTTCGCCTTCAACGACGGGCAAGCCCGAAATATTATACTCACTGGTAATCTTTTTGAGTTCTCCAATCGTGCTTTCAGGTGAAACGGTGATAGGGTCGAATACAACACCGCTTTCAAATTTTTTCACCTTTCGGACTTCATTGGCCTGATAAGTTGGGCTCATGTTTTTGTGGAGGATGCCAATACCGCCCGCTTCCGCCAAGGCAATCGCCAGACGGGCTTCAGTCACCGTATCCATAGCCGCTGATAATAAAGGGATATTAAGGGTAATCTCTCGGGTAAGGCGCGTGGTTAACGATACGTCTTTGGGCAAGACTTCGGAGTAGTTGGGGAGCAATAAAACGTCGTCAAAAGTGAGTGCTTCCTCTTTAACTCGCATAATACCTCTCTCAATAAGGCTGAGAGTTTAACGGGTTCTAAGGGGCTTGTCGAGTTTTCAAAACGACCCGTATCCCCCTTCGCTGCATACGGGCTACGGAATTCCCGGACAAGGAAGTAGTCTTTTGCGGCTTCCATCAAAAAAACCTAATTCAGTTTTAACGATCTCATAAAGGGCATCTAAATGCTCATCCGAAAAAGAAGATATATTCTCTATTAAATAATCAATACCCTTTTCCATCTGCGGATGAGGGTCTTGAGAATGTAACGCAGAATTTAAAAACAAAATAAAGGATCGAAAAAAAAGCGCAAAAGATACAATAGCCGAAGTAATATTAATCGTATTTGTAAAAAGATTTCCGTCCCCCTCTGATTGGAGAGAGGCTACATAGGTGGAAAGTGCAACGCTCGCCGAAAAAAGCACCGCAATTCCTGCCGAAAAACCAAAAATACCAAAGCTCCCAACCGACAACGCTTTTTTGAGACTACTTCGTAAATGGGTGATGATTCAAAAAAATTTCCTAAAAACTTCTTGAGAAGCCACCATCGGCAACGGAGCGTTCATGATGTAACTATTAATGCCCAGCAATTTGCACAACACGCCGCCGCCCGTCGTTTTCACCCATCCACCGGAAAAATGAAACGACCGAGACATCCAAGGCAAAAATCCTTCCATCGCTTTTCTACCAGCCGTATAAGATGGAATAAGCGCATAGGCACCCCCTATCAATCCTAAATAGCCGATAGTTTTTTCAAACGTTTGTAGACATCCTGCTTCATCCTGAGCCGGCGCTTTTTCCCTAAGCGGCATAAAAAAAGCCTTTAAGCGCTCCTCCTCATTGGTTATCTTTTGGATTTCCTGAATCCACTTTCTGAGAACTTCTTTGTCTAGGCCCGGAAGCATAGATCGGATTTCTTTCAATCGATTTATTATTCTTTGTCTTTTCTGCTGATGTTCTGTCTTCGGCCAAATGCGATTACGCAGCGAGTACACACAAGAAACATTTCCAAAATCCTCAACGAGTTGAACCAGCGAAGACCGATTCACAAAAAAAGGCACTCCCAACGCAAAAACAGCTAACGTCTCGCCCACCCATCCCGGAAAATTTTCAACCGTATTCCACGCATTCTGAAGTCCCGCGCCTAACGTTCCTAAAACAAAAAAAATAAAATAACTTTTATTGTTAGAAGGACGCATTAATGGCGTCGCTGACTTCTTCTCAACGTAATTCACTAACGTTCGACAAGTGGCACGGCCTGCCAAAATAAGAACGGCTACAAACGCAGAAATAGCAAAATAAATCCCCTCTATTTTTCCGTATTGATCGCCGAACTCTTTCCCTAATTGAAAACACACCGCCGTTGAGCCGCTAGCCCTTAGAAGGCCGGCAAGATAAGCCGTTATTATTTTCCAATTCCATTTTTCTGGATTATTTGACAAAAGACACGGATTGTTTTTTACCCAGCCTAAGAGTTGTTCTTTGGGACTCAAATCAATTTGCGCGCCTTCGTTCGTTGCACCATAATGATATTGGCGCTGCGAATATGGCATTAATAGCTGATAGGGATTTCCTTCCATGCAAGCTCCATTCGTGAAATTCTGTAGCGTAACATATCTCTCTTAACGTATCCTTAAAATACTAACTTGCAAAATCATTGAAATCCGTATAGTTTTGATAATATCGCTTCCACTAGAAATTTTTGCTTCGTGGGTATGGAAAAAAAGTTGTATGACTATATGGAAAGTTAAATTATCGCTCTTTTTAAATTATTTTATCTTCGCTATCCTTCTTAACTGCGTCGGCACTGTTATTTTAGAAGTTATCAATCATTATCAAATTACAAAATCACAAGCAGGCACTTTAGACGCTTACAAAGACATAACCATTGCCGTTTTTTCATTTGTCGTGGCAGCTTATTTACCTCGATTAGGTTATAAAACTTCAATGCTCCTTGGTTTAGCGCTTATCGGCGTCGCTTGTTTTTTAACGCCCTTGATCAATCAAATGTGGATGATTCGGCTATTGCTTGTCAGCGTTGGCGTAGGCATCGCCTTGATGAAAGTTTGCGTTTATTCCACTATCGGGTTAATTACGAAAAATGAGCGAGAACATGCCAGTTTTACGAGTTTACTCGAAGGAGTTTTTATGGTTGGCGTATTAAGTGGTTATTGGATTTTTGGTTTTTTTATTAATTCCCCCCGCACGAGTTGGCTTGATGCTTTTTGGCTTATCGGCGCTTTGGCCGCTTTAGCTTTCCTCCTACTGGCTTCTACTCGTATCGATGAACAGCAAATTCATTCCAAGCAGCAATCTCCCAAAAAGGATTTTATCGAAATGATTGGATTGATTCGTTTTTCATTAGTGATTACTTTTGTTATCAGCATTTTTGCGTACGTATTTATTGAGCAAGGCATTAGCACGTGGTTACCAACGTTTAATAATAAAGTTTTGCATTTGAATCAGACGATGAGCATTGAAATCGCCAGCATTCTCTCGGCGACTTATGCGCTCGGACGTTTAACGGCAGGGTTTCTACTTAAAAAAATACATTGGTTGAACTTGCTCATCGTTTGTATTGCCGTTTCCGGCCTTATGATTCTATTGCTGCTCCCTCACGGGCATCACCCACGTTCGACTTTAATCGCCCTTTGGAAGGATGCGCCTTGGAAAGCTTATATTTTCCCTCTCGTGGGATTTTTCCTCGCCCCCATTTACCCCACTTTATGTTCCACCGTATTGAGCGCGCTCCCTAAAAATCGCCATAGCGCCATGATGGGGCTTATCATGATTTTTTCGGCCCTCGGCGGAACCCTTGGCTCCAAGCTGACAGGGGTTGAGTTTGGCCGTTTGGGTGGGCATTATGCCTTAAGTCTATCGCTCATTCCCCTCGCTCTTTTATTTTTACTCCTTTTCTTCTATCATAGGCAAAGAAAAGAACAACTTAGCGGTGTTTTAGAGTAGTATGCCCTACCCTTTACCGTTTCCTAAAACCAGGGAATCAAGGCCTCCAGGACGACCTCCGGTAAAACGATACCCTCAAATTGAAGGGCCGCTGTTTATCGTCTCGCAATCTCAGCAAGTTTTCTCTGATTCTAAAACCTGGGTTGACTGTATTCCGCGAATTTCACCGGCTGAAATTTTATGCCGTTTTCAACAAGAGAGAACAGCACCACACTTTAATTTAATTCATTTTATTTCACAGCATTTTGAAGTGCCCAACCCGGTGGAACGTTTACTTGCTTTTGATCCCTCTCATACAATGGAAACTTATATTCAGTCGCTTTGGCCTCTGTTAACCTATAACGCCGACAGTGCTCAGCCGGATTATTCTTCGCTAATTCCGTTACCCCACCCCTACGTCATCCCCGGTGGGCGTTTTCGAGAAATTTATTATTGGGATAGTTATTTCACTGCTGAAGGACTTGCCTGTTCTGATCAGCTCGACCTCGTGATCAATATGGCAAAAAATTTAGCCCATTTAATAGAAACTATTGGTCATATCCCTAACGGCAATAGGATTTATTATCGTAGCCGCTCGCAGCCTTCTTTCTTTGGTTGCCTCATTGAGATTATCGCGCAACATCAAGGAGTCGATGCTATAAAACCCTTCGTGAGAGCACTGGAAAAAGAATACCGGTTTTGGATGGCGGGAGAAGATCGACTAACACCACAAAGTCCCGCTCATCGACGCGTGGTGCTGCTAGACGATCAGTGTGTTTTAAATCGCTATTGGGATAATTTATCGCTGCCGCGTCCGGAATCTTATCGAGAAGACGTGTTGCTTTATAAGCAAGCTGCGCCTTTAGAGAAACGGCATTTGTATCGAAATATTCGCGCCGCATGCGAATCGGGATGGGATTTCTCATCGCGATGGATGAGAGATAAAGAGAGATTAACATCGATTTATACCACCGAGCTTGTTCCGGTAGATCTTAATGCCATACTTTATCACATGGAAATAAAACTGGCCGATTATTTCGAGCATTTTAGTAATCGACGCAAAGCCGAATTTTTTCAACGCCGAGCTGAACGGCGAAAACAAGCCATTGTGCAATACTGTTGGGACACCGATAAACAATTTTATTTTGATTATTGTTGGACAGAAAAAGAAAAAACGGCTTCGTTCACTTTAGCAGCCGCTTTCCCGTTATTTTTTAAATTAGCTTCTTCATTTCAAGCAGCGGCGGTTACTGATAAATTAATAAAAGATTTTTTTTATCCCGGCGGTTTAGTCACTACTTTAGATGAAAGCGCCCAACAATGGGATAAACCCAATGGCTGGGCGCCGCTGCATTGGATTGCTATTAAAGGGCTTCTTAATTACGGTTATGAAACCGAAGCCAAAATAATTACCGAACGTTGGCTTGCCCTTAATCGTCAGGTGTTTCAGCGCACAGGAAAAATGATGGAAAAATACAATGTGTGTGACCCTCACCTTAAAGCCGGTGGCGGCGAATATCCACTCCAAGACGGTTTCGGGTGGACAAACGGAATCGCTGTCGCCTTAAATGCCCTTTTTTCCCAACGTTGGGGAGAGCATTTGTTTACGGGCTTTGAAATACATCAGGAAAGGCGGGAGACTCATCACTATTAACCCTGCTATAAGCAGCGTTTCATAATGCAACGTGCTGCCAACAGCAATGTTATTCGGCGGAATAAAACCAATAATTAATGTCGTTATCGAACCGATTAAACCCGCTATCGCTACTATCCATATTCCCCACTGGCCGCCCGGTATTAAAAAGCCTTTCCGTTTTTCGTAATTTCTTTTATAACGCAATCGAATAGCCGCCGTGAACATTAAGATATACATAAACATGTAGAGTTGCGACGCTAACGCTGTTAACAGCCAATAAGAAGCGTTAACGCTAGGAAGCAATAAAAAAATCAATGCGACAATAGAGACGACTACCGATTGCAAAATTAATAATACGCTCGGAGCGCCAAAACGATTTTCACGCAATAAATGCTGATCGATTTGTCCATCGCGCAAGGCATACAACAAACCGCGCGTTGGCGCAATGATCCAATTGTTAATGCCCCCCATGCCCCCAATAATTAACATTAATGCGATAGCTGGCAATATTCCGTGTAAATGGTAAGCGCTAAAAAAAGCGTCAAACGCCTGCATAATGCCAGCGACGAGACTAATTTTTTTTCCCGGCAACACAATAGCTATCGATAAGGAACCACAAATTAACGTGAATACGATGAGTAGCGTCGCAATCAACATGGCGCGGGGATAGGCTTTTTGCGGCTGCTTAACGTCACAGGTATGAACAGTTGCAATTTCCATCCCACAAAAAGACATCATTACCCCTGTCAATGCGACCCACATGCCGCTCGTAATATGCGGCAATAACGCTTGTGAATGAAACGAGATTTGTAAAGGTTTTCCCAAAAATAACCAAGCAGTGCCTAAACCGATAATTAACGTCATGGGTAACAATAAACCGGCCAGCGCGCAAAAATTACTGAAACGAGCAGACGATTTTATGCCCAATAAATTAACGATGGTCGCACCCCAAAAAGCACATAAAATGACGGTAATTAAAAAGATTTTATTTGTCGCTAACGTCGGCGAAATTAAATAGCCAATTGTTCCTGCAATAAACGATAAAATCGTCGGGTACCAAATAACGTTTTCTATCCATTGAAACCAAATGGCTAGAAAACCAAATTGCAAACCAAACGCATTTTTTACCCACGCATACACACCGCCATGATCTTTACTTGTGGAGGCCAGCTCTGCCGAAATTAGCGCGCTCGGCAATAAGAAAAAAATCGCACCGAGGATAAAGAAGAAGATCAACGAACTGCCGAATAATGCCGTCGCAGGTAAATTGCGGATGCTATCTACCGACCCTGCTGTGATCATCGCTAAGCTAAATACGCCTAATGACCTTTTGACTGTACTTGAATGATTCATTTGAAAACCTCGTTTGAGAAAAATGGGGGAAAAACTAAGCTATAACCTAAATGCGCTTATTTTTGCGAGGCTTTCGTTTTAAAGAAGATCGTTGTGGAAAACGGGAGTAAATAACAATGCCCTCCAAGTATGGATTTAGTTTCTACAATTTGTGTGGAATTGTCAAGGATCAGGCTACAGGCGGGGTTTAGTCTTACTTTAAACAGGGCCGATTGCCCCCGAAGTGGGTGGGTGCTGTTGCGCGGACACGCTGTGAATCCATCCGTGGACGCTCAGGAGCCGCCATCCGGGCGGCTCACGTTCCGCGCAACAGCACCCACCCACTTCGGGGGCCGTGGTTTTATTTGTTTTCGTTTTTTAATGGCTGGTTATTCGTGTGATTTGATTAATAGTTTTTTGTTGATTTTAATGGAAAAATAATCCGATTGACTTGATTGTTAATTTGCGATCAAATGGTTGAGTGTTTTTTCGGTCCGGTTTTTTTTAATTTTAATAAGAGGGTATAGGATGTCCCGTCAACAATCTTCCAAAAAGCTCAAAATTGAGGGAAAAATTAATCTCACCTATGAAGATATTTCTTGGATCGCTTCCACATTTAAATTTGAAATTGACCAACCGCCTGAAGAAACTTTGGCTGTTTTAAGCCAAAGCGTAAGCGAGGGTGCCTTTAAAGGTGCTAGTGTTTTATGGGTAAAGTTTTTTCATCTTGCAGTTGAATCTGAAAAAATTAGATCTGAAGGGAAGCGTCTTAGCGAGGTGATGGATCGCAACCCCGACGAATTTTTTGAAAATTTAAACCGTTGGTTAAAAAACAATTATCATAACACCCATTTCGTCTCTAACTTTTTTAAGTTACTCCAACGTCAACTCTCTCCAGAAGAAGAACCGCATTCCGATCAAGAAGAAAAAAATTCTTCTGAACTTAAAGCTTCCTGGGAGGAAGCCGAACGGTATACTACGTTCGGACTTATCGATTACATAACTCAAAATTACCTTGATTATTCCTGGGATAACCTCTCTGAAATAATATTGACTCTGATGGAAGGAATTATTAAGTTGCCTCTCTGCGAAGGGATAAAATTTTTGGAAAGTTATTTCGAATCTACTTCTGACTCTGTTGCGCTTTTTCTTTTCCGTTGTAAGTTCCAGAAACCCGATTTTGAAAGTCGTCAGTTAACGAATTTATTAGCGCTGATTGAATATATTAGCCCATTATCTGACTCTGATTTTATTGCTTTTTTAAAAAACCAAGCGGCGGACGAAGCAAACGTTCCCCTTAGTGATAATTGGGTGTTTTTGTGTCTCTATACTGAATGCTTGAATAAAATAGCGCTTCGGTTACTCCAGTGCAGTCCTATTGATTTAGAAAATTTCCTGGCTTCCACTTACGACGAAGATAAAACTTTTTACAAAGAAATTTTAGCAGCCGCCACCTGTCACTTTGACATAAATGATTTTGAACAGTTACTCTGCTACGCTGAAGAGCCGGAAGCAGAATTCAACGATCATTCAGAAGAACATGAATCCTATAAATTTTATATCGAAAAAATATTACTGATTTTGAAAATGGTTTATCCACTACGGGTTGACGAAGAACCTCCAGAACCGGAGGCAGTCTTCGAAATAGTAGAAAAAATAAAATCAATCTCAACCGATGAATTAAACCAAATAATAGTCATGAAAAGAAATTTTATTGATTTTATTTTTTTAAGCTTACAACAGAAAATGGGCACTGACGATTTTGAAAAGCTAGTAACGGATTTGGCAAATGCTCATGAGACTAATCCAGATATCCTCTCTTTTCATGTAGATCAACTAATCAATTCTTCAATTAACGCTCGCCCCACCCTGAAAAATGAATTTCTGGAAGCTGCCTTTTATCATATTAAAATAATTTATGCACAAAACCCTTCTCACTCGAAAATTCCCGCTCTATTGAATTTTTTAATTCGTGAAACTTTGGGGACTCCGGTTTTAAATCTAGATATTATCCGTGAAGAAATCTTAAAGTCCTGGCAAAAATTCACCCCTAAATACAGGGAAAAGCGGACTTATGAAACTTTCACTAAAATCTGTATTGAATGCAACGAATTAGAAAAAACATTAAGGCCTAAATTAAAAGGGATTTTCAATCACCCGACTTCGCCATCCACAAGCCCAAATGGAAATACTTCTAGCAGCCTGGATTTTGGATAATTAATTTATTTTTAAAATCACAAATTCCGTCATTCCCGCGCAGGCGGGATGGCGATGATTTTTAGAAATTAAGACCTTATAAAAAAGCATTCTGCCGCTTACTCGTTTTCCGTTAAAGCGTTGACTGCTGCACGGCAGCGGCTAACATTTCTGCGGTTTGGCGGACGATTCCTTCGTCGCTACCTTCTACCATCACTCGGATCACGGGTTCTGTGCCGGAGGGGCGCAATAAGATACGGCCGGCGCCGTTTAATTGTTTTTCGGCCTCGGTGATGGCTTTTTTAATGTTGGGGTTTTGGGCAATATCTAAAATGCCCTTTATGGGCACATTTATTAATACTTGCGGATGTTTAACCATCACTTTTTTTAAGTCGGCAAGGGGCTTTTCGGCTTGTTGCATAATACGCAAAATTTGCAGCGCTGTGATAACGCCGTCTCCGGTGGTGGTAAAACCAAGGTCCACAATATGTCCGGAGGATTCGCCCCCTAAAAACCATCCCTTTTGCTGCATCAAGTCCAACACATAACGATCGCCCACGGGAGAGCGCTCAAAAGCAATATGATGCCGCTTTAAGGTATGCTCCAAACCTAAATTGCTCATTATGGTGCCCACGACCCCTAGAGGCGCGTTTTCTTTTAAATAAAATCGATCGATGGCCATGATACATAATAATTCATCCCCATCTACTCTCAAGCCGTGATGATCCACCATGATTAAACGATCGCCGTCGCCATCAAAAGCAATACCAACGTCAGCGTTGTGTTTCACCACCATTTCCTGCAAGTGAGCGGTGTCGGTAGCTCCGCAGGTCTGGTTGATGTTAAAGCCATCGGGGTCGTCAGCGATAGCCACTACTTCTGCGCCTAGCTCGTGAAAAATCGAAGGAGCGACTGCATAAGCGGCGCCATTTGCGCAATCGACGACTATTTTTAATCCTTTAAGCGTTAGATTCGAAGGAAAAGTGCTTTTACAAAATTCAATGTAACGACCGTGCGCTTCGTTCATTCGCGCTGCTTTTCCTAGGCGATCGGCCACGACGGTTTTCATCGGTTTATCAATTTGCTTTTCAATCGCTAATTCCAATTCATCGGACAGTTTAAAACCGTCTTTATTAAAAAATTTCACGCCATTATCGGGGTAGTGATTATGTGAAGCGCTGATGACAATACCAGCATCGGCTCGAACGGAGTGAGTTAAATAAGCAATAGCGGGTGTCGGCATAGGACCTGTCAACTTGATATTAACACCTGCCGCCGATAATCCTGCTTGAAGCGCTGATTCGATCATGTAGCCAGAAATTCGAGTATCTTTTCCGATTAAGACGGTGGCCGAGTGGCTATTCGCTAATACGCGGCCAACAGCCCATCCGAGTTTAAGCATAAATTCCGCATTAATCAGGGAGTTTCCAACTTTACCGCGAATTCCATCTGTCCCAAAATATTTTTTTTGCATTTGTCCTCTTCAATTTTAGGCTCGTCATTCCCGCCTGCGCGGGGATGACGGGCTTTAAGTTTCCCGCTTGTGGGCAATGATAGGGTCGCTACTCCTCAATTGTATCAACACTTCGCGTATAGGTCGCAATTTTTATCGCTTCTCGTGTTGCTTTGACGTCATGGGTGCGGATTATTGACGCACCATGGTAAACAGCTAATACATCAGCCGCGATACTTCCAAATAAGCGATTTTCGGGCGGTTGATTTAAAACATCTCCAATCATTGATTTTCGCGACCACCCCGATAAGACGGGTAATCCCATTGCCACAAATTCAGGTAATTTGTTCAATAAATAAAAATTCTCTGACACATTTTTACCGTAATTCCCTTGCCCAAAACCCGGATCGATGATAATTCGGTCTTCGGAAATACCCGCTTTTTTACAACGTTGGATGCTTTCTTGCAACTCTTTCTTAACGGATTGAAGGAAATAGAAATGCGTTGTTGATCCTGGTTTTCTCGTCTCGGACGGAAAATGCATCAAACAAACAGGCGTTTTTAACGCTGAAACGGTTGTTAAAGCATCGTCCAATTGCAGAGCGCGCTGATCATTGATCATGTCAGCGCCCGTATTTACCGCCTCACGCATTACACGAGGACGACTGGTGTCCACCGAAATTAATTGGGGAAATCGTTTTTTTATAGCATCAATGACGGGCAACAGTCGATCTAATTCTATTTGCGTGGAAGGCGAATCGGTTTTGATATCAACAAAAGGGTTGGTGGCCTCACCCCCAATATCCAAAATATCGGCGCCTTCATCCACCATTTTTTCTGCTGTACGCAACGCCGAATTTAGATCAAGGTGCGGATGGTAGAATGAATTGGGAGAGACATTGATTATCCCCATTACCGCGGGTTCAGAAAAAACAATGCGTTTATCGTCGCGCAACCGTAGGTGGAATGACTGCTTCAAGAAAAATGCCTCCTTACTCATCATCCCGCGGAAAAACCGCGGGATGGGGTGTTAACGTTAAAGAGGTTATGCAGCTCAGCCATCTTCTGCAGGTCGAGGCCTGCTAGGATTTACTGTTTTTTCTTCGCCTTTCTCTTCCGATAGTTCTTTTTCGGAATTTTCTTTGTGAGCTGACGCGCTCCCATTTTCCTCTTTCCAATCCGGCGGCGGCGAAGGCTCTTTACCCGCTAGAATTTCCTTAATTTGAGCCTCACCAATGGTTTCATATTTAATAAGCGCTTTAGCCATCAAATGGAGCTGTTCGATGTGTTCTTCCAAGGTTTGTTTTGCTGTTGTATAAGCCGTGTCAACAATGCGACGGACTTCCGAATCGATCTCTTTGTTAGTCGCATCAGAAATATCTTTACGCTGAGTAACTGAACGACCTAAAAAGACCTCGCCTTCTTCTTCTCGATAAGTCAAGGGTCCTAATTTTTGAGACAAACCCCACTTAGTGACCATGTTGCGTGCAATTTCGGTTGCTTTTTCAATATCGTTGGAAGCGCCCGTTGTCACGAGGTCGGGACCAAAGATGATTTCTTCCGCAATACGCCCACCAAACAATCCAGCAAGCTGACATTCCAAACGCCGCTTGGTCATGCTGTAACGATCATGCTCAGGAAGAAACATCGTCACGCCGAGCGCCCGCCCTCGCGGGATGATCGTGACTTTGTAAACGGGATCATGTTCTAGCATGTGCAAGCCCACGATGGCGTGACCGGCTTCATGATAAGCCGTTAATTTCTTTTCATCATCACTCATCACCATCGATCGACGTTCTGCACCCATCATGATCTTATCTTTAGCTCGTTCAAATTCGGACATACTGACGTCTTTCTTATTTTCCCGAGCTGCAAACAAAGCCGCTTCGTTTACAATATTGGCTAAGTCAGCGCCTGAAAAACCGGGCGTCCCACGCGCAATCACGGAGGCTTTAACGTCTTTTGCCAGAGGCAATTTATTCATGTGCACTTTTAGAATATATTCGCGTCCTTTGATGTCAGGCAAAGGCACTACCACCTGGCGATCAAATCGACCAGGGCGTAAAAGCGCAGGATCAAGAACATCCGGACGGTTGGTCGCGGCCATTACAATAATGCCCTCTTTACCTTCAAACCCATCCATTTCTACTAAGAGCTGGTTCAAGGTTTGTTCGCGTTCATCATGTCCGCCACCCAAACCAGCACCGCGATGCCGTCCCACGGCGTCAATTTCATCGATAAAAATAATGCAAGGCGCTTGCTTTTTAGCCTGATCGAACATATCCCGAACCCGCGAAGCACCCACGCCAACAAACATCTCCACAAAATCCGAACCGGAAATGGTGAAGAAAGGAACCTTCGCTTCACCAGCAACGGCTTTAGCCAACAATGTTTTACCGGTTCCCGGCGGACCCACAAGCAGCACACCACAGGGCATTTTACCGCCTAAGCGCTGGAATTTTCCGGGATCACGCAGGAATTCCACCAGTTCTTTAACTTCTTCTTTGGCTTCATCGACACCGGCTACGTCATCAAACGTCACTTTAACCTGATCTTGACTCAGCAACCGCGCTTTACTACGCCCAAAAGACATTGGGCCGCCGCCACGCCCGCCGCCCTGCATTTGGCGCATAAACAAAATCCATACAAATATTAATATTAAGAATGGCAACCAACTAATAAGAATATGCAAAAACATGCTTTGTTGTTTAGGAGGTTCACCCTTAACGCTGACGCCCTTCGCCATTAATTGATTTAATAACGCTTGATCTTCCATGGGCAAATAGGTGGTGAAATGTTTATTATCCTTAGTCACCCCCTTGATTTCATGACCTTGAATTACCACGCTGCTAACTTTGTCATTATTCACCGCCTGAACAAATTGCGAATAACTGTATGGCTGCACATCGGACTGACGCGAACCAAAATTGCTAAAAACAGTGATAAGGACTACGGCAATGACTAACCACAGCAGTAAATTTTTAATCATACTATTCAAGGTGTTACCTCGTCTTTTTTCATACCCGTTGATTATAGCCCAGAAATTCGCCGGCGAGTATATAAATTTCGCTCGACCGAGACCGTGAAGCACTGGGCTTGAGGAATTTAACCTGGTTGAAATAGGGGCGCAAATTAATCAAAAAACGATCCACCCCGGGACCTTGAAAGACTTTGACCAAAAATGTGCCCCCTCTGGCTAATAATTTTTGAGCGCAATCCCAAGCTAATTCGACTAAATGCAGCGATCTTGATTGATCGACATTCTTTATACCTGAAATATTGGGGGCCATATCGGAAATAACAAGGTCTACTTGTCCAGTTAGGGTCTTTTTTGCAACGATGGCCTCTAATTGGTTAAAGATTTCGGGTTCATTGAAATCGCCCTGAATAAATATCACATCCAACATTGACTGCATGGGCAGAAGATCAATGGCAATAACCACCCCCTTAGGACCCACGAGATCTTTAGCCACTTGCGACCAGCCTCCCGGAGCGGCACCTAAATCAATAACGTTCATACTGGGTTTAAAGAGCTTATACTTTTGGTGGATTTCTAATAACTTGTACGCCGCGCGCGAAGGATAGCCTTCCTTTTTTGCCCGTTTGACGTAAGGATCTTTCTCGTGCTCTTCAAGCCAACGTTTGCTGTGGGTCATTGTGTTCTCGCCCTCTTCTCCTTAAAACATGCCTAACTGCAATTTCGCCGTATCTGACATCATGCTCCGATCCCAAGGAGGATCGAATACCAATTCGACCTCCACTTCACTCACCTCGGGGACCGCTAAGATCTTCCGTTTAACATCTTCGACTAGCACGGGCCCCATTCCACACCCCGGTGCCGTTAAGGTCATTTCAACCAACACTCGATGCACATTTTCCGCGAGTTTTTCAATATCGCAGGTATACACTAAACCTAAATCCACAATATTCACCGGGATTTCTGGGTCAAAAACGGTGTGCAATTGCGCCCACACTTTATCTTTAACGCCAGCATCTTCAGGTAAATCATCCAACGGATTCTTGATGGGTTTGCCTAACGCGTCGGCGTCTTTCGCTTCGATCCGCGCTAAATTTCCAAAAATATTAACGGTAAAAGTCCCACCCAAACTTTGTATAAGTGTCACTTCTGTCCCTTGAGGCACGCGAATCGGCGCGCCCGAGGGAACCATCAGCGCCATTGTATCTCGATTCAATACCACAATTTCTTTTTCTTCACTCATCTTATTCTTCTTTCAAATGAAAACTTTCCCCACAACCACAAGCCCCAATTGCATTGGGGTTATTAAAGTGAAGTTGGTATTGACCGAGATCTTTTTTCACATAATCTACAACGGTTCCTTTAATCATGTGGAGGCATTTGGGGTCAATGGCAACGGATAACCCTATCGCAGTTTTCATCAAAACGTCATTTTCTTTAGGGTTTTCGACAATTTCCGGTTGATACATGTAACCCGAACAACCGGTTTTTTTTATCGATAGCCGAAAAAAGGAATGTTCCGTTCGCTTTTTAATTAACGATTGAATATGCGTATAAGCGGCTTTTGTAAATTCAATAATAGTTTCTGCCTGTGTCATTCTGTTTTCACCAAGGTGGTAGTATTGTGGTGTAAAGCGGCCAATGCGGTGTGCCAACATAAAGTGGCGCATTTTACTCGGGCGGGATATTCAGCCACTCCTGCTAAAACAGCTAATTTTCCTAATTGAGCGGTCTCCCGTTTTGTACCTGTCACTAAATCGTGAAATTGAGAAAATAAAATTTCGGCTGCCTGAATTGATTTTCCTTTTAACGCTTCCATCATTAAAGAAGCGGATGCCATGGAAATCGCACAACCACTTCCTTCGAAACGGGCGTCTGTTATCACGCCGTTTTTCTCTTGGAAAAATACCGTTAACCGATCACCGCATAAAGGATTATACCCTTCGTGGGTATGGGTGGGCATTTCCAATCGACCGAAATGACGGGGATTTCGGCCATGATCGATAATCAGTTGATGGTATAAATCGTTTAAATCACTCATGGTTTTCTCAATCTCGATCCCGCTATCCAAACAACTGAATCACTCGGTGCAACCCTTCCACCAACCGATCTACGTCTTGCGTTGTATTATAAATTCCAAATGTCACTCGCGCGGTAGCAGGTAAATTAAAACGATCCATTAACGGCATCGCACAATGATGTCCGGCTCGAATGGCAATGCCTTCATTATCTAAAATCGTACTAATATCATGCGGGTGGGCTTGCGCCATTACAAAAGAAATCGCGCTGGCTTTATCAGGCGCATTACCAATGATTCTTAATCCGGGAATTTTTTGCAGTTGTTCGGCGGCGTAACACATTAATTCATTTTCATGAAGTTTTATTTTTTCAAACCCGATACGAGTTACATAATCAATCGCTGCACCCATACCGATAACGCCACCCATATTGGGTGTACCGGCTTCAAACTTGTAAGGCACTACATTATAGTCCGTTTTCTCAAAGCTCACTCGACTAATCATATCGCCGCCACCTTGATAAGGCGGCATAGTCTCTAACCATTTTGCTTTACCGTAAAGAACGCCGACACCCGTCGGGCCATATAATTTATGACTAGAAAATACGTAAAAATCGCAATCCAAATCCTGAACGTCCACTTCTCGGTGAGAAATAGCCTGCGCACCATCCAGCAAAACAGGGGTTTTGTTTTGATGAGCCAATTGAATCATGTCTTTCACTGGGTTAACTGTGCCCAACACATTAGAAATATGTATTAATCCGACTAATTTAGTGCGTTTCGTTAATAATCGCTGATAGGCATCGATATCCAAAACGCCATTATCATCGACTGGGATTACCTTTAATTTAGCATTCACACGCTCACACAAAAGTTGCCAGGGGACAATATTTGAATGATGCTCCATCGCCGAAATTAATATTTCATCCCCCCTTTTAACCTGCAATGCCCCAAAACTGGCTGCCACTAAATTAATGGACCCGGTGGCGCCGTGAGTAAAAATAATTTCACGAGCATCGGCTGCATTAATAAAAGTTTTAATTTTCTCTCGGCTTTCTTCGTAATTTCTCGTTGCACGCTCACTTAATTCATAAATGCCTCTGTGCACGTTGGCGTTATCCTGACAATAGTAATGAGACACCGCGTCCATCACGGCTTGCGGTTTTTGCGCCGTTGCGCCGGTGTCTAAATAAACCAGCGGCTTTCCATGAATAAGCTGCTTTAACAGGGGGAAATCGTCACGCACGTTTAATGAATTAGGCATGGCAACACGCTCCTTGACAATACGGCGTGGCTAGCCGGTCCGTGACTAATTGCTGAATTCGATCGGCGATTACTTTATTGGGCAGCATCTCCACCACCTCATTAGCGAATGCACAAGTGAGCAAATGCTCCGCTGCGCCACGATTAATTCCACGACTTTGCAAATAAAAAATCGCTTCCTCATTTAATTGACCGACAGTGGCGCCGTGAGTGCACTTAACATCATCGTTATAAATTTCGAGTTCGGGCTTTGTATCAACTTCGGCATCCGACGATAAAATCAAATTTTTGTTCGTTTGATGCGCACTCGTCTGCTTTGCGTTGGGTTGTACGATAATTTTTCCGTTAAAGACAGCCCGTGATTTATCGGCAAGGACACCTTTGTAGTTTTGTTGGCTAGTGCAATGTGAGACGCGATGATCGATGCGCGTATGATTATCCACGTGGCAGCCGTCGTTGAGATAATAAAAACCCAATAGTTGGCAAGAAGCACCGGCTTCGTCCAACGAATAATTTAAATCATCGCGACTCAATTCGCTGCCCATCGCGATATGGCCAGAAGTTACTTGGCTGTGACGGTTTTGATGAATGGAGGTATTGGCAATATGAAAAGCACGATCCCCTTCTTGCTGCAATTTATAAAGCTCAAGATGAGCAGCCGAATTAACCTTTATTTGTGTCACCACATTATTAAAATAAGCGACACCGTTCGTTCCCTGATACTCCTCAAAAATAACAGCCTTTGCATTCTCTTCAAGAAGAATAACATGGCGTATCTGGGACATGGTTAGCGAAGCCGTTGGTTTTGAGAGATGAATTAAGTGAATGGGTTTTTCCAAATAACAATCTTTAGGAACCTGAAGAAATAAACCATCTTGAAACAAAGCATCGTTCATCAATGAAAAAGCGGTCTGATAATCTTTTTTTATAGCGAGTTCGTTTTGAATATCGCGCTGAATATTTTTCAACGAAGTCATTTGCACTGCTGATGGCAGACCTGATAAATCGGACAAACGAGGCGCAAAATGCCCATTAATGAATACGAGGCGATATGCATCCGGCAAAATAAAATCGGCTATGTCGGTATCCGTGTTTTCGCCAAACGAAAAAGCTTGTTCAGCAATGGGGGTAACGTTCGTGTACTTCCAATTTTCTACTTTACGATGAGGGAAACCGTGCAACAAAAAGGTTTTTAATTGCTCTTTTTGCCACGGGTGCCACTGGCTATTTTGATTTTGCAGCGCTCTCAAGGCGCTTTCATTCCACGCTCTCATAACCAGCCATACCCTTTTTTCTCAAGTTCAAGTGCTAATGATTGGTCGCCCGATAATACGATTCGGCCATTTACCAATACGTGCACAAAATCCGGTTTAATATAATCCAATAACCGCTGGTAATGGGTAACTAATAAAATGGCGCGTTCTTTGTTACGCAAACTATTAACGCCTTTGGCAACGGTTTGCAACGCATCAATGTCCAATCCCGAATCGGTCTCGTCTAAAATGGCCAGCCTCGGATCAAGCATTAGCATTTGCAGAATTTCATTACGTTTTTTTTCACCGCCAGAAAAACCTTCATTGACAGAGCGTTTTAAAAATTTATCGTCCATATCCACCAGTGCTAATTTTTCTTTGACTAAACCCATTAAATCGATCGCATCAAAAGGCGCTTCCCCGCGTGTTTTACGAATACTGTTTACAGCAGTTTTTAGAAAATAAAGATTATTGACACCGGGGATTTCAACCGGATATTGAAAAGCTAAAAACAACCCTTTTGCCGCGCGATCTTCAGGTGATAATTCAAACAAATCTTCATCGAAGTAACGCACATCACCATCAACGATGGCGTAGTCTTCGCGACCAGCGAGCACAGAGGCTAATGTGCTTTTGCCTGAGCCATTGGGTCCCATAATAGCGTGCACTTCTCCGGCATTAATCGTTAAATTAACGCCTCGAAGTATTTGGTTGTTATGAACGCTTGCGTGTAAGTTTTTTATAGTTAACATGAATATCTCTTATTTTTCCACGGTTATCCAACGGCCCCTTCTAAACTCACTTCCATTAATTTCTGTGCCTCAACGGCGAATTCCATGGGTAATTTTTGAAAAACTTGTTTACAAAATCCATTAACGATCATCGAAACGGCGTCTTCTTCCGTAATGCCTCGTTGTCGGCAATAGAATAATTGGTCCTCTCCAATTTTAGAGGTAGTTGCTTCGTGCTCAACACGAGCGGTTTTATTTTTTATTTCCATATAAGGAAACGTGTGCGCCCCACAACGATTGCCCAATAACAACGAATCGCATTGGCTGTAATTCCGCGCATTTTCCGCTGTCGGTAATACGCGCACCAGTCCGCGATAGCTATTCTGGCCGCGACCCGCCGAAATACCTTTTGAAATAATGGTGCTTCGCGTATTTTTTCCGATATGAATCATTTTCGTCCCTGTATCCGCTTGTTGAAAATTATTGGTAAGTGCAACGGAATAAAATTCACCAACTGAATTATCACCTTTTAAAATAACACTCGGGTATTTCCAGGTAATCGCCGAACCAGTTTCAATTTGCGTCCACGAAATCTTGGAATTAACGCCACGACAAGCGCCTCGCTTCGTGACAAAATTGTAGATGCCGCCCTTGCCTTCTTCATCGCCGGGATACCAATTTTGTACGGTGGCATACCGGATTTGAGCGTTATCGAGCGCCACTAATTCCACCACCGCGGCGTGTAATTGATTTTCATCGCGTTGCGGCGCGGTGCAACCTTCTAAATAACTCACGTAACTGCCTTCATCAGCAATGATGAGTGTTCGCTCAAATTGACCGGTATTGGCGGCGTTAATGCGAAAATAAGTCGATAATTCCATTGGGCAGCGCACGCCTTTTGGAATGTAAACAAAAGAACCGTCGCTAAACACGGCGGAATTTAATGTCGCGAAAAAATTATCGCCGTAAGGCACAACGCTACCTAAGTATTTTTCAACTAATTCGGGATGCTTTTGCACCGCTTCTGAAAACGAACAAAAGATCACACCCGCTTCAGCTAATTTTTCTTTAAACGTCGTTGCTACCGAAACGCTGTCAAAAACGGCGTCGACGGCCACTCCGGCTAATCGCTGTTGTTCGTATAAAGGAATTCCTAGTTTCGTGTAAGTCTCTAGCAATTTCGGGTCGACTTCCTCTAAGCTCTTAGGTTTCTTTTTTGACTTTGGTGCCGCGTAGTAACTGATCGCTTGGTAGTCGATTGGATTAAAACGAACATGCGCCCATTGGGGGGCTTCTAAAGTCACCCAATGACGATACGCTTTTAAGCGCCAATCCAGCATGAAATTAGGCTCATTCTTTTTGGCTGAGATCAGACGGATAACTTCCTCGTTTAAACCGGGAGCAATGACATCGGTTTCAATGTCCGTAATAAAACCGTGTTCGTATGTTTTGTTAACGATTGTTTCTAAATAACCTTGATTAGACATTTTTTTTCTCACAGCGGCAGTGGCTGCATTTGCAAATACTGATTCGTTTCAACAATGGCTTTTGCATATCGGCCAGATTTAAACTATCTAGCACATCAAATATAAGGGTGTTAATGAGTTGCCAGTTTTCTCGCACACCACACACCGCATTGTGTTCGCATCGGTTGGCATCGCGACTGCATTCCGTCATCGCTGGTTTGCCATCGACGGCGGTGATGATATCAGCAATGCTGATGCTCTGTGGCGCGCGCGCCAGTTGATACCCGCCGTTCACTCCCCGCTCGGAATTTACTAATTTGCCTTCATTTAAGAGCTTTAGAACTTTACTGACCGTCGCGGCGGACAACGGCGTCGTTCGCGCAATTTGTGCGGCGCTGTAACGTTCTGTTTTGCCAGAGGCCAGAATCGTCATCACGGTTGTCGCATAGTCAGCAAGTCGACTGATCTTTAGCATTTGTTTTTCCTAAGCGCCAGCCAATTGTTACTCAGCTAAGTAGCCCGTATGAGCGAAGCGAAATACGGGGACGATTGACGACATCGTTGTTTTCCCGTATTTCGCTTCGCTCATACGGGCTACTGGTTGAAAACCTACACTTTTAATCGCACCGTGGATATAGTACCATACTCGTCCTATTTCGCAATGTAACCGTGGATGTTTAAAGATGACTTCCTTACAGAGCAAAAGCCGTCTTTCTATCATTTTTAATGTTTCCCTTGTCAGCGCTGCGGTGAACACGCTGCTGGCCTTATTCAAAATCGTGGTGGGTATTTTCGGGCACTCGCAAGCGCTTATTGCCGACGGAGTCCATTCCTTATCCGATCTCCTTACGGACGGGTTGGTGGTGGTCACGGGACACATGGGAGCTCAATCACCCGATAAAGAGCACCCTTACGGGCATCGGCGCATTGAGACCATCGGCTCTATTATTATCGCCGTCATTTTAATCTTCGTGGCTATCGGCATTGCGTTTGATACCCTTGAGCATCTTATCCATCATGCTCATTTACCTTTACCCACTTTCCCCGTGATTATTGTGGCCGTTATTTCTATTATCGCCAATGAGGGTTTATTTCGTTATACCCTCGCCAAGGGAAACCAAATTAATTCCGATTTGTTGCGCACCAACGCTTGGCATAACCGCAGCGATTCGCTTGTTTCATTAATCGTTTTAATCAGCGTTATTGGAAGTCGTTTTGGCATCACTTACCTTGATGCCATTGGCGCTTTTATTATCGCCGTTTTAATTCTACGGATGGGAATTAAAATGATCTGGAACAATGGTAAAGAATTAATTGACACCGCCGTTGATGATGATACGCTCAAAAAAATAACCGAAACGATTTCCAGCGTGCCGGACGTGCTTTCTATTCATCAATTGCGAACACGTTATCATGGAGGCAATATTTTTGTGGACGTACATATTCAAGTGGCTCCGGATATCAGCGTATCGGAAGGACATTATGTCGGTGAACAAGTTCATCTTACGCTGTTAAAAAGCGTTGAGCACGTGGCCGACGTGACCGTCCATATCGATCCCGAAAATGATGCCACTTCTATGCCGTCGGCTACGCTGCCCAGCCGTCAGGCCATTCTTCAATTATTAAATGACCGTTGGAAGCATTTACCGGGTTTCACCGACATCCGTCGCACGGTTTTGCATTACCTTAATGGTAAATTACACGTTGAAATTTACTTGCCGTTAACTGCATTAGCGGATGATAAACCATCGTTAGAACAAAAATATCGCAACGCGGCCAATCTCGATATTATTAAAAAAGTGACTATTTATTTTGAGTAACCACCGAAAAACTTATTTATTTTACGACCTGGAAACCACTGGGTTAAATAAATGTTTCGATCAAATTATCCAATTCGCCGCCATCCGAACCGATGAAGCGTTAAATGAATTAAATCGTCACGAAATTTTGATTCGACTTAATCCCGACGTCATCCCTTCCCCCGAAGCAATGATCATTCATCGTTTTAGTATCGATCAAATGCTTTCGGGAAAAGCTGAAATTGAAGCAATTCGAGAAATTCATCAATTGGTTAATACGCCCGGCACAATTAGTGTGGGGTATAATACCCTTGGTTTTGACGATGAATTCTTACGTTTTTCTTTTTATAGAAATTTACTTCCTCCTTATACGCATCAATATGATAATTTTTGCGGACGAATGGATCTTTATCCTCTAACGATTTTATATTATTTATTCAAGCCCAACGCTTTAAATTGGCCAGATCCATTCGACTTAAAACTCGAAAATCTATCAAAAGCAAATCAATTAGCCGAAGGACAAGCGCATAATGCCATGGTGGACGTTGAGGCAAGCGTCGCGCTAGCGAAGTTGTTAATGAATCAAGAAGCGATGTGGCGTTATGTGATCGGTTATTTTGATAAAAAAACGGAAACCCAGCGGCTATCACAATTACCTATCGGTATTCAATCAACTTTTGGCTCTCATCATGAAGGCGTATTAATCCAAGGAGTTTTTGGCGCTCAATTGGCTTATCAAGCACCCGTTATTTGTCTGGGACAGCATAACCATTATAAAAATCAATGTTTGTGGCTTCGTCTGGACCGCGAGGAGTTGTTATCGACCACCGTGGATAGCATTCCACAAACCACTTACGCTATTCGAAAAAAAATGGGGGAACAGCCGATTGTCTTACCCGCTTCTGATCGCTATTTACGTCTATCCGAAGAGCGGCTGCAACTCGCGACAGAAAGCAAAAAATGGTTAGAGAGCCATAGCCAGCTTTTTCATCATATTTGTGACTACTACCAAAATTTCACTTATCCAAAAGTTCCCAATCTCGATCCCGATGCCGCTTTGTACGAAGTTGGTTTTCCAACCCCTTACGAAGATTTTTTATCCCAACGCTTCCATCTAGCTCCGCCAGCTGAAAAGGAAAAAATCGCCTTGGAATTTCCAAATCCCATCCGCCGTAATCAAGCCTTCCGCTTAATCGAGCGGCATTATCCCGATTATCTCCCAGCGGAAACGCAAGCTCGCTCCCTTGGTCTTTGTGATTACCGGGGCGAACGACGATTAACCCGAGAAACAGCCTTCAATCAAATTGAGTCTTTAAAGCAAGAAAAAAGCTTAGATCAGGAGCAGCTCCGATTACTCGATGAATTAGATCATTATTTAAGACTGTCTTAATTTTTTAAGGCTATACTGTCTTCATCAATAGCACTGACACTCTAATTCTCGAAGAAAAAACGCGGATGTCTCAATCCCTTTTATGGGACTTCCAACGACAATACTATTACGAGCAAGGCCCTCAGGCGTTTGCCAACCAAGTGCCTTTTTACGTGACTTGCAATCCTTTTATCGCTAATGTTTATGCGGAACTGATTTTTAGCTTTATCCGAGACTGGATTAAGCAACATCCTCAGTCGGTTCAATCCCCTTTTTACGTCCTTGAATTAGGGGCGGGGTCCGGTCGATTTAGCTTTTATACGATAAAACGCTTGTGTGAACTCTTGGATGAAGCGGGCATGAAGTCGATCGCACTTAAATATGTGATGAGCGATTTTTCCCGCAACAGTTTGGATTTTTGGTTAAATCATCCTGCTTTAACGCCTTATGTACAACGCGGCGTATTGGATTTTGTATTATTTGATATTGAAAAAGACAAAGATATCCCCCTTCGTAAGGATAACAGCGACCCTCTAACCAATCCTCTAGTAGTCATTGCCAATTATATTTTCGATACGATCATGCAAGATTGTTTTTATGTGGAAAATAAACAATTGCATGAATCGCTATTAACGGTTACGACTAGAAAAAGCAATACTCAAGACGGGCGAGTATTGGACATGGAAAAAGTGAATGTCAATTACACCAACCATCGGATCGGCGATAATTATTACAACAATGCCGATATCGACGGCGTTCTAATGTCCTATAAAGAAATTATTAACAAAAGACCATTTACTTTCCCCGTCTTTGCATTGCAGTTACTGCAAAAATTGATGGCCCTTAGTCAAAATCGTATTTTTTTAATTTCGGCGGATAAAAGCTATTGTACCGTCGATGAATTAATGACCTCTAACTACCCACAATTTGTTTTTCACGGTAGTTTTTCGATGACCGTTAATATGCATGCAATTGCCCTGTTTTTTGAACGCTTGGGAGGCGGGGCTTTCTTTCAATCTCCTAGAATCAGTCTGTTATAGTGGATTCTCATTAAATGAGATGCCCGAAACGCGACGGGCCCTCGCAGAACATATAGGGGGTTTTAGCGCCGCGGATTATTTTACGATGCAATTCCAAATTGGTGAAGTTTGTGACAGGCTGTCGGTGCAGACCTTATTGTCTTGCGTCAATTTAAGCCGTTGGGACCCGCATTTATTTAAAAAATTATACCGCGCCATTCATGACAAACTTAAAACGGCTGATCAAACCACGGCAGACTACTTACGTCTTAACATTGAAAAAATTGCGAATAATTTCTATTTCCTTCCCAATGCGCACGATACTCTCTTTGATATCGCTTTATTTTTTCACTCATTGAGAATCTGGCCACGCGCAATCCATTATTACGAACAATCCCAGCGCTTTTTTGGTGAGCGCCATGAGTCGGTTTATAATCTAGCGCTTTGTTATTTGGAAAATAACAACAAAAGCAAGGCATCAGAATGTTTTCGCCGCGCTCTATCACTTAATCCTTCATCAAAAGATGCTAAACAGTGGTTGGAACACATCGAAAATGTCAATTAAGAATTTTGGTTAGCTTTACCGATTTATTCAAAATTATTTAATCATTTCGACTTCGTGAATTTCCTTTTGCAATTGTTTAATTTCATTATTTAACTGCGTTTGCACTTGTTGAATTTGCTGTTGCAAAACAGTTATCTGTTTTTGCATCGCTTGTTGCAATTGGGTAATTTGTTTTTGCGTCGCATCGGTTTGCGCCTTAATTTGCTTAGGCACGCTATCTTGGACCTGCTGGATTTGCTGCTGTAACGTCGCTACAACTTCTTGCATACCACCTGCCGAAGGCGCAGCTGGCTTGGAAGCAGCAAAACTGCTTGATAACTCCAGAAACAACAAACAACCGCCTACGATCAATGACCATTTTTTCATTTCTAAGATACCCTTTCATTTTAGGCTTCGTCATTCCCCCGCAAACGGAATCCAGGCGCACCTTCGGTGCGCTACGCACGCTAGGTCCCCTGCGCGGGATGACGGGTTTACCATTGTAGTAATGCTATGAGTGCACCTTATCACATAAACCTTAAGAAAAGATTAAAAGACATTTGCCTTGTTAGACTTCTCCAAAACCCAAACCTGGATCGTGGGGATTCTTAGGAGAATTATCCTCTTTCTGCTCTGCCAATGGCTGGTTTGTACGATTCCCCAAAAATTTGCGCTCTTCCCAATAAAGAGGATTTAATTGATAGCGATCCACAATCGTATTTACTCTTTCTTCTATTTTATCTTCATCCCGATAAGACACTCGCTCCACAGTGTAGTCCCATTTTCGAAGAAGTCTTTCCTTAAATTCATCCTTTGTGGGGATGTGATAAGGGCCGTCAACTTCAATCACAAGGCGCTTACTAGGGATACAAATATCAACATAGAAGCAATTTTGTATAAAAAATTCATTTTCGATAGGTATCTCCCCATTGATCTGTGCGGATAAGACTGAGGCGACGTGTCGATGTAAGTCGGACGAGCGGGGAGGCTTCATGTTAGAGATTTTCAAAAGAATTTCAGGCGGGGGGCGGATGTCAAACCAACGAGTACTCCACATGATTTGTGTACTTTCTTCCAACGAAAATTGGTTTGCGCTCTGGTCAATGGCATTTAACAATAAGCGATCGACTCTTTGCTCCTTCAAGTATCCCCAACTCAGCGCCATCATCGCTAAGGCCCATAACGTGTTGGCAATTTGTTGGGAACTGAATCGTTCGGCGTTATAACGCACAGCAGCAAGTAAGCAATTGTTTAATCTTTGGGCTTCCAATTCTCCCCACCTCATGCCCATCGTGGTTAAAGCCCATAATACATTAGCGATACCTTGGGGGCTGAATCGTTGGGCGTTGCGGTGAACAGCACCAAGCAATCGATCACTTAATCTTTGCTCTTCCAATTCTTCCCACCACATGCCCATCGTGGCTAAAGCCCATAGCGCGTTAGCAATACCTTGGGGGTTGAATCGCTCAGCGTTGCGACGAATAGCCTCAAACAAGCGAACACTTAATCCTTGGTTTTCCAGCTCTCGCCGTCTCATACCTGTCGTGGCTAAAGCCCATAATGCGTTGGCAATACCTTGGGGCTTGAATCGCTCAGCATTACGGCGAACAGCGCCAAGCAAGCGATCACGTAATCGTTGGTCTCCCAACTCTCGCCACTTCATACCCATTGTGGCTAAAGCCTATAAGGTGTTAGTGATATCTTGGGAATTGAATCGTGGTGCGTTGGAGCCCACAGCATCAAGTAATCGATCATTTAATTCTTGGGCTTCCAATTCTCCCCAGGTCATCCCCATCGCGACTAACGCCCACAACGTGTTGGCAATTCCCTGGGGATTGAATCGTTCGGCATCATAGCGTACAGCATCGAGCAAGCGATCACTTAATCCCTGCTCTTCTAACTCTCGCCACCTCATGCCCATTGCAGCTAAAGCCCATAACGTATTGGCAATATCTTGGGAATTGAATTGTTCGGCGTTGTAATAAACAGCATCAAGCAAACGATCACTTAATCCTTGGACTTCCAATTCTCGCCGCCTCACATTCATCGTGGCTAGGGTCCACAATGTGTTAGCAATTCCTTGAGGGTTGAGCCGTTCAACGTTTTTAGCAATAGCATCCCACAATTGAGCGGCTAAACTTCTTGGGAGAAGGCGCCATTGCGTATGGTGGTAAGCGATAGCCAAAAGTAAATTGGCAACGCTCTGACCGTTGAACCGGCGATGCCTGCGAGCCTCCAGTATTTCCCGAATAGTAGCGTAGTCACGGGCGGTTAAAGGTTGGGGATGGGGTCTTTGGTCCTTTGCTCGTCTAAAAAAATCTCGTATCAAAGGAACAGGGTCGTGGAGGTTAGTGTTAGCGTGCCTACGAAAACCTTTCATTTTGACACCACTTAGAATGTTTCAGAAAGGTAGTTTAGCATAAGTCAAGAGCCTTAGCTGAAAAACTGCAGCAACTTGTTTTTTTATGATCGCTGCACACTGAATTGGAATTAAGAAAATATTAAAGCCCATTCACAATTAGCTCTTCATTTAAGCGTAATTTAATATTATGCCCTTATAATTACGTAATTCTAATTTTTGAATGGTGTATTTATGCAAAGCGAATTAAGAGAAAATCTTTTAGACGAGTATAAAGAAGAGAAGAAAGATACCGGTGATTATTACTCTATAATTATCAATGATCCCCCTACTCCAACCAATCACAGCGGAGATGAGATTGATGAGACGAAGACGTTTGATGAGAAAGCACTGGTCACTTCAGTCGTTTCGCAGATTAGTCAAAATGAAAGTAAGCAAATTTTTCCTCCAAGCGCAGCAGATTTACCTTACTTTATTAAGAACCTAAATTTGCGGCAGCAGAAGGATCTCGCTAAAAATTTTCCTGCCTATTTTGAAATTCACCCGTGGTGTTTTTGGTCTGAAACTAATTTCCCTAAAGGCTCTGATTGTATAAAAAATTTCGAATCCGTGCCAACGGGCACCTTTGAAGGAGTAGTAGCTCCATTTCTTGATTTGAAAGACAAAGTAAACCTTGCAATGGTTAGCCCCAATGTGCGGTGCCAGTTAATCATCGGTTTATATTCTGGGAACTCTTATAAAGACTGTCAACGACTCAAAAAAGAAGAAAACATAAAAATAATGGAGGAGGCAAGAACGACTTTGGAAGAAATGATAGCGCTTAAAATATTAAGTCGGCAAAAAAGGTTAGTTTGTTCAGTGGTTTTATGCCTTCTTGTGGGTATGATGCTGGGGGGAGCTGGAGTCATTACTACTGCTCTTCAAAGTGAAATAAAAATGCCGAGCCGAATTTTAATCGCAGGGGTGGGAGTGGGCACGTGTGCTTTTATCACTCTATTTTTATGTATAGATTCCGCAAGAAGGCGAGAAAAAGTTGAGCGCCTTCAATTACGATCGTTTGAACACTCTTATCCGGAACAATATAAAGCAATTCTAGCCGCTTTAAAGATTGTGAATTCAGATAATCCTTTATTGACTCTCTTGCAAGTGAGAAGTGCATTGTGGCAGTCGATTCCGGATTCTCCATTAGACCATCACAGCACCTTCAGCACCCCCACAGCATCAGCAAGCCGTTGATCTGGATGGGTAGCCCGTATGAAGCGCAGCGAAATACGGGAACCGCATCATCGTTGTTCCCGTATTTCGCTGCGCTTCATACGAGCTACTTGGAATTTCTGTTCTACAAAGCCTTTAGTGAAGTATATAAGACAAGTTAAGAAAAGATTAATTGCGCTTCTTCCATTTGATTCTAGAATTCTAGCGTCTTTTATGCAACCTAAACTTTTCCAATGTAACGAATCCAAGTCCAAGTTCTGGAAGGCTCCTTTTCAATTGGTAAGTTGTGCTTGGTAGGCTTTACAAAGAAAGCTTGATTATTTTCTTCCTTGGGGACAGCATTACTTTTATAATTATTAAACAATTTGTTGATCGGTAGCATCAGTAATATTTTCAACCATTCAACTAATACAGAAAAGAGACTGCTTTTGCCGGACTCACTGGCATTAGGTGCTTCTTTATCGCTCGCATCGAAAAACTCATCTTCCTCCTCTATTACCGATAGGGCATCGAAATATTCACCAGAAGGTCCATCTAAAGATTCTGTGTCTTCGATTTCTTGTATTTCCATCGCGGGATTGACATTATCTTCTAATCCACTTGAAATTTTTTCTTGATACTTCTTAAAAGCGCTGTCCAAATAATCAATTTCATTCTCTCTAATCGACCTTCTAATTTCCTCAACTTTTATTCCCTTTGACTTCAAATAAATCGTCGTAATGGTAGAAAAAGTAGCTGAAGCGGTAGCAGGCAGATACTGATTTAGAAATACTGATGCTATGGATTCAAGTTCCGCATCCTTTACGACCGACACTTCCAAAAGTTTTACTAAATTATTTATCAGAAGCCGACTTTTCAGCTTGACCAACACTGCAAAATTTTCTAATTGACCTTGATAGGATCTAAGCTGATAGAAATAGAATTTCGAAATAAGAGAGGATATTTTTCTTAGGCAAACAAATTCCTGAATCGCTAATTTAACTGACTGCAACGTCGGCGTTTCTGTGTTTATTTCTTCTACAAACTTAAGAATTTTTTTTTCATGAGCCGGGTGTAAAATTTCTGCTGAAGGCAGTTCTTTTAATTTTTTAAATTTATTTATTTCATCATCTACTTTTTTAATTAATGGGGGTAATTCTTTCTCAAGTTGATAATTAGCATCTATTAAAGTTTCAAGTATAGTAAGACTGTCGGTTTTATCAGGCATTTTACTTTCCTCTCAGGTTTTTGAAAAATTAAAATTGAATTATTCAATTTAGTATATAATTCCTACATTATGAAAAAATTAAATTTATTTTAAAAATTTTATTGAATTAAATTCTATTTATGAGCATTTTATTTTTTAAAATTAATTTAATTAAAACATGCCATCCCACGGAAGTGGGAATGACCAGAAAAATCAATTTTTATTTGTGAAAGGAGCTTGGGTTACTTGGTCGCGAATGTAGGTGGGTTCGCTTTTTTCGGGGGGTACAACTTCGCCTTTTAAATATTTTTGATTAGCAATGAGGGCCAAAGAGGCGGCGTCGGGATAAATATCTGCATCCATTTTTGGCGCGGATTTTTTAAGAAAGGATTGATAAATGCTCCAGGCATTTCCTGCTGCCAACCAATCTTTATCCGGCCAGTTAATGTCAGTAGGGTTACTCACTTGATCCAAAATAATTGGCTCCATAATGCCGTGGCTACCCACTTGATAGCCTCCCCAATAAATTGAATTCATTCGGGCATCCCAACCTGCTAATATGTATTCGTTTTTCTTTTTTTGATAAGCCGCTTGCGCTAACACTTGCAAAGTGGAAACAGGGATAACTGGCCGATCGATGCCAAACGCGAGGCCTTGCGCGACGCCTGCAGCAATGCGCACCCCCATAAAACTCCCCGGTCCGCTGCCAAAAGCGATGGCATCGACGTGGTTTAACTCAATTTGGGTTTTATTCAGCAAAGCGTCGATCATACCCAGAATAATGTCCGAATGTCGTTGCGGCGCTATTTCAAACTGCAATTCAATATTTCCATTTAGCCACAAAGCGGCCGAACAGGCCGCGGTAGCCGTTTCAAGTGCTAGGATTATTGACATCTTCTATCCTCAGGTGCGATTGAAAGTGTCGGTTTTCAACAAGTAATGTAGCCCGTATGAGCGAAGCGAAATACGGGGACGATAGATGACATCATTGTTTCCCGTATTTCGCTTCGCTCATACGGGCTACTTAGCTATCCTCACTAAATTGGAATAATTTTAACAGTTATGTTTGTATTTTTCAGGCGAACATAGCCCGAACTCGAAAGCCCTCGATAAGTAAAACCTCGTTTCCAGAGAGGGTTATACGTTAGCAATAATGTTCCTTTGCTTTTCGTAGGGTCGTAGCGGCTGGAGTCCAGACTTAACGTCAGCCCATCATAACAAGCGGAAAGATCAACCGAATGGATTTGTTCCCAGCTTGTTAATTGGACACGTTGGCACCTTCCCGGCTGAATCTGAAACTGCGTTGCTCTAAAATCGTAGGGTTGTAAAAAGGGCGGCATGATCGCCATCCCACCTTCGATAGTCACTTGGATGTCGGGTCCGTTGTAAATAAGTTTTTGAGCGGCAAGCGATTTTTGGATTTCTTGATGGGCAATGCGCATTTGCTGGCGCTCTTTTTCACTCATTCCTTGCCACTGTTGCTTTGAAAACCCCAATTGTTCAGGCCCCGCAACACAACCCATTAATAACAAAGTGCTTAATATAATTATTACTGGTCGCAAAATTATTTCCCCCCCACACCCCTCCCGCACGCAGGAAAATGAATTATGGGACATCATAATAGGCTGCTAGATTAAAGAGCGCAAGTTTATGCCTTTTCGCAAATAGGAGGAGGTTGAGGGCGGTGAAATATTATAATTTGATGTTATTATAAGCGCCATGAAAGCAAAAATTATCGAGCTGCCTTACTTTGAGGATGGGGCTGAATGTTTTTCGCATTTTGCGCATTTGCCTTATGCTGTTTTTTTAGATGGTTGCGAACGTTACCATGTCATAACAGCACAGCCGCGTAAAACTATTACCGACAATATATTTATTCAAACTCGCGCTGCTTTACACGAATTAAAATCGACTGTACAAATTCCTCCGTCAGTTTCGCATTTGCCTTTTAAAATCGGCGCTATCGGGTATTTAAGTTACGATTTAGCGCGACATTATTTTCCCTTAAAGGCACAAACTAAAATCGATATCACGCTTCCTTTGGCGGTCATGGGGATATACGATTGGAGCTTAGTCATCGACCATCATGAGCAAAAAACATGGGCAATTGCATTTTCGGATGAACAGTTACGCCATATCCAAACGCAATTAATTACGCCAGCACACATTGACCTCTTCCACCTGCTTAACGATTTTCATTCCAACATGACCCGCGACGATTACGCCTTTGCCTTTAAAAAAATCCAACACCACTTGAGGCAGGGCGATTGCTATCAAGTAAATCTTTGCCAACGTTTTAGTGCCACGTATCAAGGTTCACCTTGGTACGCCTATCGATATCTGCGACAAACGCACCCTACTCCCTTTTCGACGTACTTTAACCTTGACAATCAGAGGGCGATTTTAAGCTTTTCTCCAGAACGGTTTTTGCGAGTAGAAAAAAACCAAGTGGAAACAAAACCCATTAAAGGCACCGCACCTCGATTTAAAGATCCATTTGAAGACCAGCGCTCAGCAGAAAGTTTATTAAATAGTGAAAAAGACCGTGCTGAAAATTTAATGATTGTCGATTTATTACGAAATGATCTGTCAAAATGCTGCAAACCTAACTCCATTCGTGTACCTAAATTAGTTGCGCTGGAAAGTTTCCCCAATGTCCATCATCTCGTTAGCACCATTACAGGACATTTGCAGGATAATCAAGATGCGCTTGATTTATTGCGGCATTGCTTTCCGGGCGGCTCTATCACGGGCGCGCCTAAATTGAGCGCAATGCAAATTATTGAAAGTCTCGAAACGCATCACCGTTCCGTTTATTGTGGTGCGCTGGGTTATCTCGATATCAGCGGCGATTTGGATTGCAATATTATGATTCGCACCTTAATTTGTGATCGCAACCGAATACATTGCTATGGCGGTGGCGGCATTGTTGCTGATTCTGAACTGGAAAGTGAATATCAAGAGTCTCAATTAAAAGTCGAAAAACTGATTAATCAAGTGAGCCGTTTATGAAAGAAAATAATGATAAACAATTTTTGCATGAAGTTTTTGACTTAGTCAAAAATTCTATTTCGCATAATTTAGGCGGACCGTTTGGAGCTCTTATTGTCCGCGATTCCAAAATTATTGCCAAAGGTGTCAATCGTGTGACCACTTCAAACGACCCAACCGCACATAGCGAAATTGTCGCTATCCGAGAAGCTTGTCAAAAACTCAATACGTTTAATTTAACGGGATGTTATTTATACGTTAATTGTGAGCCTTGTCCCATGTGTCTGGGAGCTTGTTATTGGGCTCGGATCGATAAAATCATTTTTTCTTTAACTAAAAAAGACGCTGAGAACATCGGTTTCAAGGACGCTTATTATTACGAACAAATACGCAAACCTCTATCCCAACGCGATTTAGTTATGGTGCAGTGCTTGCGCGAAGAGGCTTTGCCTTTGTTTGAAGCCTGGGATAAGAAAAAAGATAAAGTCATGTATTAGGCGCCTTCGGGGATAACGGTTGTTGAATAACATTAACGTCTTCTTTTTAGAAAAAGAATATCGGGCAACTGTTGCAAACGTTTAATAATTTTCTCAAGCGCTTCTAAATTTTTAATTTCAATGGTGAGATGAATGTAATATCGGTTTTCGAGTTTATCCACCCGGCTATTTAATCCCAAAATAGCTACTTTTTCATCAGCAATACAATTGCTGATGTCACGAATAACGCCAGCACGATCGTGAGCGACGATATCGATATCGACTGGGTATTGTTGGGGAAAAGAATCTCCCCATTGAACGGCCGTCACTCGCTGGGGCCGATATTTAATGGCTTGCTGAATATTAACACACGCTTGATGATGAATGGTGATACCACGACCCTTCGTTATATAACCGATAATGGGATCACCGGGTATTGGCTGACAACAACGAGCTAGTTGAGTAAGTAAATTCCCTATTCCTTCGATACTAATAAAGGCACCTGCTTTGGGAGAAGCCGAGGCGACTTCACGAACGGGAGATTCCAGAGGTGTTTTTTCGTCGCCAATTTTTAGGGCACGCAACCGATTTAAAATGGTTTGAATACCAATATCGCCTGAACCTATAGCCGCCAATAAATCCGTTACCGAACTAAAATTAAAGGCTGAATAAATTTGATTAAGATCGTTTTTTAATAAACCCGCTTTGGGATAGGTTTTTTCCCAAATGGATTCTCCAACCGCTGCTTGCTTTTCTCTGTCTTTTTTATGAAACCAATGGCGAACTTTGTTTTGCGCCTGACGGGTTTTTAAATAGCCTAACGTTAACCAATCTCGACTGGGATTGCTTTCTTTTGCCATTAAAATCTCGACACAATCCCCCGTTTTTAAAGTGCGCGTCAAAGGAACCATTTTGCCATTCACTCGAGCACCACGGCAGCGGTGTCCTATTTCCGTGTGGATGCGATAGGCAAAGTCGAGGGGGGTTGCTCCAGCTTCAAGATCAATAACATCTCCGTTGGGTGTAAAAACATAAATATGATCTTCAAATATTTGACGCCATTTGACATCCGGACTGACCTCCTTTTGCCAATCCATCACTTCGCGAAGCCAGTTTATTTTTTCCTCATAATCCGAAGCCACCTTTTTACCTTCTTTATATTTCCAATGGGCCGCGACCCCTAATTCAGCTTCCTCGTGCATTCCATAAGTTCTAATTTGAATTTCAATATTGTGCCCCTCTGGCCCGATAACGGCGGTGTGAATGGAGCGATACCCGTTGTCTTTAGGTTTCGCAATATAATCATCGAATTCTTTTGCGATAGGTTCCCAGAGCGCATGAACAATACTTAACGCGGTATAACAATCCTCTAAGCTAGAAACCAAAATGCGAACAGCGCTGGTATCGTAGATTTCACTAAAATCCACTTGCTTGCGTTGAATTTTTCGAAAAATACTGTAAATATGTTTCGCCCGCCCAGAAATATTATATTTTTCAATATCGCTTCCGTGGAATATGCCTTCTAAATACTCAATCAATTTTTCGATATATTTTTCCCGCTCAACCCGACGCATGTTTAACGATTTGGAAATTAGGCTGTACTCATTTGGATTGAGATAACGAAAAGCCCAATCTTCCATCTGCCATTTAAATTGACCCACACCCAAACGGTTCGCTAAAGGGGCATAAAGGTCCATTATTTTTTGCGCGATATCTTTTTGCTCTGAGATAGGCTGATGGCGCGAATAACGCAGCGTGGTCAGCCGTTCGGATAATTTAATTAAAACAATGCGAACATCGTCTACCATCGCCAACAACATTTTTCGCAAGTTATCAACAAAATTTTGTTGTTGAGAAAATCCACTGCTACGTATGAGCATATCATCGATCGTTTCCATACGTTTTGTACCCATCAATAATTTGGCGACTGATTTGCCGATTTGATCAGTAAGCGCTTCCTGCGAAATGCCAGATTGGGTAACGGTAGGATACAATAAAGCGGCAGCTAACGTTTCGCTATCGCAGTGCAAGGGTTGTAACAACGAAGCAATCGCCAAACCCTTTTCTATTAATACTTCGTGAGCGGGCGTTTCATAAGTTGAAGCTAATTTTTCGGCAAGCACAGAAGCTCGCTTCAGCAAATCAGTGTCCTGCTGGGGTTCAGTAGTAGCTAACCATTCTTCCGCTTTTTCTAACATCGTGCTAATAATGCCATTATCTCAATTTTTTCTCATACGCTGGACACTTTCCCTCGAGGGGGGCACATAGGTGCTCTATGAGCCTAGCTGTTGCTATTATCGGCGCCATTATAGCCATTTTCGGTATCATCATTTTGCATGAATTAGGGCATTTTATCGTCGCCCGGGCCTGTGGTATTAAAGTATTGCGTTTTTCCATTGGTTTTGGCAAGGCATTGTGGCGATGGAAAGGTAAAAGCGGGACCGAGTACGTTCTCGCTATGTTACCACTCGGCGGTTATGTCAAAATGCTCGGCGAAGGTGAAGAAGCCACCGCCCCCAAGGATGCTCACCGCGCTTATAACCAAAAACCCTTACTAGTGAGAATGATGGTCGTCTTTGCCGGCCCTTTCACCAACCTTTTATTGGCAATTATCGCCTTTTGGGGGGTTTACCTGATGGGTGTTACCCATACGCGCCCTGTTATCGGCGAAGTGATCCCTCACTCGATCGCCGCACAAGCGGGCGTGAAAGCTGGCGATGAGTTGATTCAAATAGACCAAACACGCACTAAGAACTGGCAGCAAGCATTGATGGCCATTATTAAACGCATGGGTGACCGCTCTAAAATGGAATTGAAAGTCAAGCCGCTGCATTCTGATCGATTGGAAACCCACGAAATGGACCTCTCTACGTGGGTACTGGACCGCCGGAGTCCTGATGTATTCAAAAGCCTGGGCCTAACACCTTATCAGCCAAAAGTCCCTCCTATAGTGGCATCGATTGCTAAAGATTCTCCGGCTGAAAAGGCAAAATTACAATCGGGCGATCGAATCGCGGCTATCAACGGCCAGCCGATTAAGGATTGGCTACAAATCGTCAACCTGGTTCAGAAAAAACCCAATGAAGAAATTCAATTAACCATTCTACGCGATCATGAAGCCCGTAGAATTCCACTAAAAGTGGATGCAATGAAAGAAGACGGGAAAGCGGTGGGTTATTTAGGCATACTGTCGCGCCCCCCGCAGTGGCCGCCCCATTTTACTTATCAAGAGAAATACACGGTATGGAGCGCCTGGCTACCTGCTGTGGAACAAAGCTGGCGTCTTTTCACCTTCAATTTAATTGTTATGGCCAAAATGGTTATTGGCAAAGTCTCCATTCACACATTAGGGGGGCCAATTACGGTATTTCAAGCGGCGGGTAAAGCGACGCAAGCGGGCTTGCAAGTGTATTTAGGCTTTATTGGATTCATCAGTCTAACCATTGGCTTTATTAATTTGCTGCCCATCCCCGGCTTAGATGGAGGGCACCTTTTATTTCAAGTAATTGAAGGCCTCTTCCGCCGCCCCGTCCCGGAACGCATTCAATTAATTGGTTTGACTATCGGCATGATATTTCTTATCTTCCTGATGGTCCAAGCGACTATTAATGATTTGGTGCGTCTATTTTTCAGCTCCTAATCCAATTCCGGCCGGGCAGCCAAGCTCCAAAAGAACCGTAAGCTATTTCCTAAAAAAAGTGGAGATTTTTCCCCCTCATTTAATTAAAAACAATAGTTTTAATTATTAACTGATTGAAATTCCTGAAAAAGGGGAACGCTATCTGGATGGGCTCGGAACCGCCGGTATTTTTTCAATTCCCCCGCCCTTGTTATCTTCCCCTCCTGAGATAAGATGGAAACTCGCCTTAGTCTCAGGAAAAGATCGTAGTTTTACAGGACGTTAAACTACGCTAGACATAACTAGACATCAGGTGTAACCAAACAATCACGGAGGATCGACAAATGAGAAAAGCACTTGCTAGCGTTGTTGTAATTATATTTGCAGGCTTACTTTGCACGAGTTTACTGACAATCTTTACAGGCAACTCATCAGGTAACCATTACAGCAGCCAATCATTGCAATATCCATATTACATGTCTTATTGATTATTTCCCCCAGCCTAGTCTGTCCGTTGTAAAACGGCAGCTAGGCTGCTTTCATTCCAGGAAGATTCGGGTTCTGTCGTTCTAATCCATTTAACCACTCTTCACCGCGGGACTGTCGTTGAGAATGCACGCGTCGTAATTGCAGCGTCGATTTTAATTCTGAATATTTTTCCGGACTTGGATCGTATAAATAAACATATAGAGCATCTAGGATTTTTTCCAATTTCCCCAAGGCAACGGAATCATTTTTCTTTAATAAGCGTGTTTCCAAATACATTAATAAAGAACAATCGGACTTTGAAAATATTAAAATAGGATTGCCTAATCCCATGCGAACCGTTGAAGTGAGGATTTTAAATTGAGGATAACCTGTAGCGTCCTTTAAGCTCTTCAGTTTTTTTAAATATTCCACTTTATCCTTAAGCTGCTCAAAAGTTTGTTTTTTAATCTTTAAATTTATTTCCTGCTCAAAGGTCGTTTTTAAATTTTTTTCAGCTTCGTTAGGCTCTTTTATTTGATTCATTTTCTCTAAAATTGCTACAGCTTTCTGATTTTTTTCTTCGTTAGAATGGGATTGATCAAAAGCGTTGAAATCATCTAACAAAGAAGCATGTTTCTCTTGATCGGACATTATTAAAACATCCAAACTAAGCATTCGTTTTAATCGAGATAAATAGTAACAATTGATCCTATCAGATTCGTTACTTAAAAAATAATCAATTTTTTGCATCAATTCTGAATAATTCTCGGCTTCATTATCGTGATCTGAATAAAGTTTCTCAATTAAGTCCGGCAATATTAAAATATTTTCGGATTCTAAGTCTTCTATGAAATGTGAAATTTGATCAGCGCACTCTCGACGAAGGGAAACTAAAAACTCAAAATATTCGTTATTTAGATTTTTCTGGATGGCAATATTTATCTTTGCTAAAACCTCGATATAATTGTTAAAAATAGGGGCGATACTTTCTGCTGTCTTAATGCCTCCTGTTAATTTAACATCTAAATGCTCTGCTTAAAACACGACCGATTGTATTTCAGCAGGTAGCACCATAAAAGGATCGTCGGGAAGATAGTGGGCGCGACTATAGTCATTGCGCTCCATAACAGGCGAATATACTTTCTTTAATTCTTTGAAAAAAGAAGCTCGCTCTTCCGGCGTGTCACCAAAAAATTCATTTTCTTTAATTTGATCAATCGACGTTATTCTTTTATTTTCTATATCAGAAATAAGTCGTTTGACAATCCGAAATTGTGGGCCTTGCTCGTATGGCTCATAACGCCGATTTAATTTTCTTTCATATTCCTCTGGAGTTATATGGTGAAAATCATAATCAAGGTTCAAAAAAGCAGGGAATATCAATGCACGTAAGGTTAAAGCCAACGCATAACAGTCTATATAAAATAAATCAGTATTTTCAAAATAATTAAATAATGCCCACGTAGGTAAATTTCGTATTTCTTTAGGCCAATATCCACGCGTTCCAATAAGACCATGAATTTTATTTTTTCCTTTTTCATTTACTTCTACTTTAGTTACTTCATCTAAATCAGAAATACGTAAGTGCCCCCCTGGATAAACAAGAATATTAAAAGGTTTTAAATCACGGTGAACCAATTTATTCTTGTGCAACGTTTCCACGCCCAATACAAGCTGGCCAAATAAAATTTGTATATCCGCACGCCTTGGATAAAATCTTAGAGCAGCAAGATTTTCCACATTGACATTCTTCCAATAAGTTCCTAAGTCCCCATCTTCTGCAAAAGCGCTAAAAGAAGCAGGTTGTTCTTCATCTCGATTAAGGTAGTGTGGCAGTGCGAGAAAACGAGTATCGATCTTCAACTCATTCACCGCTTGTTCAAGTGCAGAAGAAAGTATAGGCCTAGCAGATTTTTTCAAAAAAGAGCGTTTGGCTAAACCGTCAAATTCTTCAACTTTTGCAAAACCACCGGTTCCAAGAGTCAGTAGATTAGAGCTGTTTGTCGCCCTTTCGTTAAAAAGAGGAGCGATCGAATCTAAAATCTTTTTAATTGAGGGACGAGCTGGGGAAGTTGGGATTGACGACGACATTTTTCACCTACCATACTAAAACCAGTTAATTATGGCCTGCATTATACTTTTTATTCCATGCGTCAACAATAAGATTCCTCCGTATTCTACTTTAATCATGGAGTCAGGTAGCCCGTATGGAGCGAAGCGAAATACGGGGAATCGCTACATCCCAATTGGACTGTTCTAGAGTAATAAAATCTGCTATCTTTCAAAAAGTTAATCAGTTAAAGGAAGGTCAACTGATGAAATCCTTGCTATCAAAAATCCTTAGACGACTGCTGATTTTATTAACTGCTATCGTTTGTTATCAAACTGCGCCTGCGTTCCACGGAGTTTCTGGTTTTTATTTAGGTGCTGGGTTAGGTGCCGGGTGGTCAAGTGCAAGCCAGAAAAGCTTTACTGAGCTGCGAGAACCGCCGAGCATTTTTGGTGTAGGAACAGCACAACTGATTCATGCCTCAAATGCAGTCTTCAAAGCGATGGTAGGTTATCAACTCTATTGCATTGCCCTGGAGATGGGTTACATTCGCCCACCCAGCTTTACTGAACACGATGCGGGCATCATACAAGGGAATATTGTCCCTCCAGTCACATTGCTCGGAGGATTTGAGTCCAATGAAAAAAGCTCGCTAAATCTTTTAAATTTAACAGCGAAGTTACTTTACCCCACCCGGTTAATAGACTTGTTTTTGGGTGGCGGTTTAGCCATCGTATACAAAAACGCACATTCACGAGTATCGATAGCAAAATTTGGTATCATTAATCCTGAGACTATCGTTGTACAAGCCCCCCGCGTAAAAACTACTTTCTACCGCCCTCAAGTCGTTGCTGGATTTAATGTACATCTTGCGCACCATCTCATGTTGATTACCGAATATATGCGTGTATTTGGACGTCGCAATATCGGTGTTGTTGATGCCGCAAAAAACTTCCTGCCTGACATAAATACCATTACCTTTTCATTAGCTTATTTCTTCAGATAACCGTTTGAAACATGAAGGCGTTTCTCAGAATGTCTTCAAGTTTTACTTTGCGGGAGTGGCGCGCCCATTAATTTTTGGAGCCATTGGGGTAGTTCAAATTTTTGTTGGAGCGAGGCATCAATGGAATATTTACCCGCGCCTAGAACGCAGAAACTCAATAATAGTACCGCCCACATAACAGGGTATTCCCAACCACCGCCTGGGTTTGCCCATATAAACCCTTTTTGAAAATGATTGCCTAGCACCGTAGTGATTATTAAATAAAGTGTGATGCCCAATGATCCCAAACGTGTTAAAAATCCAAGGCCGATGGCTATCGCGCCTCCTAATTCGCAAAGTCCTGCTAATCTCACCAAAAAATCGGGATTTGTTATTCCTAAGCCCAAAAAAGCTTTCACATCTCCTTGAAAAGAAACAGGACCAGCAAATAATTTCTCGGCGAAGTGGGCAATCAAATCGTAGCCGATGTACATCCGTATAAAAGTCAAATGCCATTCAAAAGCGCTAATACGATTTGGAATGCCGTACGAAAATTGCTGACTGGTTTCAAAATAATGGACGTTTTGATAAGCAATATAGAAAAAAAGAATTATAAGAATTAAAAACGCAAGGCAAGCAGGCGCCACCGCGATATATAAACCATTCACACCCAGAATTCTAATCACGGTGAGGATACAAAAAACGGAAAGCAAAAAACCCACCTGCGGTGATTTATAAGTCATAATCAAAAATAAAATCGCTGCTACAGTCCAAATGAGAGAAAAAATAAAAACAGAGGAAGCGATAGGGATATTAAAAAAATTAATAATAACGATGATTAAAGTAAGAAACGCTAACAGCAAACTAGCCGTAATCATTCCAGAGTAATAATTCTTTATCATAAGGCTTCCTCTCTAGAGCCTGTTATCTATTCTACTATCTGGCCATAACTCGTTGACTTTCTATGGTCCGCTGATCATATACTGCTATGTATGCTGCGATCCTCAAAAATCGGCGATTTCTGGCTCAGCCTAGCGAATTGATGGCAGGCCCCAGTCTACAGAACTGTGCCAAAATTTTTAGCCGCTTATTAATAAAGACCCTAGTGTAAAAATGGGTAAGGCGACAATCAAGCTGTCGACACGATCAAGTATACCACCATGTCCAGGTAATAATCGACCGCTATCTTTAACCCCCGCCTGGCGTTTTAACATGCTTTCAAAAAGATCACCGATAACAGCGAAAAAGACTGTAATCAACGCAAGCAAGATTACCAAAGATAATTGAGAGAAAGGCAAATGGAATAAAATCCCCCCGATAACGGCAATCAATAGCGATAAAATTATTCCCCCGCCCAATCCTTCCCAAGTTTTTTTAGGGCTGACACGAGCAATCAATGTATGTTTTCCCCAGAGTCGTCCTGCTGCATAAGCCCCTGTGTCCATCGACCAAACTAACATCAACCCAAATAATAACCAGCCCGGTCCGCCGATATCTTCTCGTAGGGCATTGATAGCTAACCAACAAGAAATTAAAGCAAAAAACCCGACAATCAATTTTACTGCCGGATATTGAAACCCCAAGGGTGCTATGTAAATGGCATAACAAAAAATGGCTACTGCCGCCCACAACCAAAGGATTACTGAGGCGATTAATACCCAAAAAATAGGTAAATAATAAGCAGCAAATAACGTGATCCCCAATAATATCACGTAAAAACCGCGCCAGTATTTATTTTTAATGCCTGCCAAAGCAGACCATTCCCACGCAGCCCAAATCATAATCGCCCCAATTAAAATAGCGAACCAGGGCATGGGTAAAAACCAAATGGCTAATAATACGAAAAAAAATAAAATTAACGCCGTAAGGACGCGATATTTAAGCATGTTATTTTTCAACCTGTTCAGGCGTTAAGCCAAATCGGCGTTGACGGGTACGGTAAAACGCCAAGGCTTGATCAAAAGTTTCTTCATTAAAATCAGGCCATAGGGCGGGCGTGAAGTAAATTTCAGTATAGGCAAATTGCCATAACATAAAATTGCTCAACCGTTGTTCCCCACTTGTACGGATTAACAAATCCGGTTCTGGTAGATCACTTAAACATAAATAGTTTTGAAATAATTCCGCGCTCATTAATTCAGAAGTAAGCTCTTGATTTTTTATTTTCTCAGCCATTCGTTGAACGGCCTGCAGGATATCCCAGCGGCCGCTGTAATTCAGGGCAATAATTAATTTTAAACCGGTATTGTGCTTTGTGAGATCTTGAGAGGTTTGAATTTGCGCAAGCATTTTTTTATCAAATTCTCGGTGATCGCCGATTACGCGAAGCTGCACATTGTTTTTATGCAATTCCTCGGTATTCTTTTTGAGAGAATCTAAAAATAATGACATCAAAAAATTGACTTCCGATTGGGGCCGCGCCCGATTCTCAATGCTAAAAGCAAAAAGCGTTAACACTTCGAGTGGCTTTTCAGCCGCGTATTCAACTATTCGACGAACGACTTTAGCGCCCGCGCGATGTCCCGCCACACGCGGCAAGCCACGACGGTTAGCCCACCGACCATTGCCGTCCATTACAATTGCAACATGTCTTGGTATCATACAGCCATTAAATCCGCTTCTTTTTGGGAAGCCATTTTATCCACTTCAGCGATTTGTGCGTCCGTCAGTTTTTGGATAGCCGTTTGTGCACGACGCTCCTCATCTTCACTGATCTCCTTTTCCTTCATTAATTCCTTTAAATCGTTATTGGCTTCTCGACGAATATTCCGTATCGCGACTCGAGCGTGTTCTGCTTCCTCCCGCACCACCCGCGCCAACTCTTTTCTGCGCTCTTCGGTTAAGGGGGGTAAGGGAACGCGGATAACCATTCCTACTGTGGCAGGATTTAAGCCTAAGTCAGCCTTTTGAATGGCTTTTTCGATGGGCCCCACCATGTTTTTTTCCCACGGGGTAATCGACAGCGTTCGTGGATTTTCAATGGCGATCGAAGCTACTTGGCTCAGCGGAGTTTCAACATTGTAGTAATCCACTTTAATATGTTCGAGTAAACTCGGGTGCGCTCGACACGTTCGCAATTTCGCTAATTCCGTTTTCAGAGAACCCAAACTTTTTTCCATTCGCGATTTTGAATCGTTAATAATGTCGTTAATCATGTTTTTCTCCTAAATAGTCATTCCCCCGAGGAAGAATGCTCTTCTTAGTTCCCGTATTACGCTTCGCTTCATACGGGCTACTGGCCTTGATCAACCAGCGTTCCTTCTTCTTGGTTCATAATAACGCTGAGCAACGCGCCTGGCTTATTAATATTAAAAACTCGAAGGGGCATGTTATAGTCGCGACATTGGCAAAATGCCGCCAAGTCCATGACCGCTAATTCTTTTTTTAGCGCTTCTTGATAAGATAAATGTTTATACAATTTGGCTTGTGGGTTTTTTGCTGGATCGTCGGAATAAACCCCATCCACATTGGTGGCTTTCAAAACGACATCTGCATTGATCTCAATACCCCGCAAGCTGGCCGCCGAATCTGTCGTCACCAAAGGATTCCCCGTGCCGGCAGCAAATATAACGACTCGCCCTTGTTGTAAATGATGAATGGCTTTGCGCCGGTGAAAGGCATCGGCAACGCCCGTCATCGGGATGGCTGACAAAATCCGTACGGGCAAATTGGAACGCTCAAAAGCATCGCGCAGTGCCAAGGCATTCATTAATGTTGCCAACATCCCCATATAGTCGCCGGTGATGCGGTTAATGCCAGCGGCTTGAAGCGCAGCGCCCCGAAAAAAGTTACCTCCGCCGATAACAATGGCTATCTGTACGCCCAATTGGTAAACCTGGGTAACGTCTTTCGCCATCCGGTCCAAAACATTTGGGTCAATGGCATGAAGACCCTTTCCCATAAGCGCCTCACCACTCATTTTCAAGAGTACGCGGCGGTAGAGTGGTTGGGGTCCATTCGTCATTAACGATTTCCTTGTACTTGCGCCATTACCTCATCAGCAAAATTTTGCGATTCTTTTTCAACGCCTTCCCCCACCTCAAAACGAAGGAATGCTAACACTTTTGCTTTTTCTGCTTTCAACAAATCACCGACCAACTTTTCAGGATCTTTCACGAAAGATTGGCCTTCTAAGCTGACCTCTTTTAAGAGTTTTTCCACCTGGCCTTTAACCATTTTTTCGATAATGTTTGCCGGTTTTCCTGTTTCTTGGGCTCGCGCTAAAAAGATTTCCTTTTCTTTTTCCACAAATTCGGTGGAAACCTGATTAGCACTCACCGCTTGCGGGTTAAAAGCCGCAACGTGCATGGCAAGTCCTTTCGCCAATTCAGGGTTAGGCACATCGAGTGCGAGCAAAACACCGATACGGCCGCCGTGGCTATAATGACCAACAACGCCGTCCGAGGATAAACTGGCTACCCGGCGAATTTGAATATTTTCACCAATCCTATTAACCAACGCTTTTCTCTCGTCTTCAATGGTTGAAGAAGAATTCGGTTCAATCGGAAGCGCTAGCGTGGCAGCAACGTCGCTCACCCCTTCTGCTAAACCCCGCTCGGCCACCTTGGAAGCGAAAGCCATAAAATTAGTGTCTCGAGCCACAAAATCGGTTTCGCTATTTACTTCGGCCATAAAGCCTTTCTTTTGATCTTTGCTGATGGCAATGACAATCACTCCCTCAGCCGCCGTTTTTCCAGCGCGTTTTGCTGCTTTTGCGTCTCCCGCTTTGCGCAGAAGATCGATGGCGGCCTCCATATCGCCGTTGGTTTCTTGCAGCGCCTTCTTACACGCCATCACCGCAGCACCGGTGCGTTCGCGCAGCTCTTTAACCATAATCGGTGTAATTGTTGTCATCGTTCTCTCCTATTTGCCTTCTTCCGCCTCAGCTTTACTGGCTTCTATGGGCTGCTGCACTTCTTTAGTCTTAGGCTCTTCAGAAGTTTCTTTCGTTTCAGCGGCTTCTTTCGTTGGTCTTTTCTCAGTTGTCGGTTTTTCGGATTTTTTCTCCGCTGCGGCTTGTGCCTTTTCGGCTACTTTCGCTTTCTTAGTGACGACTTTCTTCGCCGTGGTTTTTGCCTTGGTTTTTTCTTCTTTAGCTTCTTCGTCCTTTTGCAACTCCAACACGCTGCGGGCGTCAATAATAGTGTCCGCTATCGCTTTGCAATAAAGTCGAATGGCGCGAATGGCATCATCATTACCCGGGATAACGTGATCGATGTTATCGGGACTGGCATTGGTATCGACGATTCCCAGAACCGTTATGCCTAAACGATTTGCTTCCTGAACGGCGTTTCTCTCATGTTCCACGTCAATGACAAACAGCACATCTGGCAAGCTGCCCATATTTTTAATGCCAGCCAAATTAGCTGACAATTTTTCTTTTTCGCGCATCAAATTTAGGATTTCTTTTTTCGTCATACCGACTAAATTTTCTTCATTCTCCAGACGTTCTTCTAATTCCTTGAGTCGTTTAATCGACTGGCGAATGGTTTTGTAGTTAGTCAACATTCCGCCCAACCAGCGATAATCCACATAGGGCATACCGCAGCGCGTGGCTTCTTCTTTTACAATTTCGCGTGCCGCAAATTTTGTCCCCACAAACAGCACTTTGCCGCGTTTGGAAGCAACTTCCTTTACGAACTTCAAGGCATCTCGAAAAGCGGGCAAGGTCTCTTCAAGGTTGATTATATGGATCTTTTGACGGGCCCCATAAATATAGGGAGCCATTTTGGGGTTCCAATAGCGAGTTTGATGTCCAAAATGAACACCAGCTTCCAGCAGTTGACGCATGGTTATATCAGTCATTTTTATCTCCGGGTTAAACCTCCACCTACCCCATGACCCGACCCGTCGAAACAGGGCACCCGGGATCATGTGCCGATAAGTGTGTGTATTTTGCCGCACTTTTATACCATAAAGAGGCCCGCGATGGAAGAAAAGCACCCTTCATATAGCCTTAATATGGTTACTGTAAAATAGAGCTGTGGCGCTGTACTCATTAACAACGAAATTAAGGAGGTTGCCATGCCCAATAAGGAACCCGAATCCATTAGGCATTGTATTGAAGAATTAATTAGGGAATACCGATCCGGTAGCCGTTTCTTCACTATCGGAATGAAGAGAAAAGCCGCTAAAATTCAAGAAGCACTCATCAACACTTTAAAAGAAAACTCAGTTGAGGGGAGTGAGCGTGAAAACGAAAAATTAATTTCTCAGATTTGTAATTTACGCTCGAATTTACGTAAAGCGATAGAGCATCAACGACGTCCTTTATTTGAGGACAAGGCATGCAAGATAGCTACTTCAGTGCAGGTAACCACGGCAGAAATGAGTCAATCCATGCGAAAATTGTGTAATATTCTCATGAAAGAAGGTTATATTCAGGAGACCGAAGAGAAAAAAGTAGAGGAAACAGGCTCGGAAGTGATCGAAAGGGGGCTTTTTCAATACCGAATCAAAAGCCTAAGAAAGCTTGAGGGAGTCGCTTATACATCCACGCATTCAGCGTTTAGATTAACTACGGCTGGGTATGTGAATTTTGCCGGCTACACACGTACCCAGCTTACTCAGTTTCCCACTCCACCCTTCATTTTTGAAGAGTCTTCAGATGAAGATCCCTTTCTGAGGAGATTGACACCTCGTATGACGACACCCACAAGGTTGACTCCAAAGTGAAGCAAGCAGAGGGCCTGATAGGCTCGATCTGTTTACCAAAATTTTTAAGTTAGCTTGCCTGCTCATCCGCTAACTTTTATACTCCCTCCCATGCCGATATCGATCAAAACACCCGAAGAGCTGGAAAAAATGCGCATTGCTGGCCAGTTGGCGGCGGAAGTGCTCGAGATGATTGAGCCTTACGTGAAAGCGGGAATTACCACCAACGAACTCAACGCGATTTGTCACGATTACATCACGCAAACACAGAAGGCTATTCCAGCGCCACTTAACTATCATGGCTTCCCCAAATCGATTTGCACTTCGGTTAATCACGTTGTTTGTCACGGCATTCCCAACGACAAAAAATTAAAAGAGGGCGACATCATCAATATCGACATTACCGTCATCAAAAACGGTTATCATGGAGACACCAGCAAAATGTTTGCTGTTGGCAAAATTCCTTCTCATGCACAGCGTCTAGTTAGAATCACACAGGAATGTCTCTATATCGGCATCAGCATGGTTAAACCGGGCACGCCGCTTGGTGACATTGGCGCGGCCATTCAAGCGCATGCGGAGAAAAATCATTATTCTGTCGTTCGAGAATATTGCGGGCATGGCATTGGAAGCATCTTTCACGAGCCTGAATTGCAAGTGCTTCACTATGGTCGTCCCGGCACCGGTGCTGTTTTACGTCCAGGGATGACTTTTACCATCGAACCTATGATCAACGCCGGAAAACGCTATGTGAAATTACTTAATGATGATTGGACAGTAGTTACCAAAGATCGTCGCCTCTCTGCCCAATGGGAGCACACTCTCGCCGTAACGGAAACCGGTTACGAAGTGTTTACCTTACGAAAGGACGAAAAAATCAGCGTTTAATAACGCCCTGCTGTTTCTAATATGTTTTTTATACATTGGTCAATGTCAGCTTCCGACAATTCGGGATTAGTAATCGCTAAGCGAAAAATGACCTTGCCATCCAAATGAGCGTAATCAATAAAACTCTTGCCGGATTGATAAAGTTTATTGCGAAGTTGTACGTTAAAGCCGTTGATGTCTTCTTGGGCCGTTGGCAAACAGCGAAAACAAAGGCACAAAGATTGCCGAGGCGTGACTAGCTCTAATTGAGGTGCCGCTAAAATTTTTTGTTCGGCATATTCTGCCATCGCCATGAGTGCATTCATTCTTTTTTCAAGCCCTTTTTTTCCATAATAACGCTATGAAAACCACAATTTTAAAACATCCGCTCGTCTTGCACATTGCACCGACATCGCTCCCAAATCGTGGCCGGCT